>CAZJAR010000103.1:3757-7945 GCA_964543785.1 uncultured Synergistaceae bacterium | reverse complement strand
GTGATCACGGCCCCGGAGACGATCCCGGGAAGGGAGAGCAGAAAGATGGTGAGGAGGGGCGGCAGCAGGGTCCGGAAGGCGTGTCCCAGGATGATGTTCCGTTCCGGAAGCCCCCTGGCCCGGGCGAGAAGGATGAAATCCTCGCCGAGAATCTTCACCATGAGGTTCCGCACGTAGAGGGCCCATCCTCCGAAACCCAGGAGGACGAGGGAAAAGACGGGCAGGGCCATGTGCCACAGGTAGTCGAGCAGCAGGGGGAGCCCCCCCGCCGGAGGAGGGACCGACAGGGTTCCCCTCAGGGGAAAGAGGGGGAGTGCGGCCGCGAAGGCCATGAGGAGCACAAGCTGGACGAAGAAGGAGGGGAAGGAAAAAGACAGGGCGCCGCTCCAGAGGACGCACTTTTCCAGCAGGCTTCCCCGCTTCCGGGCAGCCTTCATGCCGAGCCAGGTCCCGAGAAGGGACGACAGCACAAGACTTGTACCCAGCAGCACCACCGTGTTTGGCAGCCGGGATTTCAGCTCCTCCATCACGGGGCGCCCGGTGAGGAAGGAGATGCCGAAGTCGAAGGTCAGGGTGGACCGGACGTACCGGAGAAACTGCACGGGAAGAGACTGGTCGAGGCCGTAGACTTCGCTCAGCCGTGCCTTTGCCTCGGGAGAGAAGTTCGGGTCGATGATGGAGGCCACGGGATCTCCCGGCATCATGCGGAACAGGACGAAGTTGAGCACCAGCACCAGCCCGAGGACCAGCAGGGCGCTCCCCGTCCGCCGTGCCCAGTAGCCGCTCACCCCTCCGTCACCTCTTCCTGCCGAGCCAGAACCGTTGGTTCCCGCTCAGCCGGACATATTCCCCCGGGCGGTACTCCCGGAAGACGAAGGGGCCCGTCCCCACGAGTCCTGTGAGGGTAGAGTCCGAAGGGTGCTTCTCCGACGCGGGAAGCCAGCTCCGCCAGTCGGCGACTTTTTCGATGACGTGCCGGGGGAGGATGGAGATGCCGCCCACCCGGTGGAGGTGCCAGAAGCTCACGTTTTTCATGACCACTTTGAGGGTGCGGTCGTCCGGGGTCTCCACGGTGTCGATATTGTCCACGTTGTCGAAATACCGGGGAACGGCGTTCTTCCTGAGTGTTTCGTAGGTGAAGGCGGCGTCCGCGGCCGTCAGGGGGGTGCCGTCGTGCCACTCCACCCCTTCCCTCAGGCGGAAGGTGAGCACCGTGCGGGGACCCGAAGGGCCTTCCTCCGTGGCGATGGTCCAGCTTTCGGCGAGCCAGGGAATGGTCTCCAGGGTGTAGGGGTCCACGGCGATGAGGGAGTCGTAGATCAGGCCGAGGACCTGCCAGTCGTAGGCGGAGCTGGACGTGAAGGGGTTGAGCGCCCTCGGCTCGTCGGCCTGGACGAGATAGAGGGGCTTCATGGGGCCTGACGCGGGCTCCATGGCCAGCAGGCTCCAGGTGTTGTCCGCCGTGACCCTGTCGGTGACCAGGGTTCCCTTCCACTGCTTCGACACGGCGGAGATGGTGTACCGGCTGTAGACGGGGACCACCGGGACGAGATCCGAGAGAAGCTTCTGGGCCTCCGAGGCGGCCGTGCGGGCCGCCGTCTCGTCCGGGGCGAAGCGGAGCCTGTCGAGAACTTCGTCGAGGGCGGGATCGGAGATGCCGGGCATGTTATATCCGCCCCGTATGTCCATCTTCGAGGAGTAGAAGGCGTAGAGGGAATCGGGGTCCCGGGTCATCTGCCATGCCAGGACGTACATCTGGAAATCCCGCTCGTCCAGCCTGGAGATCATGGTGGAGAAGTCCATGGGCTCCGCTTCGACCGGAATGCCGATGGAGGAGAGGGCCCCGGCCATGCGCACCGCCATCTCGGCCGTTGTGGGTGCCGTGGACGCCGTGGGGCAGAGAAGTTTCTGGGGGGGGACTTTTTTCCCGTCGGGCGAGACGAGAACGCCGTCGGAGCCCCATGTCCATCCCCCGTCGGCAAGTCGCTTCCTTGCAGCTTCGGGGTCGTGGGGGTAGGCCGTCACGTCCGGTTCGAAGTAGGGAGACACCGGAGGGAGGAAGGTGGAAAGAGGCTCGGCGTACCCGGCGAAGAGATCCCGGACCATCCGCTCCCTGGGAAGGGCCTGCCAGGCGCTGCGGCGCAGGTCGAGGCTGTTCCACGGAAAGGTCCGCACGTTGAAGCCGAGAAAGAACCCGTGGAAGCCCGATGCGATTGAGAGGTCCACGGCCGGGTTTTTGGAAAGGGCGTCCACGTCCACGGGACGGTGGAGATCCCCCAGGATGTCCGCCTTTCCCCGCTCCAGGGCAAGGAGCTGGGCGTCGGGATCCCGGATGATCACCAGGTAGAGGTCCCGTATCTTCGGACCTGCAAAGGATTCCGGGTTGAAGGCGGCGGGGGCCGGCGCAGCTGCGGAAAACACAAGGACGGATGCAGTCATCAGGAACAGGGCGAAAAGGTTTTTTCTCATTTCTCGTCTCATCCTTTCCGGAACGGGGATGCGGATTTGACCATTATTCTAGCAGATCGCTGAAGAATCCCTTTCCGTGAAATGCCGTATTCCTGAAGCATTTTCCTCTGCGATTATCGAAGAGGTGTTTTGAAAGGGGTTATGAGTTATAAAATATAGTTATATATAAAAATTGGTATTGAAAAAGGCAAAGAAAGCCATGCTGTGCTTCCCTTCTCCTTCTTTTTCTGGTATGATTTTTGAAAATTCAACGAGAGGAGGAGTGTTCCATGATAAAAATTCTTTCAATCGCAGCTCTTGCCGTTTTGCTCGCTGCCGGAGGGGCCTTTGCGGCGGAATCCGCCCGGGTGTTCGAGGAAGACCGGTTTGAAACCTCCGCCGGAGAGGTGACCATTACCTTTCTCGGGCACGGAACCCTGATGTTCTCTTTCGGCGGCAGGGTGATCCACGTGGACCCCTACAGCAAGGTCGCCGACTATTCCGTTCTTCCCAGGGCGGATGCCGTACTGATAACCCACGAGCACCAGGATCACCTGGATAAAGAGGCGCTGAGGCACATTGTCACCGATGGGACTGATATCGTGCTGAACAGGAACAGTGCGGGAATTCTTGGCAAGGGACGTATCGTGGGCAACGGGGAGTCAAAAAAAGTCCTTGGGATCAAAGTGGAGGCCGTACCTGCCTACAACATCGTCCACAAACGGGACAACGGCCAGCCGTATCATCCGAAGGACCAGCACAACGGCTATATCCTGAATTTCGGCGATACAAGAATATACATCGCCGGGGATACCGAGAACATTCCGGAGATGAAGGAGCTGAAGGACATTTCCATCGCCTTCCTGCCCATGAACCTTCCCTTCACCATGACGCCCGAAATGGCGGCCGACGCCGCCCTCTCCTTCCGGCCGAAAATCCTGTACCCCTATCATTACGGGCAGACGGACCCCGGAAAGCTTGTGAATCTTCTGAAGGACTCAGGTATAGAAGTACGGGTGCGGAAGATGAGCTAGGGAGAGCCGGAACGGCTTTTGCCTCCTGTCAGCCCGGGGCGGCATTGCTGTTTCTGTCATCGCTGAGGAGCGAAAGCGACGAAGGATCTCTCTTGTGCTCCTGGGCCTCAAAGGTGAAATCCTCCGCTCCGTTCAGGATGACAAGAACCAGGAGTCATGAAGAAAGCCGGGACACAAAGTCCCGGCTTTCTTCATGGCCGCCCTTTTCTCGCAGGCAGCCACATGATGGTGGTCATCACTGCGGTGGCGATACAGATCAGGGTGAAGAGAAGAAAGGCCCGGTGGGTGCCGAGAAGGGTGCATCCGAACCCCATGTACAGGGGAAGGATGAACCAGCTCAGGTCCATGGAGAAGTGGACCAGCGCCGAAGCTTTCGCCCGGAGGCGGGGTGCCGCGAGGTCCGCGGTGAGAGCGAGATGGGCCGGGTAGCCGTACCCCATGCCCATGCCGTAGAAAAAGCCCCAGAGGACAAGTCCGAAGGAAGTGCGGGCGTAGGTGAGGCCGAGAAGGCAGAGGGCCATGAGGAGGAAGGAAGGGCCGGCGAAGACAGTCCTCTGGTACCGGTTGAAGAGGTTTCTTCCCGCTGTCCGGACGAACAGGGCTCCCGCTCCGAGGGAGAAGAGAAACCATGAAGGGACGAGTCCCTTTTCCATGAGCACCGTGCCGATGAAGACGATGGATGCGTCGCACAGGCCGAAGAAGAAGC
>CAZJAR010000103.1:0-3747 GCA_964543785.1 uncultured Synergistaceae bacterium | reverse complement strand
TTTTCCTGCCGGTGTTTCCCGAAAGAGGTCGCCGTAGGTTCCCCATTCCATGGGCTGATTCTGTCCGGGTGAGCCCTGGAACCGGGCGGGCCGGAGGCGGAGGGCAAGGGAGAAGGAGAGGGCGGCGGCTGCGAGGGGAAGGATCATGAAGAACCTGTCCAGGCCGCTCCGGACAAGATAGTCGGTGAGGGGAACCACCGTGAACATGGGAATGAGGCTTCCCACGGAGACAAGGGCAAAACCGAGCCCCCGCCTCGACTCCTCGATGACGAGGGCCTGGTAGGTGGTAAGGGCGACCATGAAAATGCTGTACGCCAGGCCCATGACCACCCGGACTCCCACGAACCAGCCGAAAGCTCCCTGGTAGGCCTGGAGGGCCAGGGCGCAGGCGATGCAGACTCCCGACGACCAGATCATGCTTTGGCGTACGCCGATTTTTTCGGTGATCCAGCTCCCTACCGGCCGGACCGCCGTGGTGGCCGCATAGAAAACGCCGACGAGTATCCCGGCCGATGCAGCGGTGTACCCCCGGGCGGCGAGGTAGGGGGCGAGAAAGAAGAAGGCATTGGAATAGGAGTAGATGGCAAAATTGATTATCAAGAGGGACAGGATGAGCCGGTCCATGACGAAGCCTCCTGGGGGCCGTTGTGGTCCGGGCTGGCTCCGGACTGGTGTATTGTATGCTCTCGGGGGCGTTTGTTCAATCGTTTCCTGCAGAAGCCGCCAGGTCGGGAAGGAGTCCGCCGCAGGACACGATGCACCCCTTTCCCTTCGATTTCGCCTGATAGAGAGCAGTGTCCGCCTTTCTGAACGCATCGCCCGGAGAGGAGCCTCCAGCCGAAGAGGCCACGCCGAGAGATACGCTCAGGTATGGGGCGCAGCTTCTGAGCTGGCGGCAGATATTTTCCGCGATTACAAGCCCGTTGTTCTCAGGGCATGCGGGAAGGAGGACGGCAAATTCGTCCCCCCCTATTCTGCAGGCGATGTCATCCCTTCTGACGGCCCTGGTGACCGCTGACGCCATTTTTTTCAGGGCTTCGTCACCCGCCTGGTGACCCCGGGCGTCGTTGATGTCCTTAAAATCATCGAGATCGAGAAGAAGAAGGGTGACGCCGGTCCCTTCCCGGAGAAGCCGGGTGAGTTCCCCGTCAAAATGGCGCCTGTTGAAGAGCCCCGTAAGGGGGTCCCGGCTGGCCATGTCCCGTGCCTGCCGCTCGGAGCTTGACAGGGCGGCGAGTTCCCTCGAGGCCTTTCGCTGCAGCATGGAAAAAAAATACATGCTGGAGACGATGAAAATATAGCAAATGGCCAGGTTTACAGTTTCTCCCCTGTAGTCGCCGGAAAGGAGAAATGTGCCGATGAAGGAAAAGGCGTTGATCACGAGATAGGTGAAGAAGACGTCCCGCGTACGGAATTGCATGTAGATACCCGTTCCCAGGAGGGTAACGATGTGGCGGAGGAGGAGGGTAAAAAAACCGGCCTCGAGAAAGGAAGCACCCAGGGGCAGCAGGTTAAGGAAGAGCAGGATGGGGGGAACGAAACCACGGACTGCCGAGGGTGCCATGGTGTTCATCCGAATACGGAAAAACAGGAAGAGCAGGGCGAGAAAAAAGTCGAGCACAGCCAGGAGAGGATATCCCATAAGCACATCAGCCCAGCCTGCTGCGAGAAACCAGACTGCGGTGATGACGCTCAGCAGACGAAGTGCGGGCAATTCCCTTTCGAGGCGGTTTCCCCGGTGAACGGTGCGTAATTCCATTGCAGCCTCCTGAATTGAGTTGACTGCCTGTGACAATAATTATACCCTCCGGGAGGCGGGAAAAAAAGAGCCCTTTTCCGGCCTGGGCAGGAAAAGGGCTCTTTTAGCCTGTTCAGAAGCGGATTACTGGGTAATCGCATTCACGGGGCAGACAGACACGCAGCTGCCGCACTCAATGCATCCGTCCCCAACTTCCGCTTTGCCGTCAACCATGGAAATGGCTTCCACGGGGCAGGTGCCGACACAGGTCTCGCACCCTACACATGCATCCTTGTCCACGACTGCTTTTGCCATAGTTCATTCCTCCTCGGATAAAATCTGCTGGTACACTGTGCCGGTCCGGATTATACCCCACTTTCTTTTCCCGGGCAACTTGAAGAGCCCCAAAGAATGGCGGGCGGATATTCCGCCTTAGGGTCCCGGGTGAGCAGCCGTTCAAGTTCCTCCGCCGGAGAAGCTCCTTCATACAGCAGGCGGTGAACTCCCCGTGAAATGGGCATGTCCACCGAAAGCTTCCGGGCTTCTTCCATGACCGCCCGAACTGTATAGGCACCTTCGGCCACCTGCCCGATCTCCTTCCTGGCTTCTTCGAGGGAGAGTCCTCTGCCGAGAGCCATACCGAGCCTGAAATTCCTCGACTGGGTGCTGTAGCAGGTGAGAACGAGGTCTCCCATTCCAGCAAGGCCCGCGAGAGTCAGGGGATGGGCGCCGAGGGCCTCGCCGAACCGCATGATTTCTGCGAGACCTCTGCTGACCAGGGCAGCCCGGGCGTTGTCTCCAAGTCTGAGCGAAGATGCCAGGCCGGAGGCGATGGCCATGATGTTCTTCACCGCTCCTCCGGTTTCGGTCCCGGAAACGTCATGGGAGGTATAGAGCCTGAGCCTTGACGTATTGAGGATGGACTGCCAGAAGAGGGCAGACCCTTCGTTTGCCGATGCGACGGTTACAGCTGTCGGCAGTCCTCTGGCCACCTCTTCGGCGAAGCTCGGGCCTGAAAGGACGGAATAAAGCCCTGCGGGAAGAAGCTCCTTCACGATCTCGCTGATCCTTTTCCCCGTGTCTATCTCGATGCCCTTGGCCACGTTGCATATTTCCGTCCGGTCGGTGCAGAATGAGTCCAGCACAGGGAGGAAGCCGCGAAGGGTCTGGGTCGGGAGGGCGAGGATCCAGTAATGGGAAAAGAGGGCAGCCCCGCCGGCATCCGATGCAGCCGTAACCCCAGGGGGAAGGGAAATGTCCCTGAGATAGTCGGGGTTTTTCCCCGTGGCGTTGATTGCCCGTGCCTGTTCGCTTCTTCTGCACCAGAGACAGACAGAGTGTCCGGAAGATGCCGCAGATGCCGCAAGGGCGGTGCCCCAGCTTCCAGCGCCGAAAACCGTCAGTTCAGCCATGGTGTACCTCCTTTCGCTTCTCGTCTTTTTACTTCTGATTGCCCGGTGTGAACAGAAGCAGCACCGAGCCTGCAGACATGAGCACCACCCCGGCAGTGATCGCAGGAACGAGGGACCCGGTAAGATCCCGAAGAAAACCTGAAACCAGCGGAGCCACAACGGCGGACGACATAACCGATCCGTTGAAGAAGCCCACAGCGGCCCCCATGGAGCCGGGGTGTCGCCTGCTGACGATATCTCCCACCCATGAGATGGCGATGGGGGTAAAGGCAGTGTTGCTGAAGAGGCCGAAGAGCAGCAGCGTGCCGATGATTGCGGATGTTCCCTGGGCACGGGTAAGAAGGAAAAGGGCCGCCGCGCTCATGGGGAGGACGAAGAGGGCGGTCCGTTTCCTGCCGAAGCGGTCTGAAAGCCTGCCCCAGATGATGCCTCCCGGAAGGGCGGTCAGGGCGATGAGGCCGGTATAGAGCCCGGACTGGGTGAGGGAAAAGCCCCGCTCCGCCTGGAGGAACGTGGGGCCCCAGGTCGCCGCAGCCCAGAAACCGTAGAGGGACGTGAAGGTGGCGATGTTGATCTTCCAGATGTCCCTGTCGCGGA
>CAZJAR010000102.1:0-7983 GCA_964543785.1 uncultured Synergistaceae bacterium | reverse complement strand
GCATGGTCGGCCTCGGAATCTGGGAGAACGGCTTCCGGATGCTCACGAACTCCAAGAAGCCCGTAGCCGTCCCCGCCGATCTCAACGGGCTCAAAATCCGCCTCATGGAGAACCCCATCCATGTGGGCACCTTCAAGACCCTCGGAGCCTACCCCGTTCCCATGCCCTTCGGCGAGCTGTTCACAGCCCTGCAGCAGAGCACCGTGGACGGCCAGGAAAATCCCCTGATCATCATCTCCACATCCAAGTTCGCCGAGGTGCAGAAATACCTCTCCCTGACGGGCCATTTCTATGCCCCCGCCATCCTGCTGATCAACAGGGACTTCTGGGAGAAGACTCTCACGGAGGAACAGCGGAAGATTTTCACCGAAGCGGAGCTGAAGGCCCGGCACTGGGAACGGGAGTTCTGCATCGAGATCGAGAAGCAGCTCGTGGGCGACCTCAAGGCTCAGGGCATGGAAGTGACCGAGCCCGACAAGGCCAAGTTCTTCGAAGCCGTTCAGCCCGTCTACAAGGAGTTCGAAGAGAAAGTGGGCAAGGAGGCCATCCAGAAGCTGGTCGACGCCCAGAAATAGCCTGACAACGGCTGAACGCGGGGCGTTCCTGGGGAACGCCCCGCTCTTTTCGCCCTTCTCCTTCACTCCGTGAAGGAGAAGGCTTTCTGACAGGGGGGTCCGCTATGCGAAAAATCTTCGACAACTTTGAGGAGTACGCACTCCTTCTGCTCTTTCCCCTCATGGTGGCGGTTGTCTTCACTGCAACCCTCGCCAGGTACCTCAACCTCTTCCCCATGTTCTGGGGCGAGGAGGTGGCCCGGTACATCATGGTCTTCATGGCCTACATCGGGGCGGGGCTCGGCATGAAGAAAGGGGCCCACGTGGGGGTCAGCTTCTTCACAGACCGGTTCCGGAGCGTGCGGATCCGCCTTGTCCTGGAAGGGTTCCGCCTCGGCATCATCGTCCTTTTCTGCGGGATGATCATGTACTACTACCGGAGCATCATCACCCACCAGATTTCCATGGGCCAGACAACGCCCGCCCTCTACATCCCCATGTGGGTTCCCTATTCGGCTGTTCCCCTCGGAATGTTTCTCGTGGCCCTCCGGGCTTTTCAGGCCTTCCGGGAGACGACGGCTTCCATCCGTTCCTCCGCTCACATGACGGAGGTGAGATAGCATGGCAGCGATTATGTTTTCCGTCCTCATTCTCCTCATTTTCCTGAACATCCCTGTGGCGGTGAGCATCGGCCTCGCCTCCATCGCCGGAATCACTTTCGGGAACCTCCCCCTCAACCCCGTCGTGGTGGCCCAGCGCATGTTCACATCCGCCGACTCCTTTCCCTTCATGGCCATTCCCTTCTTCATGCTGGCCGGCGGCCTCATGGAGCACGGGGGCATTTCCCGCCGCCTGGTCAAACTGGCATCCGCACTGGTGGGGGGCTACAGGGGAGGGCTCGGCCTCATCACCATCCTGGCGAGCGCCTTTTTCGGAGCCATCAGCGGATCGAACCCCGCCACGGTGGCAGCCATCGGGGGCATCATGGTCCCCTCCATGATAAAGAAAGGTTATCCGCCCGCTTTCGCCGCCTCCATTGCGGCCGCGGGGGGCACTCTCGGCGTGGTCATCCCGCCGTCCATTCCCATGATCACCTTCGGCGTGGTGGCCGGAGTTTCCATCGGCGACCTCTTTCTCGCGGGCTTCGGCCCGGGCATCCTCCTGGCGGTGGTGCTCAGCCTTGTGGTAGTGATGCAGTCCGCGCGGCTCGAGATACCGAAGGAGGAGGCCAGGACCCGGGGGCAGCTTTTCGCCGCCGTGAAGGACTCCCTCCTGGCCATCGTCATGCCCCTGATCATCCTCGGCGGAATCTACGGGGGAGTCTTCACCCCAACCGAGGCGGGCGCCGTGGCCGTCATCTACAGCCTCCTGGTCAGCGCCTTCATCTACAGGGAACTTGACCTCGCGACCATCAGGTCGGTGATCATAAAGGCAGGGATCAGCACCTCCGTTGTCTTTTTCGTCATCGCCACGTCCCAGTCCATGTCGTGGCTCATCACGGTCAGCAGGGTATCGGCGGAGATCGCGGCCTGGATCGTTTCCGTCTCCTCGAACCCCTTCGTGCTCATTACCCTGATCAACCTGATCCTCCTCTTCCTGGGAGTCTTTCTCGAAACCCAGGCCATCATCCTGCTCATGGCGCCCCTGCTCCTTCCCATAACGGCGTCCATCGGCATGAATCCCCTGATGCTGGGCATCATCATGGTGGTGAACACCTCCGTGGGCATGATCACGCCGCCCATGGCTGTGAACCTTTTCGTGGCCGTCTCGCTGGTGAAGGATCACAATGTGGGCCTTGAGGAGATAAGCCGGAAGATTTTCGCCTTCCTCGTGGCGGAGATCATCGCCGTCATGTTCATCAGCAATTTCCCGATCTTCTCCCTGGGACTCGTCGAGCTGGTGAAGTAGGATCATGAAAGCCTTTGCCGCACTCTGCGACGATCTCACCGGCTCGTCGGTCCAGTCCATCCTCCTGAAGGACAGGGGGCTTCCCGTCCGCCAGGTCATCCGGCCGGAAGAGAAAATCATTCTTCCCGGGGACGGTGAAGCCCTCGTCATAAACTGCGACACCCGCAGGCGTTCCCCTGAAGACGCGAAGACCATTTTCCGCAGGTTCGCAGCCCTCCTGCCCACTTCCGTGGGGATCGGGAAGCGCATCGACACCACACTGCGGGGACATATCTGTGCCGAGACGGCGGAGCTCCTCTCCGTACGGCCCGGGGCTGCCGCGCTGGTGGTCCCCGCCTACCCGGCCTCCGGAAGGATCACCGTGGGGGGATTCCATCTCCTCGGCGGCTCCCTCCTCGAACGCACCGAGGTCGCCCGGGATCCTCTCTGGCCCGTGTCGTCGAGCTACGTTCCGGGCTATTTCTCCGGCATGTTTCCCTGCGGCCTCATCACCATGGAACGGGTGAAACAGGGTCCCGGAGCCGTCGCCGAAGCGCTCTCCGCACTTGTTTCCGACGGGGTCAGGGTGGTGGTCGCCGACGCAATGACAGCTGAGGACATCGAGACCCTGGCCGAAGGCGCCGCCTCCGTGGAAGGGGAGATCATCCCCGTGGACCCCGGCCCCTTCACCGCCGCCTTTCTGGGCCGGAAACTCCCCGGCCGGAACAGCGGGACAGCCCTCGCGGTCATCGGAAGCACCTCGGAAAAAACGGCCCGGCAGATCGCCTGGACGGAGGGAAAACTGCGCCGCGCCCAGTTCACCCTCTCACCGGGAGAAAGCGCAGAGAACGCCCTGCCGAGGCTTCGGGGCTTTCTCGAGAACCTCCCCGAAAATGCGGATTTTCTGCTGATCCGGCCCTCCCCGGAGATCCTCAGGGGCTCGGAGAACGCCACTGCGGCCGTACTGGCGGACCTGGGGCATGAGACCCTCCGTATCCTGGGAAGGAAAATATGCGGTATACTTCTCTCCGGCGGCGACACCGCCGCCATGTTCTTCGAAGGTGCGGGCGCATCCTCCCTGGCCCCCGGAGAGGAAATCCAGCCCCTCATGATGGGCGGGCGGATTCTCGACGGGGAGTTCGCCGGGGTCCCGGCGGTGACCAAGGGCGGCCTCATCGGTGAGGAGGACGGCATTTTCCGGGCCGTCCAGTGGCTGAAAAAAGAAAGGAATTGATCGGAATGAAGCGTACAGTGATCGCAGTCCCCATGGGCGACCCCGCAGGGGTCGGCCCGGAAATAGCCCTTCGGGCCATGGCGGATCCGGACGTATGGAATGAAGGAGTTCCGCTCCTCATCGGCGACCTCACCGTCATGGAAGCGGTGAGCAAAAAGCTCTCCCTTCCGGCGAAGCTCCGCAGGGTGAATGGTCCTTCGGACATTTCAGGATCCCCGGACGAACTTCCCGTGATGGATCTGGGCATGATCCCGGACCTGGCCGCCCTTTCGGTGGGGCATGTGTCCGCCCTCGCCGGCAAGGCATCGGTGGCCTATATCCGGAAAGCCGTGGAACTCTGCATGTCAGGCGCGGCCGCAGGGGTAGCCACAACCCCCATCAACAAGGAAGCCCTCAAGGCCGCGAAGGAGCCCTACATCGGCCACACCGAGATGCTCGCGGAAATGTCCGGGGCAACGAAAAGCTACACCATGTTCCTGGTGGACAAACTCCGCATTCTCTTTCACAGCCGCCACCTCTCCCTGAAGCAGGCCATCGAGGTGCTGACCACGGACGACGTGATTCATTCCATAGAAACGGCGGCGAAATGCCTTGCCTCCATCGGCCTTCCTGCCGGCACCATCGCCCTGGCCGCCCTGAACCCCCACGCTTCCGACGGCGGGCTCTTCGGCGACGAGGAGGCCCGCTTTCTCGCCCCCGCAGTGGAGGAAGCCCGGAAACGGGGCATCAATGTTGTGGGTCCCGTCCCGGCGGACAGCGTGTTCTACTTCGGCCTCCAGGGGAAGTACGACGTGGTGGTCTCCCTCTACCACGACCAGGGGCACATCGCCTCCAAAACCTACGATTTCTACCGGACGGTGAGCGTCACCTTCGGGCTCCCCTTCATCCGGACCTCCGTGGACCACGGCACCGCCTTCGACATTGCCTGGCAGGGCATAGCCAACCCGGTGAGCATGAAGGAAGCAATGCTCGCCTGCTTCCGCATCGCCCCCCTCTACAGGCCCTTTTAAGGAGACCGTGCCGGTGACAGGACTCAACAGGCAAACCCCTTCCGGGGACGAAGCCCGCATCCGGGCAGCCGAAACGGCGTTCCTGGGCGGGAAACTGGAACAGGCGGCAGAGATGGCCTCCGGGGATATCCTCTCCCCGGAGGTTTTCAGCGTCCGGGGAATCCTCGCCTTCCTGGGCGGGAGGCGGTCTGAGGCCCTGGATCTCTATGAGCAGGGGCTGAAACGTCTCCGGAAGGAGCACCGTTCCCGGAAGGTCTGTTACGGGGGGCTGTCCGGGGTATTCCACCCCCTGCTCCTTCTTGCCGAAGGGGAATTCAAAAAGGCCTCCGCCCACCTTTCCGCAGGTATGGAAAAGAGCTCCTTCGCTCCCCTGTACTCCCTCTTCCGCTTTCTCGCCGAGTACAGGGCGGGAAGAGGGAGCGGCTCTTTCTTCTCGGTCTATTCCCCGAAGGTGCTGGAAAAACAGGACTATCCCCCCTGCTTCTTCTTTTTTGCGGCCCTCTGCATCACCTGGAGCGCCCCGGAAAAACTGGACGAGTACCGCCCCCTGTTCGAAAAGGCCCTGGACATGCTTCTCGACGACGGGGGTCTGCATCTCCTGGCAACGGAGCTCGGCGAGATTCTCGGCCGCCCGGTGGAGAACCCTGTCCCCAGGCCCCTGCCCCTCCACGGAATTCTCCCCCGCAGAGAAAACTGGATGCTGGCCCTCTCCGCCCTGTCTGCAATAGGAGAGGCCGGAGACGGCGGGGTGAAGAGGGCCAGGAGGCTGCTCTGGGAAGCCGACTGGGAGAGCGATGACGAGGGAATCATCCGGTCCGTCGCCTTCACTCCCCTGGAACAGGTCCTGCAGCCTTCGGGACAATGGAGCAAGGGACGCCCCGTGGCCCTCAGGCGCCTTCGGAACGACCTCGTCCGCGAGAACTGGATGACCCGCCGGGATACTGCCGCCGCAGGGGCGGTACGTGAAACGGGCGGCTACGACGGATGGTATTACAGGCGGTGGCACGAGTTCGACCAGGCCAAGATTCTGAAGGCCCTTGCAGGCCACCCCTCCGTCGTCCGGGCCGACGACGGCCGCCCGGTGGAAATCGTGGCCGAGCCGCCCAGGGTGGAGACGGAATCCCTCCTCTCCGGCGTACTCCTCCGGATGGAGCCGCACCCCTCCGACGGCCCATTCCACGGGCTGGTGGCGGTCGAGGAAGGACCGGAGCGGATCCGGGCCGTCTTCTTCGAAGAGAAGCACCTGGAAATAGCCAGGATTCTCGGTGAGAAGGGGATTTCCGTTCCCCCGGAAGGGAAGGCGGAGGTTCTCCGGGCTCTCGAGGCACTGGCGCCCCTCGTTCCCGTAAGTTCCAGCCTGGACGGCCCGGGGGACCTTCCCGGCGTTCCCGCGGACGAACGGATCTACATCCAGCTCGCTCCGGGCGGGGAGGGCTTCACCGCGGCCTTTTCCGTCCGGCCTCTCGGACAGGGGACGCCGGCCTGCCGCCCCGGGACTGGAGGAAAGACAGTATTCGGCCTGGCCGGAGGAAAGAGGGTGAAGGCCCTCCGTTCCCTGGACGAGGAGATCAGGAGGGCCGACGAAGTCCGGCTGCTCTGCCCCGCCCTGGGGGAAGGAGAACAGACGGACGAGTACCGGTGGATCCTCGACTCAGCCGAGCTCTGCCTCGACTTTCTCCTCCAGGCCGGGGAGCTCGGGGAACGGGCCGTGATCGAATGGCCCAGGGGAGGGCGGCTGACGGTCCGGGGAAGGGCGGGGTCCTCATCCGTCAGGGCTTCGGTCCGGTCAGTGAAGGACTGGTTTGCCCTGACCGGGGAGATCCGGGTGGACGAGGAGACGGTGGTCTCCCTCCGGGAGGCCTGCCGCCTCCTCTCGGAGGGAGGAAGCCGCTTCCTGCCCCTCGGGAACGGTGAATTCCTTGCCCTCACCGAGGAACTCCGCAGGGGCCTCTGGGACCTGGCAGCCTCGGGTGACTGGAAGGGAACCGACTTCCGGTTCTCTCCTCTCTCGGCCCCCCTGGTGGAACGGTTCACCTCCGGGGCGGAGAGTTTCTCCGGCGACGGCGAATGGCACAGGAAGCTGGCCCTCGCAGCGGAGGCGGAACGGCTGAACCCGGAACTTCCCGCCGCCTTCCGGGGGGAGCTCCGGGACTACCAGGCAGAGGGGTTCCGGTGGATGCTCCGGCTCGCCGCCTGGGGGGCCGGAGCCTGCCTGGCCGACGACATGGGGCTCGGCAAGACCGTCCAGGTGCTCGCCCTTCTCCTCTCCCGGGCCTCCGGCGGCCCCGCCCTTGTGGTGGCGCCCCTCTCGGTGTGCCAGAACTGGATGGCCGAAGCCGCACGGTTCGCTCCCTCCCTGTCGGTGAAGGAGTACCGGAACGGCGACAGGAAGAAGCTCCTGGAGGAGCTGGGCCCCTTCGACGTGGTGACGGCCAGCTACGGCCTCCTGCAGCACGACGGTGCCCTTATCGAGTCGGTGGGGTGGCATACCGTGGTCCTCGACGAGGCCCAGGCCATCAAGAACAGCGGCACGAAACGGTCCGCCGCCGCCATGAAGCTCCGGGGCGACTTCCGGGTCATCACCACGGGAACGCCGGTGGAAAACAACCTCGGCGAGCTGTGGAACCTCTTCCGCTTTCTCAACCCCGGCCTGCTCGGCTCCCTCGACGGATTCACCAGGCGCTTCGCCGTCCCCATCGAAAAGTACGGGAACAGGGGAGCGGCGGCGCGGCTGAAAAAGCTCGTCCGGCCCTTCCTCCTCCGTCGGACCAAGGACCAGGTGCTCAGCGAGCTTCCTCCCAAGACGGAGATCGTCCTGAGGGTGGAGATGACCCCGGACGAACGGGCGGTCTACGAGGCCGTCCGCAGGGAGGCCACCGGAAAGATCGAATCGGGTGGGGACGGCCGTGACAAGCGGTTTGTGGTCCTCGCCGAGCTCATGAGGCTCCGGAGGGCCTGCTGCAGCCCTTCCCTCGTCCTGCCGGAGAAGGCGGGACTCCCCTCCTCCAGGCTCGAGGCCTTCGGCGAGATCCTGGGGGAACTTCGGGCGGGGGGACACCGCTGCCTCGTCTTCAGCCAGTTCGTGGACCATCTCTCCATTCTCCGGGGGTACCTCGACGGGCTCGGGGTTTCCTGCGCCTACCTCGACGGATCGACACCGCCCCGGGAGCGGGAGCGGCAGATCGCCTCCTTCCAGGCGGGGGAGAAAGAGTGCTTTCTCATCAGCCTCCGGGCGGGAGGGACGGGGCTGAACCTCACCGCCGCCAATCACGTAATCCACTTTGACCGTTGGTGGAAC
>CAZJAR010000101.1:0-8059 GCA_964543785.1 uncultured Synergistaceae bacterium | reverse complement strand
AAGGGAAGCTCGATGAGGGGATGTTCTCAATTCCGCCGGGGTACACAAAGTTCTCTATGTGACACCGCAGCTGAACCAGCGAAGAGGTCTGCCCCGGCAGGCCTCTTTTTTATCTCAGGCACTGCAGAACACCAAGACTCCAGGGGCATGAGCCGCAGGTCAGCCGGTTCCCGAGACAGTCCTGTTCGAATTCATGGCGTTCTATATAGTCGCAGGGGGCCAGGCTGCAGTTTCCGCAGTGGGGGAAGGGGTAGGTTCCAATCTCGCGGCGGTATTCCAGAAATTCCCGGCCGTTCCATATATCGAGCAGCGGCCGGTCATTCACCGAGCCGAAAGAGAGAGCGTCCACGGGCCTCACCCGTCCATCCGCATAGCTCGTGAAGGAATGCCACAGGAAGTAGCAGGGATGCACTGTTCCCCAGGCGGAGATGAACGCGCTCCCTTCCTCGATGAAGTCGCATCGCCGCTTCATTTTCGGACTGAGGGCAGGCAGGCGGAGGACGATACCTCTCGCTTCAGCCAGCGCTTCGCTTTCCCTGAAGAGTTTTTCCATCCGCACGAAGCGGTCCTCGTCATAAGCCACGAGGTTCGGGATATGCTGCGGCAGCCCCTGCTTCGAAATCTCGGCCACCACGTTTTCCATGAAAACGATGGTCTCTTCCCGGCGCTTCACAGGAGCGAGATGCCACTTGGCCGTATAGTACTCCGAAAGGTCCAGTCCCTGTTGTGCGGCTTCTTTCCGCCGTCTGCGAAAGAGAGCAAGAGTCTCGTCCACGTTGGGGTCGTATGCGACTGCAGCAGCCGCTTCCTCCCTGTAGGGAAGGATGTGGGTGACGAGCAGGAATTCGCCTCCCCGCCCCGCAACCCACTCGATGACCCCGGGAAGCTCGTCCAGTGTATCCCTTGAAAGGACCAGTTCTGCCCCCCATCGGAACCCGTTGGCCCCTACCTTTTTTTTTGCCTTCTCAAGTGCATCGGCTGCACGGTTGACGTCATCGGTCTCGCCCCCCTCGCGCATGGAGCGGAAAAGAGCCGGGTCGGCCGCATCCACCGAGATGCTGATCACGTTCGTGCCCGCAGAAAGGAGCGAAACGGCCCGTTTCTCCGTCAGGAGCGTTCCGTTGGTCTGGAACCCTATCCTGGCGCCTGAAGGAAGGTGTGTCCTGGCAGTTCGGACAAAAGAGTCAAGGTCAGGATGAAGCAGCGGCTCTCCTATGCCGTTGAGGATAAGGGTATCAAGCCCGGAAAAAGCGGGGATCATTTTTTCAAAGGTTCCATGGGTCAGGAAGGCATCCGGAATGCCAGGCCCCGACTGCTTGACGCACATGGCGCACCTCAGATTACACGCAGTTGTCACCTCGACAAAGAGCTTCGATGGCCAGGGTCGCTCCATGGGAAGGATATTTGGGTTCATCCGACTATGTCCTGCTGCCGAGTCTCGTAGCCGAAGCGCTCTTTTATCCTCCAGACCAGCTTATATACCGGAGGAATGGCGAGAAGGGCCAGAACTCCGCCCGCCACAAGTCCGCCGATGGAAACGATGGCCATGGGGGATCTGTAGGACCCTCCGGCGCCTACGCCCATTGCAAGAGGGACCATGGCGATAACGGAGGTGGCGTCTGCCATGAGGATCGGCCGGAGCCTTACCCTGCAGGCCTCGATAATAGCCTCCGCCGGCGGCATGCCCTCTTTCCTCGCAATCTCGGCGTAGTCGATGATAACGATGGCGTTGTTCACCACGAGACCCACCAGCATGATGACGCCCATGAGCCCATAGATGGACATGGGGGTGTTCGTCAGGATAAGGGCCGGAACCACCCCGATAACCGACAGGGGAACTGTCAGCATGATCACGAGAGCGAAGACGAAGGATTCCAGGATGGCAGCAATCAGGAGGAACGTGAGAAGCACCGCCAGCCCCAGGGCGAAGTTCAGAGACCCAAAATTATCCTGGATGGACTGGATTTCTCCCGCATAGGTGAACCTGTATCCCGGAGGAAGGGGAATTTCCTTCAGTTTCCGGTCGATCACCTGGTAGGCTTCACCCACAGTCGTCCCGGACACGTTGGCATCCACGGTGATGGACCGCTGCCTGTCTTTCCTGAGAATCTGGGTAGGCCCCATGGTTTCTTTCAACTCCGCAAGATCCCTGAGTGAGACAAAGCCTGCGTTGGTGGGGAAGGGAAGATCCGGAAGCTGGAAGGGACTCGATACTTCCTCGGCCTTGAGCTTCACGAGGATGTCATATTCCTTGCCCCCCTCCCGAAATACTCCGGCCCTGAGGCCGGTCACATAGCCCCGAAGGAGGTCAGAAAGGTTTTCAGAGTTGAAATTCAGCCTTCCCATGCGGAGCCTGTCGGGGAGCATCTGGATCTCGGGCCGCCCGGTCCTCCAGTCGAGGTCCACATCCACCACGCCGTCCACTTCCCGGAGCATGGCCATTACCTTCATTGCCGCGGAGTTCAGCACATCCACTGCATCGCCGCGAATAACCACCTGGATGGACTTGCCCCGGACACCACCCCGTCCTCCCCCGGCTGTTACGCTTGACTTCATGTCCGGCAGTGATGCCAGGAGGGGGCGGAGGGGAGCGGCGAAGGCAAAGGAAGACGGCCTGTCCGGAACGTCTTCAAGGTAAATGCGCACGGTAGCGCGGTTCAGTCCAGACTGGGATCCGCTCCCCCCGATGACTACATCCACCCCCTTGACGTGAGGCAGTTCGAGAATATGCCCTTCAATCTGACGTACCAGGCGGTCTGTCATGGAAAGAGAAGCCGATGCCGAGGTCTCCATGGAGATGGAGACCTGCCCTTCATCCGATGACGGGAAAAACTGGAAGCCTATGCGGCCGGCGAGCATAACAGAACCAGCGGTCAGCCCTGCGAAGAGAAGAATCGCGAGGAAGGGGTGCCCAACCGCCCCCTTCACCAGAACATGGTGAAGATCGTCAAAACCGTTATAGAGCCACTGCCACCATCCTGTGAGAAAGCGGCTGAGTTTTGACGGCCCCGATGAGCTGCCGATGCGGGCAGCCAGCATGGGGGTAAAGGTCAGAGCCACCCAGAGAGAGAACAGCGTAGAAAAGACCACCGTCATGGCGAAGGGGTTGAACATCTGTCCCATGCGCCCTCCCGACAGGGCAACCGGGATAAACACGCCGAGGTTCGTGGCCGTGGTAGAGAGGACGGCGATCGCAATTTCCTTCGTGCCCCGCTCCGCGGCCTCAATCGGGTGATATCCCATCTCCTTGTAGCGAATGATATTCTCGATGACAAGAATGGAATTGTTCACGAGAACACCCGTGGAAATAGCCAGACCGAGGGTCGTCATCATGTTGAGGGTATACCCGGCGAGCACCATGGGCATGAACGTGGCAATAATGGCCGTGGGCATGACGATGGCGACGAGCAGCGTCACCGACAGCCTCTGGAGGAAAAGGAAGAGGATGAGGGCGGTGAGCGCCGTTCCGGTGATCATGTCCCTAAAAACATTCCAGATGGAATCGGCGATGAATTCTCCGTCGTCGAAGGGGATGGACATGGTGAACCCGGGAGGAAGCGTGGGGACAATACGCTCGAGCATCTCCCTGACTCCCCTGCTGGCCTGAACAACGTTCCCGTCGGGAATCGAACGTAAGGTCAGTATGAATGAATCCTTGCCCATGTATCGGGCGATACGGCGCACGTCCGCCGTTCCGTCGGTAATGGTCGCGATGTCTGCCAATCGGACCGAGACTCCCCCTGAGAGTGGTATCTGGAGCTCCTCCAGCTCCCTGATCGTGGAAGACTCACCCACGACGCGCAGGATGGACTCCTGGTCTCCCAGAGAGATGCGTCCCGAGGGGGAACTGTAGTTCCCGCTCTTGAGAATATTGGTCACTTGGCGGATGCTCAGACCCAGGCTTCCAAGCGCCACCGGATCAAGCTCCACCTGTATTTCCCTGGTGAGCCCCCCGTACAGGGAAACTTCAGCCACGTCCACTACCTGGGAAAGCTGCATCTGCACCCTGTCCTCCAGGATATCCTTCGCTCTCTGGGGAGGAAGAGTGGATGTAAAGACGATTCCCATAAAGGAGCGGGCATTGATGTCAAACTTCCTGACTACGGGATCCTCAGCGTCCTCGGGGAGATTCACCGTCCTGACGCGGTTTGCCACATCGAGGGCAGCGTCCGCCAGGTTCACGTCTGAATCGAATTCGACAAATACATAGGACATTCCCTCAAGGGACGTGCTTTCGATGCGCCTGACTCCCTGGATCTGGCTGATGGCATCCTCAACTGGCTTGGAAACGAGGGTTTCGATATCCTCGGGACCGGCACCTTCATATTCGGTCCGAACGGAAACAAAGGGAACCTCTATCTGGGGAAGGAGCGCAACCCCCATTCCCTTCATTCCGGAGAGGCCGAGAAGCACAAAAAGTATGACGATGACCAGCGTCAGGACAGGACGCCGAATGGAGATGCTGATCAGGTTCATGGACTATTTCCCTCCGGGAGCGTCGCCACTCCCGGCACTGTCGCCTTTCGGCGCCTCCGTGCCCTGCCCGGGCATTTTCAGCGCTCCGTCGGAAATAATAAGGCGGGCCCCTTCATAGAGACTTCCAGCTCCCGTTTTCACCACCCGTTCGCCGGATGCGATACCCCCGAGAATTTCCACGTAGCCGCCGCTGCCCTCCCCGGCAAGAATATTCCTCCGGGAAGCCACATCATCCGAGGCAACAAAGACATAGGGATTCCCTTCCTCACGAAGGATGGACTCGTAGGGAACGGCAATGGCGTTCTCCCTGTAGACCATGCGGACCTCCATCCGGACATAGTCTCCCGGGATGAGTTTGCATTCCGAGGGCAGACGCACGATGGCCCGGAAGAACCCTGTAGCCGTGTCGGCTTCCGGGTCCATGCGGAAAATTTTCCCCATGGTCTCGCCCCCCCAGGGAGCCTTGACCATCACATCCATCCCCGGTGTGATCAGACCGCGGATTGTTGGAGAAATAAGCATCTCCACTTCTCTCCGGTCGAAGTCCGCCACGGCAAGCAGTTCCCGCCCAGGTTCCGCGAATTCTCCCTTTTCGGCGGAACGCCGCACCACAACGCCGTTCAGGGCGGAGCGAATCTGCGTCCTCGATACGGTTGTCCGGGCATCCCTCAGTTTCGCCGACTCGTCCTTGAGCTGCACATTGGCCCTGTCAAGCTCCTGCTTCGAGGTGCCTCCAGCCTTGTACAGCTTCTGAAGGCTTTCATAACGGGACATGGCGTCTTCATAGGCAGCCCTCCGCGCACTCAGAACGGCAGCCTGGCTTTCTTTCGCAAGGGAAATGAGTACATCACCTTTTTTTACCTGGTCTCCCACTTCCACGTTGATATCCTCTATTACTTCCCGGGTGTGGGAATTCACCCTCTGAACCTGGGCCGACCTGACAGTTCCGTAAAAACTCCGCCATATCTCCCACGTCCTGGGCTTAACTTCATAAACGGTCACCGTGATTCCGGGCGACGGTGGAGGCGTCTTCTGCTGGGCTACTGAGGGCACGGCTATCCTGTAGCCGAGGAAGCCTATGCCCGCGGCGAGGGCCAATATCCAGATCCACACGTTTGTTTTCCTCAGAATTCCCATGAACAACCTCTTTCCAGAACCGGAGTCAAATAACACACGTGGTATTTTACCCTACAACCCGGCAACCGGGGTACCGGAAATTACTTAAAAGCTCTGGACGTTCTCCCTGCCGTTTTCTTCCTGGCGATAGCGGCGAAGAAGGGAAGATTTTTCCTTCTCTCCCAGGAAACGGTCCGTGAGACAGCCCATGGCGAGAATTCCGGCAAGAGAGGCGACGTAGCGGGAGGCCCCGAACACACCCCCCATGTTCTGGATCTCGAACAGGATCATGGGAACCCTCATGGTCGACCAGGCCCCCAGGAAGATGAAGACATTCTGTAATGAAGTCCCCTTTCTGAGCATCACTTCCGCCACGGGAAAGGCTATATAGAGCGGCCCCGCTGAACCGGCTCCCAGCAGGACGGCAAGGATGACGCCCCGTACGCCGGAGCCCTCTCCCAGGTGGGGAGCGACCCTTTCCCGGGGGATCCAGGCATCGAACAGCCCGAGCAGGATGAAGACCGGGGGAAGGATTCCCAGGATGGTCGCCACATTCACCCCGAGAAGGCCCAGGGCCCGTTCTCCCGCCTCGGGGAACAGCAGTCCGAGAGGAAGGGCAATAGCCAGGGAAACGAAGGCGATACGCCACCTCTTGAGGATTTTCTTTATATCCACGCCGTCACCGCAAGCCAGACCACGTATCCCACGACATAAGAATAGAAATATGCCATGCCGTTGCGGAGCAGGGTCGCCTTCCAGCCGAAGAATGAGGCCTCCATGGGAGCGGTGGCAACGCCCACCATCATGAGGGTGGAGACAAACACGGCCATCTGGGCCACCCCGGCTCCGTGCTCCAGAAGCACCTTCGCCATGGGAAAGGCCACAAAGGCCGGAATCAGGGTTATGGAGCCGATCACGGACGCCAGCACCTGGCCGAAAAAACCGCTTTCTTCACCGATGAGCGCCGCAATGACACGCTCTGGAAGAAGAGCGATCGAAATTGAAACGAAAAACAGCATGGCGGCCAGCGGAGGAAGGATGTTCAAAAAACTGTTCCAGGCCTTTTTCATGGCTTTTTTCGTTTTCTCCCTGCTCAACGCAGCCGACACGGCGAGGGACACACCTGCGGCCAGGTACAAAAACAACGTCATGGAGCAGAACCACGTCCTTTCGAAAAACTGATACGGAAGAGATCCATAATGTACCATATATTTCCGCTGAACGGAGTCCTCTGCCATTTCTCTGTCTCTCCGGGCGGATGGGAGGAATTCCGGAGCCGGCTTTGCCGCCGTTCCCCACAAACGATGCGTGCACGGACCACCCGGAGCGAACCGGAGGGATTGCAGCGAAGGAACGAACAACTTCGGATCTGAATCCCGGGGAAATCCAGAACAACCCTGTCCCAGCTCTTTCGGGTGCTTTCTGATATAATACCCCCAGGGGGTGATAAGCCATGAGCGATTCTGAGAATAAAAGAAGGGGGTTCGCCTGCCCTCCGTGACTGCTTGTCCTCATCGCCGCGGCGGTCGTCGCAGGCATATCCCGTCTTCTCAAGCTGTTTCGGTAGAAGAAAAAGGTTCCGCTCCTGCCTGTTCGGAGCGGAACCTTTTTCTCTTGACAGGACGGCAGAAGAAGACTATATTCATTTCGTCATGCATCGAAATGACTAATAGACAGATCGGAGAATGTAATGAATTTTGTTATTTCCCAAATGAAGGCGCTTGGAGAAAGAAATCGTCTTCGGGCCTTCCTGGCGCTTACGGCCACAGGAGAACTCTGCGTCTGCCAGGTGGGTGAACTGCTCTCTCTGTCTCCTGCCACAGTTTCCAGGCACATGAGCATCCTCGGCGCCGCAGGCCTGGTGGAATGGGAAAAACGGGGAAAATGGGTCTACTACAGGCTATCGAAAACCGTGGCCCCATACCTGATGGAGTGGATCCTCGAATCGGTCCGGGACAATGCCGCATTCGCCGGTGACCGGAATGTGCTTGCTTCTTCCCGGTTTAAAGAAAGCTGCTGCGGGCAGCCCGAAAGGAAAGAAAAATAACTGGAAAACCTTCCTGAGGAAAAAAGGAGTTCGACAGATAATGGACGACATCCGTAACTACGTGAAAGAACGGTACGCCAGGGCTATCAAAAACACTGCTTCATGCTGCGGCTCGGGAGGGTGCTGCTGCGGCACCTCGGGCCAGTCCGCCGGCATCCTGAGCATGACCCGGGGCAACTACGACGGCGAAATACTGGAGAACACTCCCGAACACATGACCGACCAGTCCTTTGGCTGCGGCAATCCCTTCACCGAAGCCCGCATCCATCCGGGGGAGACCGTCCTCGACCTTGGAAGCGGCGCGGGACTCGACCTCTTCCTGGCCTCGGAAGCTACGGGGCCCAACGGGAAAGTCATCGGGCTCGACATGACCGACGAGATGCTCGAGACTGCCGCCGAAAACCTCAGGGGGCTGGACAA
>CAZJAR010000100.1:0-8153 GCA_964543785.1 uncultured Synergistaceae bacterium | reverse complement strand
CGATCATGAACTCCTGGATGTCCACGTTGTTGTCCGCATGGGCCCCGCCGTTGATCACGTTCATCATGGGCGTGGGAAGCGAGAAGGGACCAAGGCCTCCTATCCATGACCACAGGGGCATGTCGTGGTCATCGGCGGCAGCCCTCGCCGCAGCCAGGGAGACGCCGAGAATGGCGTTAGCGCCGAGGGCGCCCTTGTTCGGCGTTCCGTCAAGTTCCATGAGGGCTGTGTCAAGCTCCGCCTGGTCGTCTGCGTCAAATCCCATGATCTCGGGGGCGATCTTCTCGTTGACCCCGTTGACGGCCTTGAGCACTCCCTTTCCATTGTACCTGGGGCCCCCGTCCCGGAGCTCCACGGCCTCGTAGGTTCCCGTTGACGCTCCCGAAGGAACGGCGGCCCTTCCGGAGGCTCCGCTGTCAAGCCATACCTCCACTTCCACCGTCGGGTTGCCCCGGGAATCGAGTATCTCCCTTCCATGCACTCCGATAATACTGCTCATCGATCTCAGCTCCTTTTTTCAGTTCCATCCTCATCCGTACAGGGGATGATTTTTTTCAGCTACCATGGCTTCTCCGCCGGATCCGCCCTCCGATCCTCCCGGATGCCGTAGGCTCCTTCGGGGGCGCCACGCTTCAGGGCGATTTCGTCGTCGCAGAGGACTTCCACGGTCAGAATTCTCGACGGGTACGCGATATCGACCACATCCCCCGTCCGGACTTCCGCCGCCGGCTTGCACTGCCTGCCGTTGATCCTCACTGCTCCGAGTGAGACCATTTCCTGCGCCACAGTGCGCCTCTTGACGAGGCGGGCGAGTTTCAGATATTTGTCCAGTCTCATGATTCGTTTTCCTCCGGAATTGAAACCAACGAAAAGTATATCAAACCTGGTCCGTATTTTTCAATTCTTTCACAAAGTCATTTTTCCTTTTCAGAGGA
The DNA here is from genome assembly GCA_964543785.1 of uncultured Synergistaceae bacterium. Classification (GTDB taxonomy): domain Bacteria; phylum Synergistota; class Synergistia; order Synergistales; family Aminobacteriaceae; genus Aminivibrio. Next base: position 7,218 of record CAZJAR010000100.1, on the reverse strand, counting down.
ACCGCCCTTGAGTGACCGGGCAACTTCCTGGAATCTCAGGAGATCTTCCCTGGTGGCCTCCCCCCTGGAGAGTTTTTCCCTTATGACGTCATATTCCCGCTGCTCCCTTCTCCTGGCGAGTATGTCGAGAACCACGTCCCAGGCGGCCCGGGCATCCCCGAGACCTTCGCACCAATCTCCTCCCCGGGCAATGGCACGGAGGGGGAAGGTCTCTCCGAGGGAGTGCCACCGGGCCTCGACTTCCTCCCTGGAGGATGCGGAAAGAAGGGCCGCGGCTACCGTCTGGAGCCGTTCATCCCCGAGAAGGGAAAGGACCTTCCGTTCGTCGGCGGACCTGCGAATATGGTCATCCTTCCAGAGCAGGGAACATACGGCAGCCTCCACATCATCTCCTCCATCGTCTTTTCCGGGAACAGGTTTTTTGTCCTTTTCCCGGGTCCCTTCCTGTCTGCCCGCACCCCGTTTCCTGTAGTCCTCAAGGAGGGCGCTCAGCTCATGGGGAAAAATGCCCAATGCCGCCGCTACTCTGGGCAGATAGGGGGCCACGTCCACCGGGGACAGGCTCCCCACGCCGGAGAGAATCTCGTCAGTGGCCCGGCGCCGTTTGTCAGGAGAGCGGAGCATGTCCCCCCGCAGGAAGACATGATGGAGGATAAGAGGCCTGGCAGATTCGATTGCCTTCCCGAAAAGTTCCTTCCCGTCGGGGAGGGAGAGAAGATCATCGGGATCCTTGCCCCTGGGAAGGTCCACCACACGGACGTCAAGGCCCGCCTTCTGGAGGACGTACATGCCACGCATCGCCGCTTCCTGGCCCGCGAGGTCGGAATCATAGCAGATGCAGCACCTGTCCGCCAGCCTGCGGATGAGCAGTGCCTGCTCCTCGGTGAGGGCTGTTCCAAGAGAGGCTGCTGTTTCCTCGAAACCTCCGAGATGGAGCCGTATGGCATCCATGTACCCCTCAACAAGAATCAGCCGCCCTGAAGCCCGGGCGGCTTCCTTCGCGCGGTGCAGGAGGTAGAGGTTCTTTCTTTTGCTGTAGAGCACTCCCTCGGGGCTGTTGATGTACTTGGCGCCCTCCCCGTCAATGAGCCTCCCTCCAAAAGCAAGGAGGCGTCCCGCAATGTCCCTCACCGGAAAGATGACCCTTCCCCGGAAACGGTCGTACAGCCCGCCCTTTCCCTCGAGGACGAGCCCCGCGTCCAGAGCTTCCCGCGGAGGCACTCCCTGCCGGAACAGGCTGTTCCAGAGAGAGTCCCAGGAGGAGGGAGCCCACCCGAGCTCGAACCGGTCCCATGTTTCAGGGGAGAGATTTCTCCTCTCCAGGTAAGCCCGGGCTGCCTCTCCTTCGGGCCCCCTGAGAAAAGTCCGGTAGTGGGAACAGGCCATTTCCATTACATCGGAGAGATTCCGTTCTTTCCTCTCCCCTCCCCTGGAGGCCGCAAGCGTCACCCCGGCCCGTGCGGCGAGGACTTCAAGGGCCTCCCTGAAACCGAGGCTCTCCTTCTCCATGATGAAAGTGAAGATATCGCCTCCCTGGCCGCAGCCGAAGCAGTGAAAGGTCTGCCGGGAAGGAGATACCGTGAAGGACGGGGTCTTCTCCTCGTGGAAGGGACAAAGGCCGATAAAGTTCGCCCCTGCTTTCTTCAGGCGGACATGGTCTCCGATCACTTCCACGATATCGAGTCTTTCTTTGATGCGCCTGACGTCATCGGACTGCTGCACCCCTGGTCCTCCTCACCACACAAAAAAATTCGGGGGGAAGGTTTCCCTTCCCCCCAGTATTGTACTCTTCTTTTTCCCTTACACGAACAGGGGCGCGAGGACGAGAGCCACCACGGACATGAGCTTGATGAGAATATTGAGGCTGGGCCCGGCGGTATCCTTGAAGGGGTCGCCCACCGTATCGCCGACCACGGCGGCGGCATGCTCGGGTGTTCCCTTGCCGCCGAAGTTGCCCTCTTCGATGTATTTCTTGGCGTTGTCCCATGCGCCGCCGGAGTTGGACATGAAGATGGCCAGCATGACGCCTGTGACGATGGAGCCTCCCAAAAGCCCGCCGAGCGCCTCGGCGCCGAGGGCAAAGCCCACCGCCACGGGAGAGAGGACCGCGAGCAGGCCAGGAATGATCATTTCTTTCAGTGCGGCGGCCGTGGAGATGTCAACGCACTTCTCATATTCGGGTCTGCCGGTTCCCTCCATGATTCCGGGTATTTCCTTGAACTGCCGGCGCACCTCGTCGATCATGGCCTCAGCCGCCCTGCCCACGGCCTGGATGGACATGGAACTGAACAGGAAGGGAAGCATTCCGCCGAGGAAGAGTCCCACCATGACCTTCGGGTTGTTGAGGTCGATGGCGGCGAGTTTCACGGAATGAGCGTAGGCAGCGAACAGGGCGAGGGCTGTGAGCGCCGCAGATCCGATGGCGAGGCCTTTGCCCATGGCGGCGGTTGTGTTGCCGATGGCGTCGAGCTTGTCGGTTATCTGGCGCACTTCCTTGGGCAGGTGGCTCATCTCGGCAATGCCGCCGGCGTTGTCAGCTATGGGTCCGTAGGCGTCGACGCTCAGGGCCATTCCGGTGATGGAGAGCATGCCGACTGCTGCGCATGCGATGCCGTAGAGGCCGCCGAAATAGAAGCTGACGAGGGTGGCGGCGCAGATAAGGAGAACGGGAATCACCGTGGACTTCATGCCTACCGCCATGCCGGAAAGGATAACCGTGGCAGCCCCGGTCTTGGATGACTCGGCGATGTGCTTTACCGAAGCATAGTCACTTGAAGTGTAGATCTCGGTGACGAAGCCGATGAGCACGCCCACACCCACGCCGGAGAGGACTGACCAGAAGAGGGCGAATTCCCTGAACATGGCGAGGGTGACAAGGAAGGCGCCCGCGATCATAATGCCGCCAGTCACGAAGGTCCCGGTACGGAGAGCCGTGGATGCGCTCCCGCCTTCCTTCACCTTGACGAACGTCGTTCCGGCGATGGAGGAGAGGATTCCCACACCTGCCAGGACGAGGGGAAAGACGACGCCTTTCGAGCCGAACACGGCGAGACCTATGGCCATGGCGGCGATGATGGAGTTCACGTAGGACTCGAACAGGTCAGCTCCCATTCCGGCAATGTCGCCAACGTTGTCGCCAACGTTGTCGGCAATGACCGCCGGGTTTCGGGGGTCGTCCTCGGGGATGCCGGCCTCGACCTTGCCCACAAGGTCGGCTCCCACGTCGGCAGCCTTGGTGTAGATGCCTCCGCCCACACGGGCGAAGAGGGCAATGGAGCTTGCTCCCATGCCGAAGCTGGTGATGAGCGTGGGATCTTCGAACATGGCGTAGCAGACCAGGATGCCCAGGACGCCGATGCCGACCACGGACATTCCCATGACGCTGCCTCCCTTGAAAGCCATGGAAAGGGCCTCGTTCATTCCCCTGGTGGCGGCAAAGGCGGTTCTGCCGTTTGACTTCGTGGCCACCACCATGCCGGCGTATCCGGCCGCCGCGCTGCAGAGCCCGCCCACGATGAAGGAGAAGCCTGCCGGACCGCCGATCTTGGCCCAGAGCAGCACGCCGACGACAAGCAGAAAGGGAAGAAGCCACTTGTATTCCCTGTACAGAAAGGCCATTGCCCCCCTGTGGATGATGTCCGAAAGTTCCGAGACCCTCTCGTTTTCAACCCTGAACATATCGATGCGCACATAGGATATGAAAGCGAACGCAAGGGCCGCGATTCCCGTGATACCGACGATCAGCAACAATAAAAAGTCCATTTCCACTACCTCCTCGTTATGATGAGACTAGCGTCAGCAACTCCTGACAAATGGATAAAGCCCGGTGCGACAGCAATTATAGGGAGTAAAAATACAAAATACAAGCATGGATTGCCAAAAAAACCCTCATTTCCGGCGTTTCAGGTAGATTTCAGCCCCTCCCTTCAGTGCGTTCACTCCCTTCAGGGGGAGAATGAGCCCGGCCAGGCAGCCGGCGATCATTCCCGATACAAAGGCCTTCAGAGGGATCTTTTTCCCTTCCACGTAGAGACATGCGGGATGATCTCCCTCGGATCGGCCGTACATCCCGAGAATCTTCGCGGCGAGGTCTTTTTCCTGTCCCGGCCCGAAAGTCCTGGCGCCATCTCCGCCGGAAGCGCCGCGATCAAAGAAGGCGAACACTCCCTTCACGTCAGAAGGCACCTCCCCGGGAGAACCCACCCAGATCCTCGGCAGGGGAAGCCCCTTGGCTCCCTCGACGATCACTATATCCTTTCCTGGGAAGAATTCGAGGATCTTTTCCCTGGAAAGAGCACCGGCCGGATTTTCCAGCAGGGCCCCGTCCCTGCCCCAGTAGAGGGATGGAACCCCCATGGCGGAAACTCTGCCCGTATCGGTGGTCTCCGGGGGGAGGACAGCTTTCTCCGTGTGCTTCACAAAACCCGCTGAAAAACCGGCTGCTATAATTTCCCGAAGCAACCCGAGAGCAAGGGTAGTTTTTCCCCCGTCCTTGAATCCTGAGACAGCGATCAGAAGAGGCATGGCTCAATTCCTTCCCTTCCTGGTGTTTTATTCTTTCTTTTCGGCGGAAACGCTTTCCGGTCTTCCCGCGAGGTATGCCTTCCACATTGTCCTGTAGCTCTCCAGCAGGAAAGCAAAAAGGGAGATCACAAGGGGGCCCATGAAGAGCCCGAGAAAGCCCCAGGCTGCGAGGCCGCCGACCACGCCGATGAACACGATGAGAAGATGGACCTTGCCTCCTCCGGAAATGAAGAGGGGGCGGATGAGGTTGTCAGCCATGCTGACCACAAAAACGCCCCAAAGAAGAAGAAAGACGCCGTCGCCGACTCTCCCTGCGTAGAGGAGATAAATCCCCGCGGGTCCCCAGAGAAGGGCCGTGCCGACAAAGGGGATCATGGCAAGCAGCATCATCAGGGCGCCGAAGAACATAGGGCTGTCAAGTCCGGCGTACCACCATCCCGCACCTCCGAGAATCCCCTGGATGAAAGCTGTGACAATGACGCCGTAAACCACGGACTGGAGTACCTCCCCGGCTCTCCGGAAAAAGGCGTCCCGCTCACCGGCGGGGAGGGGGATAATGTCCTTGAGGTAGCCGATGAGCAGGCTTCCGTCCCGTATCAGGAAAAAAGAGGACACAACTGTCACAGCAAGGTAGTAGGCAACCGTCAGCGTATCGCCCAGCACCTTCCGGGAGGTCGAAACGGCGTGAGCGGCAAGCCATTCACCCGCCTGCACCGCCAGGCTCCGGACCGCCGGAAATTTCTCAGCCCATTCCCTGACCTTCTCCGCGGCAAAGGAGGGAAGGAGGGAGGAAAGATCAAAGTCACCGGAAAGGCTGACGCCAGACAGTGCCTCGGACAGTGACTCGTAGAGCCGTACACCTTCCCGGGCCGCCACGTACCCCGCAAAAACAGCGGGAATAACGATGAGAAGAACGATCCCTCCGGTGGAAATGGCCGCCGGCACGTTTCCCGACCGGGAGAAGGGCATCTTTGCCCTCATCAGGGAGAAGAGGGGATAGGTGATGAAGGAAAGGAGGACGGCCCAGGCAAGAGGCGTCAGAAGAGGCAGGGACACCAGGAAGGAAAGATAGGCCATTGCCATGAAAATTAAGAGGAACGGGAGAAACCATCCCCTTGCCCTTTTCACAGTCCCCGCGTTATCCGCCGGCATATTCCAGCCCCCCTGTTCAGGCTACTCCCACTCTATGGTGGAAGGCGGCTTGCTCGTCACATCGAGGGCCACCCGGTTCACGCCCTTCACTTCATTGCAGATCCGCCGGGCAGTCCGGTCGAGTATTTCGTAGGGGACCCTGACCCAGTCCGCGGTCATTCCGTCATGGGACTCCACCGCACGGAGAACGGCAACTTCCGAGTACGTCCTCGAATCACCCATGACACCCACCGTCTTTACCGGAAGAAGGACGGCAAAGGCCTGCCAGATGGAAGGATACTCCTCCCAGGTCGCAATCTCCTCACGGAATATGGCATCGGCGCGCCGGAGCGTGTCCAGCCTGGTCTCGTCGATCTCGCCGAGGCACCGCACCGCAAGTCCCGGGCCGGGGAAGGGCTGCCTCGAGACTATGGCCTCGGGCACGCCGAGAAGGCGGCCCGTGGACCGCACTTCATCCTTGAAAAGGTCGCGCAGGGGCTCGAGAATCTTCAGCTTCATGTCCTCCGGCAAGCCGCCCACGTTGTGGTGGCTCTTGATGACCGAGGCGTTCTTGCCCTTGTGGCCGCTTTCGATGACATCGGGATACAGGGTTCCCTGAAGAAGCCACGCCGCATCTTCGAACCTGGAGGCCTCTTTCTCGAAGACCCTGATGAAGGTTTCCCCGATGATCTTCCGCTTCCTCTCGGGGTCGGTGACTCCGGCAAGGGCGGAAAGGAATGTTTTCGAGGCATCAACGTAGTGCACCTTCAGGCTGAGCTGCTTGTACTGCTCCAGTACTTCCTCGGCCTCGCCGAGGCGGAGAAGGCCGTTATTGACGAAAATGCAGTCCAGCCGTTCGCCGATGGCCCGGGCCGTGAGAACTGCCGCCACCGAGGAGTCCACTCCGCCAGAAAGGCCGCAGATAACCCTGTCGCCCCTTGTTTTCTCCCTGATATCCTCTGTCATGAGATCAATCCAGTTCCCAAGGTCCCAGTCGGGAGAACAGGAGCATATCCGGAAAAGGAAGTTGGAGAGAATCTCGGTGCCGAACCGGGTATGAACAACCTCCGGGTGAAACTGGAGCCCCCAGATGCCTTTTTCGGGGTTTTCCATGGCTGCCGGAACGCCTTTCGACGTCTCCGCAACGCGCCGAAAACCCGGTGCAAGCTCCTCGATATGGTCTCCGTGGCTCATCCAGACCTCGAAAGAGGACGGGACCCCCTCGAAAAGAAGGGACTCCCCGGAAACGGAAATCTCCGTGCGGCCATATTCCCTTGCCTTCCCGGATGTGACCCGGCCTCCCATCATAAGGGTTATGAGCTGCATCCCGTAGCAGACTCCAAGCACCGGCACACCGAGAGAAAAGAGCCCCTCCGGCACGGTGGGGGCATCTTCGTCGGTGACGCTCATGGGGCCTCCTGAGATAATGACGCCGCTCGGCCTGCGGCTCCTGATCTTCTCGAGGGAAGCATCCCAGGGAATAATTTCACTGTGCACCTTCAGTTCCCTGACCCTGCGGGCGATAAGCTGGGTAAACTGGGAACCGCAATCAAGAATGACGAT
>CAZJAR010000099.1:0-8359 GCA_964543785.1 uncultured Synergistaceae bacterium | reverse complement strand
CCCAGGTCCATGATTTCTGCGAGGAAGTGTTCATCCTCGAGGGATACATGGTGGATACCGCCAAGAACCTGACCGCCGCCAAGGGGTACTACGCCTGCAGGCCGGTGGGCATGATCCACGGGCCCTACGAGATCCCGGTATCGTGCCTCTGCTTCGAAACCCGCTACCAGGACCCGGCCCGCCCGCTGAACCCCGACTGTTCTCTGTATGGGATGAAACCGGAATAACCGGCCGAACCGCCCCTGATATCTCAGGGGCGGTTGTTTTTTCTCAGGACTCGTCCTTGCGAATGTTTTTCTTCCCGGAGCACCGTATAATAGAAATATGTGAAATCCTGCATCGAAAGGACGGACGCTCATGGCCCGGAAACGATACCAGCACGAACTGGAGCTGCGCCAGTTCACCCTGGAAGATTATGACGAAGTGAAGCGGATCATGGACAGGATATACCCGAAAATGGGAGGAGCCTGGACCCGGGAGCAGTTCCGGTCGATGATCAGCCGCTTTCCCGAGGGACAGCTCTGCATCGAGGACAAGGGACGCGTCGTCGCCGGCGCCTTTTGCCTCATCATAGACTATTCCCGTTTCGGTGACAGGCATACCTACAAGGAAGTCGTAGGCGACGGGACCCTGAAGAACCATGCCCCCGAGGGGGACTACCTTTACGGCATCGACATCTTCGTATCTCCCGACTACAGGGAGAAACGGCTCGGCAGGCGCCTTTACGACGCAAGAAAGGAACTCTGCGAGACCCTGAACCTCAAGGGGATCATTATCGGGGGGCGGATTCCCGGCTATGCCGAATGGGCGGAGAAGAAGACCCCCCAGCAGTACATCCGCATGGTGAACAACCGGGAAATCTCCGACCCGGTCCTCACATTCCAGGTGAGCAACGAATTCCACTACAAGAAGATCGTGGAGAACTACTGGCCGGAAGACTACAGCTCCAAGGGGTACGGCGTTATCCTCGAGTGGAACAATATCTACTACGAAGAACGGCGGAGACTCATCTCGAAGGTGAAGACCTACATGCGCCTCGGCGTCGTCCAGTGGCAGATGAGGAGTTTCGAATCCTTCGACGACTTCCTCCAGCAGGTGGAGTTCTTCGTGGACACCCAGGCGGGGTACAACACGGACCTTATGCTCTTTCCCGAGCTGTTCAACGCCCCCCTCCTCGCCCAGTTCGACCAGGAGGACCCCGCGGAGGCCATGCGCTCCCTGGCGGCGTACACTACGGACCTGCGGAAGAGCCTGGTGGAGATGGCGGTTTCATACAACATCAACATTGTGTCGGGCAGCGTGCCGGAACTGCGGAACAACAGGCTCTACAACGTGTCCTTTCTCTGCCGGCGCGACGGTACCTGGGACCAGCAGTACAAGCTCCACATCACCCCGGACGAGTACCGCTGCTGGGGGCTCCAGGGAGGGCACGATCTCCAGGTCTTCCAGACGGACGTGGGAAAGGTGGGCATCCTCATCTGCTATGACGTGGAATTCCCGGAGCTCTCCCGGTACCTGGCCATCAAGGGGATGGATATCCTGCTCATCCCCTTCTGGACGGACACGAAGAACGCCTACCTCAGGGTGCGGCGCTGCGCCCAGTCCCGGGCCATCGAAAACGAGTGCTACGTTGCCATAGCGGGAAGCGTGGGGAACATCCCAAAGGTGGAGAATATGGATATCCAGTACGCCCAGTCGGCCATTTTCACTCCGTCGGATTTCGCCTTCCCCCACGATGCGGTGGCGGCGGAAGCTACCCCCAACACTGAAATGGCTCTCATCGCCGATCTCGACGTGGAGCTCCTGAAGGAACTCCGCCTTCAGGGGAGCGTCCGGAATTTGTCGAGCCGCAGGACGGATCTCTACTGGATCGACTGGCTGAAGGAAAAGGAACGGGAAGAGGACGGGTAACGGAAAAGGGCGGACCCGTGGGGGCCCGCCCTTTTTTTCGGCGAGTCGCAGTTATTCCGCCATGCTTCCGAGGTGCCTGGCCAGGAACCGCTCCATGGCCCGGTAGAATTCGAAGCGGTTTTCCTCGTTCAGGAAGCCGTGCCCTTCGTTGTCCTTCACCATGTATTCAACGTCCACGCCCCGTGTGCGGAGGGCCTCCACGATCTGGTCCGATTCCGCCTTCTTCACCCGGGGGTCGTTCGCCCCCTGGGCAACGAAGAGAGGAGCCCTGATGTCCCCGGCGTGGAATACCGGAGAAACTGATTTCAGCAGGTCCCTGTCCTTCTCGGGGTGGCCGATCTGCTCGTAGAGCATCTGGCGGCCAAGTTCCCAGTAGGGAGGGATAGTCTCCAGAAGGGTGAAGATGTTGGACACCCCTACGTAGTCCACTCCGCAGGCGTAGAGTTCCGGCGTGAAGGCCAGCCCCGCGAGGACGGCGTACCCGCCGTAGGACCCCCCGTAGATTCCTATCCTGTCAGGATCGGCAATCCCCTGTTCGATCAACCATTTCACGCCGTCGCTTATGTCGTCCTGCATGGTCCGTCCCCACTGCTTGAAGCTCGCTTCCCAGAAAGCCCTGCCGTAGCCGGTGGAGCCCCGGAAGTTCATCTGGAGCACTGCGAGACCCCGATTGGCGAGGAACTGGACCTCGCTGTCGTACCCCCAGACATCCCGTGCCCACGGTCCTCCGTGGGGGTTGATCACCACGGGGAGGTTCTTTCCGTCGCTTCCTGCCGGGAGGGTGAGGTATCCGTGGATGGTGAGCCCGTCCCTGGCAGTGTACTGCACCGGCTTCATGGGCGCGAGCCTGTCCCCGGGAAGCCAGGGGCTGAGGTCGGCAAGCTTCCGGAAGTCCTTTGTCTTCATGTCGAAAAAGTAATAAGCGCCCTGGGTCCGGTCACTTCCTGCGTGGAGGAGAACCTTGTCTTCCTCCCTGTTCATTGAGGTCACGGTGACCTCGAAGCCGGGAAGACGGGATTCCAGCTCTTTCTGAAGGGCTGACCGCTCATCGTCAAAGAAATGGTACCGGAACCGGTCGGTGGTGTATCCCGTTCCCGTGATCACTTTTCTCTTTTTTGACCGGAACAGGGCATACACGTCCACCTCGGAGTGCTCGAATATCAGTTGCCCGTGAGCCGCTGTTTCAGGATCAAAGACGAAGATGGCGGAGGTGTTTCTTCCAAGGTTGGAAGAAACATAGAGTTTTTTGTTGTCGAAGGTGAAGAAAAGTGGAGAGACGCTTTCCCGGAAATCTGTGGTGAGGAGCGTCCGGAAGGGATAATCCTCCCTGTCCCGGTAAAGGAGCGACCGGTTGACCCCGTCCGTCCGTATGGCCACCCGGAGCTTCCCCTCGTGGTCGGTCATCCATCCCTCGATGTCACCCGGGTTTTCCTCGATGAGAGTCAGTTCCCCGGTGGCGATGTTCAGCCGGTAGACGTCGAAGAGCCTGGGATCCCTCCGGTTCATCCCGATGAGAACCTCGTCCTCGATCTCCTCCAGGCGGTCCACGATGGAAACCCGTACCTCCTTGAAGGGAGTCAGGTCCCTCGCTTCGGAACCCAGTGCGTCCACGGCGTAGAGGTGGTAGTTCTCGTCCCCGCCCGAGTCCTGCAGGTAGAGAATCCGGTCGTTCCCTGCCCAGAAGTAGGCCAGGATGTCTCTCTCCGTCGCCGACGTAATGCGCGTTGCCGTTTCCTCTCCGACATTCTGCACAAAGATGTTCATTCTTCGTTCCCATGAAGCGCGGTACGATATGCGCGTCCCGTCCGGGGAGATCTGGAAGCCGCTCTTGTCGGGATTCCTGAAGAAGTCCTCAAGAGGTATGAGCCCCTCCGCCGCACGGGCTTGTGAGGAGAAAAGGGAGAGAGCAAGGAGAGCCGCCGTTCCCAGAAGTATGGATTTCAACATCGCTTATTCCCCCATGACCTTGATGACCACGCGCTTTCTGCGCAGGCCGTCGAATTCCGCATAGAAACATTCTTCCCAGGGGCCCAGATCAAGCTTTCCGCCTGTCACGGGCAGCACGGCCTGGTGGTGAACCAGGATCCGCTTCAGATGGGCATCGCCGTTGTCCTCGCCCGTGCGGTGGTGAGCGTAGGACGGATCCTCCGGGGCGGTCTTTTCGAGCCACTCCAGGATGTCCCGGTGGAGCCCCTGTTCATTGTCGTTCACGATGATTCCGGCGGTGATGTGCATGGCCGAGACAAGCATCATGCCATCCGAAACACCGCTCCGCCCGAGGATTGCCTCGAGCTGCGGCGTAATGCGGACCAGTTCTTTCCGTTTCTTTGTTTCGAACCACAGGTACTCCGTGTGAATCGTCATTCAATGCCTCCCTCCGCAGGTTTACGATGCAGGAATATGGTAGCATAAACAAAAGAAAGAAGAAGCAGCAATTTATGCTTTCACGGAACAGCGGAGTTCCTCCGGCAGGAGATTTTAGGGTTTCTGGAGGATGAGGGGAAATTCACGAAAGGAGGGGGCCGGGGTGAAGACCGAAGAACGAAGAAAGAACATCGCCTCTGAGCTTGCAATGGCACCGGAACCGGTTACGGGAGGGGAACTCGCAGCCCGGTTCGGCGTCAGCAGGCAGGTGATCGTTCAGGATATGGCTGTGCTCAGGGCGGAAGGGATTCCCCTGGTGGCGACTCCAAGGGGGTATCTTCTCCTTCCGCCGGCGGGGGCGGGCAGAATGGTGAAGACCGTGGTCACAAGGCACCGGGACTACGAATCCATGGAAGAGGAACTTCTTATCATGGTGGGATGCGGTGCCAGGGTGATCAACGTTATCGTCGAGCACCCGGTGTACGGCGAGATTACCGGAAACCTCATGCTCTCCACCCCCGGCGATGTGGCCCGCTTCATGGAGACCATCCGGAGCAGTGCCGGGGAGCCGCTTTCCTCCCTCACGGGAGGAGTTCACCTCCACACCCTTGAACTGGATGACGAGGCCGTCTGGGAAAGGATGCTCGTCCGGCTCGGGGAAAAGAACTACTTGCCCGAGGAAAAATAAAAGTGTATTCTTTACAGGTGACAAGACATCTGTAAAGGAAGTGATCCCATGGCAGAAACACCATCCTCTCCCCTCAGGGGCTACCTGATAAAGGTCTCCAACGGAATGGCTCTCGGCCTCTTTTCATCCCTCATCATCGGACTCATCCTCCGCCAGTGCGGTCAAATGCTTTCTCTTCCCCATCTCGAAAACTTCGGCCGCATCGCCCAGCTGCTCATGGGCCCTGCCATAGGCGCAGGAGTGGCCTTTGCCGTCGGGGCTCCTCCCCTGGGCATTTTTTCTTCTCTCGTTGCCGGTGCCGTGGGCGCAGGAACCTTTTCCGGATCAGCGGCGGCTGTCGGCGAGCCCGTGGGGGCTCTTGTGGCCTCCTGGGCAGGAGCGGAGGTTTCCCGGAGAATTGCCGGAAAGACGCGGGTGGACATCGTCCTCGTGCCGGCAGCCACCATTGTCGCCGGATGCGCTGTGGGCGTTGTCGCCGGTCCGGCCGTGGCGGGTATGATGTACTGGCTCGGCAGCGCCATAAATGCCGCCACCACCCTTCACCCTCTTCCCATGGGAGTCGTCCTCTCCGTAGCCATGGGAATGATCCTGACCCTTCCCATCAGCAGCGCTGCCCTTTCCATCTCCCTGGGGCTCTCCGGCCTTGCCGCCGGAGCATCAACGGTAGGGTGCTGCTGCCAGATGATCGGTTTTGCCGTGGCGAGCTTCCGGGAAAACGGCACGGGGGGATTCATCGCCCAGGGGTTGGGAACCTCCATGCTGCAGATCCCGAACATCATACGGAATCCATGGATCTGGGTTCCCCCCACGGCTGCGTCAGCCCTCCTCGGGCCCCTCTCCACCGTGATTTTCCGGATGGAGAACAGCCGCGTCGGCGCCGGCATGGGGACCAGCGGCCTCGTGGGGCAAGTGTCCACCCTGGAGGTCATGGGAGGTTCTGCATGGCCGGGGATCCTGCTCCTTCATTTTCTGCTCCCTGCCGTTCTTTCTCTGCTTTTTTCCGAAATCCTGAGAAGGACCGGACACATCCGTTCCGGGGACATGAAGCTGGACAAATAAAAGAGGGGAGGCGGCCGCCGGCCTGCCTCCCTCCCCTGGTGTTTTTTCCGGAGCCTGCTATCCCAGTTCAAGCACCCGCCTGGCTACCTCGAAATAGAGCAGCAGCCCCAGGATGTCAACCACCGTGGTGATGAATGGCCCGGACATGACAGCAGGATCGATGTTGAACTTGTTTGCCGCGAAGGGCAGAAAAGCTCCCACGAGATTCCCGAGCATCACCACACCAACCACGGAAACAGCCACGGCAAGGGCTACGCCGGGGCCAGTTCCCATGGTCCAGGCACGAATTGACGCCAGCACGGCGAGAGACACCCCGAGAAGCAGGCCGGAGACCATCTCCTTGGAGATGACCCGGGCAAGGTCTTCCCTTGCGATCTCTCCCACGGTGAATCCCCTGATGACCAGCGTGGCCGCCTGGGTCCCCGTGTTGCCCCCGGTGCCCGTAAGGAGGGGAATGAAGAATGCAAGGGCGACCACGCTTTCGAGGGCGAAGGAGTAGTGTTCCAGTATGAAGGACGAGAACAGCTGGGTGACGATGCAGACGAGCAGCCAGGTCAGCCGTTTCCTGGTGAGGGTGAGAATTCCGGCGTCGAGATAGCTTTCATCCACAGGAGAGATGCCCGCCATCCGTTCGAAGTCTTCCGTGGCCTCCTCCTGGACGATGTCGAGAATGTCGTCGAACGTGAGTATGCCCACGAGACGGTTTTCCCTGTCCACCACAGGAATGGTCTGGAGGTCGTACTTGGACATGGTCTTTGCCGCCTCTTCCTGGTCCGTGTCGGTCGTGACGAAAACGGGCAGCTCGTCCATGAAGGCGGTGACGGGCGTTTCCGTTGACGCGAGGATCAGGTCCTCGAGCAGCACCGTTCCCTTGAGCTTCCTCTCCGGACTGACCACGAAGGTGGTGTAGATGGTTTCCTTTTTGTCGGCGGTGGCCCGGATCCTCGCGAGGGCCTGCCCCGCTGTCATGGTCTCCTTCAGGTCGATGAATTCAGGGGTCATGATCCGCCCGGCGGAATCTGCCGGGTAGTTCAGCAGCGCGTTGGCGAGCTTCCGTTCTTCCGGGGAAAGATGGGCCAGGAGTTTTTTTACCGTTTTCGCGGGCAGTTCGTCAAAGAGGGCGGTCCGGTCGTCGTCGGACATTTCCTCGATAATTGCTGCCACTTCCGAATCGGTAAAGCTTCCGAGAAGCTCTTCCCGCTCAGTTCCCTCGAGAAATTCGAAAACTTCAATGGCAATATCCTTGGGAAGAAGGCGGAAGAGGAATACCCGCTCCGTCGGCGGCTTTTCCGCGAGAACCTCGGCAATGTCCGCAGGCTCCATGGTACTCAGCAGTTCCTTCAGGCTCTTGAACTGCTTCCGCTCGAAGAGTTTTTCCACGCTTGCGAGGAGTTTGTTCTGGATATCCTTCATGGCCCTTCCCCCTGTCCCATGAACCTCCGGGAAACGCTCCCCGGGGAGCGTCTTTCATGTTGTCCGTTTTCGTTTATCTGGTGCGGGATGCGCGGCAGAGGCATTCCCGGCATGGGCCGGACACCTCCGCCGAAGGGAGGGCAGAGGGTGCGGCTAGGCTGCTGGGGAGTCCTGTGCAGGTTGCGGTCCACTATCCATGGTGCCATCTCCTTGAGGCTGGTCGGATTGGGAACAACGGGAAAAAAGTATCATAAAGCGGAAAAAAAGTCGAGGCGATGCCTCCTCCATCAGGAGGGAAATGAAAAAGCCGGCCCGGGGGGGCCGGCTTCAACCTGTCAGTCAACCTTGTTCCTGCTCTTCTTCAAGTGTCCCGAAAACGCCGGTATCATGAGAAGAAGGGTGATAACCCAGAGAAGAATGCACAGGGGACGCTCAAAGAAAACCATGGGAGAGCCGGCCGACATTATGAGGGACTGGCCGAATCCGAGCTCGGCTATTGGCCCAAGGATAAGTCCCAGGACGAGAGCTCCCGTGGAAAAGCCGCCCTTTTCGAGGAAGTAGCCGACAACTCCAAAGCCGATCATGAGCCACACGTCGAACAGAGGATAGCGATGCCAGGAATGAGGAGCGCGTTCGGGGTCGAGGTGACCTTTGCGAAATAGGGAGCGAGATAGAGCCCGAGGACAAGGAAAATAATGTTCGCAAGGAAGAGGGAGAGAATGAACCCGTAGGTCATAGCCCCATATTTCGAGAAAAGCTCGGGGCCGGGAATAAGCCCCTGGATCAGGAGCCCTCCCATGAGAGCCGCCGCCACGCTGTTGCCCGGAATGCCCAGGGTGAGCAGCGGGATGAGGGACCCGCCAACGCATCCGTTGTTGGCGCTCTCGGAGGCCGCGACTCCCTTGGGGTTGCCCTTGCCGAAGG
>CAZJAR010000098.1:0-8569 GCA_964543785.1 uncultured Synergistaceae bacterium | reverse complement strand
GAACTTTTTTCCAACAAAATCCTGATTCAGAATTCTAAAAAAAGGACTCGGCAGGACGAAACAATTTTTCTGGGGTTTTGGATTCGCCCTGCCTCGGCTAATGTATTCTGCCCGCAGGAGGGGTCTGGGGAGGAATGCGGGCGGGATTCGCTTAACATTTCTTTTCGGAATTCGGGGCGGACAGAAAACAAAATACAAATTCAATATTGTGCCTTGGACATTATACTATTTTTGATCGTCCAAGACTAAAGGGGTCCATCCTCGGCATCCGCCTCGGACATTTCCGCTAGGGCTACTCGCGCCTATTTGTCTTAGAGTCCTGCTTTTCCTCGCTCTACCGCTCTGCGGAGCGGGAGCGAGGGCAGGACACTGTTTGGGGGAAGGAAGGAATCCTTCCCCCAGCTTCGGTCTCCTCCTCGCAGTGGTTTGCTAGAGTATTCAGTGCTTTATATATTTTCTCTTAATGTAGAGCTTTGTGGCTTCGTTAGCGTGCCTTCGGAGTCCGCCCTCGCACAACCCCCTTCCTCGTTTTCATATCCGAGTTTATTGTAACTTTAGAGTTTAGAGATTCTTATTGCGTCGGCGCTCGTCCTTTAGCCCTGGACGCTCCTAGCGGAAATGTCCGAGGCTCAAATTCGTATTGCACACTTGACCCACCCTCCCATTCGCGTGTGCGCAAAACCCCGCTCGCAAGGACGAGAGGAGTGCGAGCGGGGCTCCCTAAATCTTATTCATGTAAACTTTCAAAAAAATCATCCAACTTCCCGATTAAGTTTTCCATTTTAATTACATTATCATCTATTATTTTAGGTGTTATTTTTGTTTTTTCAAACTGCACAAAACCCTCATCTTTATCAATTGAAACTCTTGTTTGAACATCACCGCTATTCCTCAAAGAAATCCAATTTGCATGTACAATTTTATTTCTGAAAGAATTTATTGATCTCATATTAGATATAATCGTCTTAAACTCCACTCGCTTTTTTGGCTTAAAGTGGGTAAGCATAAGAAGTGTCATCCTCTCCAAAAGATCAATTTTATTACTTGTCTTCAATAATTGAAGGACATGATATCCTTGATGGTGAGATCTATCACTAATACCGTCAGCAACCCATTTATCAATATTATTTTCAAATGAACTAAATCTAATCAGAAAATTACCTATTGATTCTGGGTATCCAACGCTTGAAGCATCTTCCCACTCATCAGATTCGCCATCATAATATTGCTCTAGTTCATCTATATTCTTATTACTCATAAATTTATTTACGAACTATTTTTTCTTTAATACCTTACATTTTGCCTTAATTTTATTTTCAAAAATATCTTTTAGCATTTCAATCTTTCGTTTATCAGTAGCACTTTCAAAAAGACTGGCATTTTCAACCATACTGCAATGATTTCTGAAAAAATATCCAACAAAATCTGCAATTTGCAGCATACGACTAAATTTTGAAATTCCTTCATAACCATAATCAACAACTGTGCATGATTTTTTGTGCTTTTTAATAACCTCGTTTTTCTTTTGGGCGATTTGATAGAAAACTTTCTTTTCTTTCTTAAAATCTTGTCTTTCGTCAAAAATTATAAGTAACTGCCTGTTTGTTTTTCCTAGTTTAGAAACAATCGTTGCTGATTTTTCAATAAGTTTCTCTAATAATTCAAAATATAGTTCGTGTTGGTTTTCTTTTTTTACTGATGAATAAGCCAACAAGAAATCAGTCCCTTTTGTATCTTTAAGAAAATCAAATACTTTGCAAAGAGCTGAGTTCCTCTCATCCATTGTCTTTTCTTTCCAAAATTCTCTTCCATTAAATAGCTCATCACCTTTTAGCTCTTGATCTTCTTCAAGCTCAAACTCTTTTTTTAGGAAAGAATTAAAATCAGCATTTAACTTACGATAATTGATGTCGTTTATTAAAAATCCACATAATGCATAATTCTTTTTGTCATGTGATTCATCGATATAAAGTAATTTCATAACTCTAATTCAAATTTAAAAATTCCCAACCTTTTATATCATTTGGATTATATTTGTATTCTTTGTCAGTAAAATACAACCAGCTTTTCTTTTCATACCTCACAATTCCACCATCAATCTTTTTGCCTTTCTTTTTCTGCTCTGTGATGTATTTTACAAGTCCATCTGATCTTGATTTTGCCAATTCGGCAGTATATCCAGATTTTGTATCAAATAACCCAATAGTTCCATTTTTTAACATCACTACAAAATCAACATAGAAAGGTTTTTCTTGACCATGTTCAATATGCGGTACAGCAAAAAATGTTCCGTCTTGTTTTCCGTTTCTAAACCACCAAACCACCTGTTTTGAGTTTTCTAAATACTTAATAAAATCATTTTCAATATCACTATCTTCAAACAATTTTCCTCCCTCATCACGAGTTCGAGCATAGTAAGGTTGCATTATTGATTTTCTATGTTTTTGTTCAACAAAAGTTGGTTCAAAATTGATTGCTTCTGGAATATTCCAAGGTTCTTCATTTTGTATCAGTTCTCTTTTACCTTTTCCAACTTCAGTTTTATATAAATCTTTTGCCAAATTAATTGTATCTATAACTGCTTGTCTATTTTTTTCTGAAGATAGTATTGTTGCTTGAATTTTAGGCCATTCATCCTCATTACGTCGAGCATTAAAGAAAGTGTAAATAGAATCGTTTATACGCTTTATAGATCTAGTTTCGGGTGCAAAATCTGGCTGAAGATTATCTAACACGAACATATCAAAAGCATATTGTAATTCTGTTTCTGTTTTTGGTATCTCAAAAATTCCACCTTTAATTTTAGTTATTTCTTTATCGGCATTTTCAACTCGACCATCTTTAATCATTGTAGTTTTTACAACTCCACCCTTTAGGGAAACATTTTTTAAGCTAGTCTTTTTCGCTGCTTCCAAAAATATCTGGACAAAATCCGAAGACAATCTCGTTTCCTCACGAAATCGTTTTGAGTGATACGAAACTAAATCAACACTTTTATATTTATCATTTTCTCGATAACTTGTTAGTGGTTTTATACCAGAAGAAGCTCCTTTTAAAATACGAGTATTTATATCTTGTAAGCTTGTGTATAAGTAGGCAATATTTAATTCTTGGTCTTTATAATGCTTTTGCTCGGGCATACGCATTATTCTTCCCAAAGTTTGTATTGAAAAAGTCATCGTTTCGTCTTTCCATTGTCTAAAGAGAACAAGAATTGTTGCACGAGGACAATCCCATCCAAGCGCAATGGCTTGTTTAAACATCATTACCTCAACTTCGTTTTCGTTCTTCTCAATATTTGCCAAATTTATCTTATTATCTTTTTCAGATAGATAAATTGCCAGTTTTCCATTTTTTGTTGTATATCCAAATTTTGCCAAGAGATTTTCTATATCTTCTTTTTTATCAGGAACACCTTTTTTAGTATCAGGTAATTGAATAAGCAAAAGAGGATTAACATTCGACTCTTCTTTTTCAAGTTTCTTTTTTAAGTCTATTCTTTTTTGCAAAGCAGACTTTAAAATCAACTCATCAGCAGTCTGGTCATTTTTCTTTGGATCAACGACATAATTCTTAAAACCAGGGTTTACCACTATTTCTTTCTTTATCATTCCCTCAGCTCTAACATCTTCTATATCAACAGTTACTCGTTCATCAAAATCAGAAAGTTCTGGTGTTGCAGAAACTTCGATTGTTATTTTTGGGTCAAGATTATTTATAAGAGCTTTTGAATTTTCACTTTTTGCAGTGTGATGACTTTCGTCAATAATAAGAATGATTGTTCGCCCAGCTTCTTTGGTCCTGTCAATAACAGAAGACAAATTATTATCTTTTTCGTTAGCACGAACAATGACTTTATCTTCATTGTTTATACTTGCCCAGTTTAAGAAAAGAATCTCATTTTGTTTTATTTTTCTATCTTCAAGTTCATGAAAATAAGAACAACGAAGGCCCATCCCTTTGAGTTCATAAAACTTTTTTAAACTATCATGGCTTTGATCATGTAGTTTATTTACAGCAATCCAAACAAAAGAAAAAGTTCTGCCATCATTTCTTGAATATGGATCACAAAATCTCATCATCCATTCCGCCATCATTAAAGTTTTTCCAGAGCCAGTAGGTGCTTTAAAAACACAGATTTTATTACCTTCTTTTTTGATCAAAGAATTAACCTTATCGCGTAATTCATCGATTGCAGTTTCTTGGTAGCTTTTAAAATTTATCCATGACATATAATTATTCTTTGAAAATTTCGCGATATACCTTCAATATTACTTCTGGTATAGCACAAAGTGTTACTTTTTCTTCGACCTCGGAGAATTCCTCTTTATGAGGATCATCCGTCATTGAGAATGTATAAGTGTTAAAGTGTCCTTTTATTTTTTTAATTGCTTTTACATAATCCGAGATAGAATCTTCGTGGAAAATAATTCCGAGATACTTGTTATGATTTCTGAAAATTTTAAAATCTTCGGCTTCTTGCACAAGCTCAAAAGCACTTTCTTTAATGCAGAGCATTTCTGTTGACTGATTTACCAATTTTCTTTTATTTCTGTCAGTTTCTTTCGCTTCTACAAAGTCATAAGCAGTAAAATATCTTAAATTTCCCTTAGTATATTTAATTACGTTAGATATTCTAGGGAGTGTTTTTTTGACACAAATAGAGTTTTCATTATTAGTGCATAATATAAATTTTCGGTTACCATCATCTAATTTATTAAGTTGCAAAACAGCATGAGCGGTTGTACCTGAACCAGCAAAAAAATCCAAAACTGTAATATCTTTTTTATTAAACCACTTTATTAATTGTAAAACTAACCGAACAGGCTTTTTGCCATTTTTAAAATCAATTTGACCTTCATCCTGAACATTACGCATATCAAAATGGAAACCTTTCCATAAATCACCTCTAATAGAACATCTGCTGTATGATGATTGAAAATCATCCGATGCTTTTAAATTATCTTTAAATCTTAAAAACATTCTTACCGATCCTGTCCCGGTTTTAAAAATGATTTTATTTTCAAAAATAAATGGTTCTCCCGCACTATGAGAATCTAGTATTGATTTATTTATTTTTTTAGAAAGTGGGGCGTCAGCATACAATTTTTCAGAAATATCACTATAGACCCAATTTTTAAATTGCTCATTTATATTCATTAATAAATTTATATTTTCAGTATTTATCTTTAAATTAAATTTTTCAAATAACTCTTTTACCCATTGAGTTTTTTTAATTAAATCAACAAAACTAATTTTTCTAAGATCATTTTCTATAATTGTATTAAAATGAGAATCATATAATTCTCTCATACCATCATAGAGTGGTTGCTTATCATTTATAAAAATTTTATTTTTTGCATAAATCAAAACATAGTCCTTAACTTTAACAAAAGTTTTATTTACATGGGCTGCTTTTGTCCCAAAAACTTCACCGCTTTCAATAACTAACATGGAAATAAAATTTTCCTCTTTAAAAATTTCGTCACAAAGTAATTTTAATGGAGCTTGTTCATTGTCATCAATACTAATAAAAATAATTCCATCTTCTTTTAATAAATTTTTGGCAAGTTTTAATCTTTTTTCCATGAAAGCAATCCATTTACTATGACGAAATGGGTCATCTGATCTAACATATTCACTTTTAATTTTATCGGTATAAATAAAATCATCGTTCCCCGTGTTATAAGGAGGATCAATATAAATTAAATCGATAGCTTCTTGATGAGTAAAATTCAAAACTGCAAGGGAGTGATAATTGTCTCCCTCAATTAAAATATTTGTAGGTTTGTTTTTATCAGTTTCAATAGCTTTCGTTTTTACTTCTTTCAAAACTGGAAACGGCTTTCCTGCCATTTCATTGGGGAACATTTCACTAGGAGTTCTTGCGTCAGGATTTATAAGAACATCAATTTTTTCCTCTGGTAAATCACGATGCCAAACAAGACCATAAGTCGTTTCTTTGATTCTCTTTATTTCTTTGATCAATTCATCTTTTGACCAATTATCATAATCAATTTTCTTTTTCATAATTATTTTAAAAGCTCATCAACAGAGACATTAAGTGCTTTCGCAATATTTTCAATTGTGGAAAGTGTCGGATTTTTCTTTCCGCTTTCAATATTGCTCATATAAGCTCTATCAACTTCGAGCCTTCGACATAAATCGCCTTGCGTCATTCCTTTCGCAAGTCTAATTTTCTTTATATTTTCCCCAAGTTTTTTTGACGACTTATTCACATATTGAATTATAACTTTAATTGTTTTTTGAAACAATATTGTTATATAATACAATATGTGGATGTCCGCCCCGAATTCCGAAAAGAAATGTGAAGCGAATCCCGCCCGCATTCCTCCCCAGACCCCTCCTGCGGGCAGAATACATTAGCCGAGGCAGGGCGAATCCAAAACCCCAGAAAAATTGTTTCGTCCTGCCGAGTCCTTTTTTTAGAATTCTGAATCAGGATTTTGTTGGAAAAAAGTTCGGATTTTGTTTTCTTTTAGAATAACAACCAAATCTATGTCGCTGTAAGCTTTGGCTTCACTATTATGATTGGAGCCAGTCATAAAAACCGCATCTATATTATCGTCTATCTTCAAATTTTCAATTATATTATCTAAAGTATTCATATTTTAAAATCCACTAATTTCTTTCTCGTGCTTTTGCGCTTCTGCCCAAAGTTTTTTAAGAGTCGTAGCAAAATTGTCTCCTGCGGCAACACTGTCTAAATATATTTGTTTGAAATAATCTGTCATGCCGACCTCTCCGATTTTTATGTCTTTGAAAGAAGAGTAACCCCACTGTTTGGGTTTGATAAGTTCTTTTATTCTTGGATGGCATTGCAAAATTATAGGGTCCATAATCTCACTCAATCTCCAAGCCAGTCTAGGACTTTCATATTCTCTGCGTTCCATTTCGGGGAAAACCTCTTTCCATTTCTTAAACCAAAGGAAGTGCACTATTTCATGAGCCGAAGTCTCTATCGATTTTGGTAGGTTTTCATAACCGACGCAAAATTTATACTCGTCCAAAAAACGAGGAAAAACCGGCAAGTTGGTAATATATCCGACGATTTCAGACTTGTCTTCCGGCCATTCGGTCTCAAAACATTCTGATAAGACTTCCAAAAATTCTGCCCCGACCTCATCCCACTCTGTTTCCAGTTTTTCTTTAAAAGCCATCATTTTTTCTTTGGTTTTATCGGAAAGATCTTCCAAAAATTCTTTAAATTTTTTCATGCACTCATCCTTGCCTTTACATTCTTTTCGTATTGCTACCAATTCAGGGAAAAATTTATCAAAAACGAAAGAAAATCTGCTTCTATCTGTAAAAGAATAAAAAAGCTCAGTCTCTTTATCTATATCTATCAATTCAAACTTGCTTTGGGGTAGTTTCTCCAGATTGGATTCTGACTCGGTAGTACTTATTTGCGTATCAGTAGGTTTAGATTCCTCCATATTTTTGTAATAATTTGGTATATTGTCATTATGCCATATAAACACCAAAAAATCTTGATTTTGGGCGATGCAGGTAGAGGTAAAAGCACTTTTGCTCAAAGACTCTCTGACAGAACGGAAATTCCTCATTACTCTACTGATGACTTCTTTTGGAAAGTGAAATTTACAGAAGCTAATAACAAAGAAGAAAGTGTAAGAGAAATTTCTAAAATTTACGCCCAAGATAGTTGGATCATAGAAGGCACAACTAGAAGATTGATCAAAGAAGGTTTAGAGAAATCGGATGTGATTTATTATCTAAAATTTAAAAATATCTTTTCCCAATATTTATCTTTAATCAGGAGAAAATTTAAAAGAAAACATGAGAGTTTCAAAGATTTGTTGGGTTTGCTTAAACATGTGACATACAAAAAATACAAGAAAAATTACAGCCAAGATTTGCCGCTGGAAACAATGATCGAACCTTACAAAAACAAAGTCGCTGAGCTTTCTTCTTACAAAGAAATCAATGATTTTTTTCAAAGATTTTTTTAAACATCTCTAAAGCTCTCTCCATGATGTGATCGCCAATTTTTAGCCAGTCAAAGTATTGCTTATAATCCTCAGGATCGATTAACTTAATTTCGGTAATGTCTTCATCCGGATCGGAGACAAAGTCTCCGTATGGCTCCACTATACAAAATGAGCGAGTTTGCCTGATTGTTCTGTTTGGCTCGTATATATCTTGAAAACCGATCAGTTCCTGATGGAGTACTTTCATGTTGGTTTCTTCCTGAACTTCTCGAATAACCGCTTGTTCGTATGTTTCTCCGGGTTCTATGCCGCCTCCAGGGGGAGTCCAATACTTCTTCTCATTATTAAAAACAATGACAAATTTGTCTCTGCAAAAACAAAAAGCATGCACTCCGGTTAAAAGTTTGCCATCCAGATTTTTATAAGGGTCTGATCTCTCACAATATACAATCTCTAATTCCTGGCCTGAGCTGTTTGTTAGTTTTGATTTTATTTCCATAATATTGATTTCCGATACTCCTCGGAGTCCGAACCTATCTCAAGGTGGCTGGGAGACTAGGAATCGAACCTAGATTAAAGGCTTCAAAGGCCTCTGTCCT
>CAZJAR010000097.1:5557-8734 GCA_964543785.1 uncultured Synergistaceae bacterium | reverse complement strand
GGTGGGAAACTCGCAGACGACAGGGTTCAATCCCATCAACCAGCAGTTCGGGGCGTTCTTCATCACCTTCATCGTGGTGAAGGAAACGGAGGAAATCCTCGACTGCGGTGTGTCCGTGACGGTCAAGACCACTGAGAGCTTCATTCGGGGGATGTTTGCGGGAAAGCGCCTGGTGAAGGACGAGGAGAGAATCGTGACGGAAGTGCAGTCGCGGTATTTCGGCTCCTCCCAGAAGGCCATCATCGCGGCCTACAGGGATGCCGTAAAGAAGTTCCGGGAAGTCACCGCGGCGAAAAAAACAGTGAAATAGCGAGCTGCTTCGTTCTTCGGTCCGTCTGAGTTTTTCCTCACGGACACTAGAGAATGAAATCCAGCGGTCACCGGCGAACACAATCGCCGGAGGCTGCTGGATTTTTTTTATGGGCCGCTCTTTTTGGGGAAGGCGGTTCCAGCCGCGCCCCCGGGCGCAGAAGAAAGGAGGAGGTAACGGAACGGTCAGAATCAGTGAAACGGCAGGGAAGTCAACTTTTTGAAGGAGGGATCACTGTGGAAAATTCGGTACTTCTGGGACTGGTTCCCCTGGGGATCTACATAATTTTCTGCTTTACCCGCTACGGCCAGATTGTGGCGGTATCTCTCGGCATCCTCGCAGCATCCCTTATCGGCGGTCACAGCCTCATGGACGTCGCCGCCGGCATCCGCGGAGGCCTGGGTTCGTTCCTCGGGTACATCGGACTCATCATCCTTCTCGGAGCGGGGCTCGGCGAGGTATTGAAGCGGACGCAGGTCGTCAATGACCTCGTTTCCATGGTTACCGGCAAACTGAACGTCAATTCCCAGAAGCGCGCATTTTTTGTCGTCATGTTCTGTTCCGTCATTATCGTCAGCCTTCTGGGGACCATGGCGGGAGGAAACGCCATTCTCGCTCCCATTCTCATTCCCATCGTCGCCTCCGTCAGGATAACCCCGAACACCATGGGGGTCCTCTTCCACGGGGCCGGGGCCACCGGGCTCTTCCTCGGGCCCTTTACGCCGCCGGTGGTGGCTCTCATGGAGTTCACGGGCCTTTCCTATCCCCAGTACCTTGTCAACGCGGGCATTCCCATTTCCGTCATCATGTGGATCGTGACCTTTTTCTGGGCAGGCTATGTGCAGAGAGTGACGGAAGGAAAGAAGCACTATTCCGAGGAGGAAGTGGCAGCGGCCGGAAAGATTGAATGGACCCCCACCGCCACGGTGAGACGGGCGACCATAGTCTTCCTCGTCTCCATGATCTCCCTTGTGGGTTACGGAATAGCTATCAAAGG
Organism: uncultured Synergistaceae bacterium; assembly: GCA_964543785.1. Lineage (GTDB taxonomy): Bacteria > Synergistota > Synergistia > Synergistales > Aminobacteriaceae > Aminivibrio. Next base: position 7,427 of record CAZJAR010000097.1, on the reverse strand, counting down.
CGGATCCACCTTCGTTCTCGCCATTATGCTCGGCACGGCCCTGCTGACGGGATTCGCGGCCCGGCTCAACATGACGGAGATCGTGGACACCATCTTCGAAGGGTCCAAGCGTCTCATCTGGCTCTTTTTCTTTTTCGTCCTGCTGGATCCCTTCGTCAATTTCATGTCCGATGCAGGTACCTTCGAGGCCCTTGCCACGCTGCTGAAACCCTATGTGGAAAACGGCGGCCCGGTGGCGTTCCTGGCCTTCTCGACCCTGGTCGGCGTCTTCGGCATTCCCGGCGCTGCCGTCGCCCAGGCGGAAGTCATCAACAAGATGTTCCTTCCCCTGGCCCAGACTCTGAATATCCCCATGACCATCTGGGTCGTGGTGCTGCTCGTAGGATCGCAGATGACCTCCTTCGCCATTCCGGAGGGGGACATGCAGGGCCAGATGGGACTGGCACAGTCCGATGACCTGAAGGCCATGCTGTGCAACGGATGGATCATTGTCGTGTGTACGGTCATCTACGTCATCGTCCGGGCGATGATGCTCGGAACCGCCTGAGATGGACTGGGCTGAAGCGGTTCAGAAGGAGACGGAGGCTTTCCGCGGCACCGCCGGTGTCGTTGTATCCAGTCTCGCCGACGGACGCAGGCTGAGCCACAACGCCGACAGAGTTTTTTCTTCCGCGAGCCTGATCAAGCTGGGAGTGCTCTATACCCTTTTTTCAAAACATGCTTCCGGCGAGATCGACCTTGACGAAGTGCACGGGTTTTCTTCAGCGGAATGTGCGGACGGAGGACTGCTTCACCGGGTACGCTCCGGCGCCCGGCTGCGGCTGGACGACCTCGCCCTGCTCATGATTTCCGTCAGCGACAACACGGCGGCGAATCTGCTCATCGACAGGCTGGGCATGGACGCGGTCAACGGGGGGATCAGGGAACTCGGCCTCTCCGGAACGGTCCTCGGGAGGAAGATGCTGGACTTCGAGGCAAAAAAGGCGGGCAAGGACAACTTCACCACGGCGGGGGACATGGCCGTGCTGCTGGAAACCCTGCATTCGGGACAGAATTTTCCCGCTTCCGCCAGGAGCCGAATGATGGAGATGCTTTCACTGCAGAAGCTCAATTCCAAGCTTCCGGGACTGATTCCCGTTCTCGACGTGGACGACGTGGAACAATTCCTCGCCCACAAGACAGGCGAGCTACCGGGAAACGAGCACGACGCGGGCATATTTTTCTTCCGGGGCAGAAAACCCGTGGTAGTTTCGGTTTTGACGGAAGGGCTTAAGGACAGGTCCGAGGGCGTGGAGTTCTGTGCCAGGATCGGGCGGATCATTTATGACGCGTATCATAATCAGCAGTAAATCAACAATTATCCTATTCTTTCATTCAGGAGGTTTTTTGCTGTGATCACTAACGGTTTTGCCTATGTGGCCTTTCTTTTCTGTTTTGCCGGGGTAGTGGCATCCCTGGAGAGGAAGTACAAGGACACCACGTTCTTTAAGTATGTTCCCACTCCCGTAATTTTGTACTTCATGTGCATGGTTTTTGCCACCTTTGATCTCTGGCAGAAGACCGACAGCGTCAATGCGGCGTACAGGGTTGTCCGGGGGAATATCATCCCGGCCATGATCTTCGTCATGCTTCTTCGCTGCGACATCCGGAAGATCCTGAAACTCGGCCCCAGGATGCTCATCGGATTCTTCTCCGCAACCATCACCATCATGATCGGCTTCGTTGTAATGTTCGCCCTCATGAAGAACGGCTTTCCTCCCGAGGCATGGAAGACCTGGGGAGCCCTTGCCGGAAGCTGGATCGGCGGCACGGCAAACATGGTGGCCATTCAGGGAGCCCTGGGGATCGAAGAATCCGCCATGGGGTATAC
>CAZJAR010000097.1:0-5457 GCA_964543785.1 uncultured Synergistaceae bacterium | reverse complement strand
TCCTGGCCACCATCTTCGGCATTGTCTGCGCCATGACGCCCATGAACAGCATTCCCGGCTCCTCGCCCGTTTCCATGACCATGCTCTACATCATGATCTGCCTCATCGCCTCCCGGGCATCCTTCAAGGAACTGACTGACGCACCCTACTACCTGGCCGCAGGCTTCGTCGTCCTGGGCATCCACGCTCTGCTTATGGCAATCATCGCCAAGATCCTCAAGATCGACCTTTTCACCTGCGCCGTGGCAAGCCTTGCGAACATCGGCGCCGTGGCGGCGGCTCCCATCATCGCGGCAGCCTACAAGGAAACCCTGGTTCCCATCGGCGTCCTGATGGCTCTCATGGGATACGTGGCGGGCACCGCGGGAGGACTCTTCGTCGCCAAGATGCTGTCCATGATGGCGGGAGTCTAGAATGAAAATACGCACACTCCGTCTCGGACGTCTTTCCGTTCCGCTGAAAAAACCGTTCAAGACGGCGCTCCGGACGGTCACTGAAGTGACCACCAACGTGGTGGTCGTGGAGACGGATGAAGGAGTCTGCGGGTACGGAGAAGCCCCTCCCACGGCGGTCATTACGGGGGATTCCAACGGAGCGATCCGTGGTGCGGTGGAGGAGCGGCTTCGTCCGCTCCTTGCCGGGCAGGATACGGAAAACCTCAACGATCTGCTGGACATCGTGGATTCGGCACTGGTGCACAACACGTCGGCAAAAGCCGCGGTGGACATCGCCCTCCACGACTTGTGGGGAAAGATTCTCGGGAAGCCTTTGTACGCCCTCCTCGGGGGAACGGCGAAGGAAGTGGAGACAGACTACACCATCAGCGTCAACGATCCCGAGACCATGGTGAAAGACAGCCTCGAGGCCGTGGCGGACGGGTATCCCGCCCTGAAGATCAAGGTGGGGACCGACTCGGCCCAGGACATGATCCGCCTCAGGGAGATCCGTTCGGCGGTGGGGAAGGACATTCTGCTCCGGGTGGACGCCAACCAGGGGTGGACGCCCAAGCAGGCCGTCCGCACCATCCGGTTCTTCGAGGACGAGGGGCTCGATATCGAGCTCGTGGAGCAGCCGGTGAAGGCCCATGACTTCGAGGGGCTGAAATATGTCACCGACAGCGTGGAGACGCTGATTCTGGCGGACGAGTCGGTGTTTTCGCCCCGGGACGCCTTCACCATCCTCTCCATGAGGGCGGCGGACCTGGTCAACATCAAGCTCATGAAGACCGGGGGCATACGGAATGCCCTGGCCGTCTGCGCCATGGCCCGCTCCTGCGGCGTGGAGTGCATGATCGGGGCCATGATGGAGACCAAGATCAGCGTGACGGCGGCGGCCCACCTGGCCTCGGCCCTTCCGGTCATCACGAGGGCGGACCTGGATCCCCCCATCCTCTGCGCCTCCGACCCGGTGGAAGGGGGCGCGGTCTACACGGGAGCGAAGGTCGCTCCTTCAGCGGGACCCGGCCTGGGAATCACGGGCATCAGGGGACTCGTGCTGGAATAGGAATTCCAGAGAAGGCGCAGGGAGCATGCTTCCCTGCGCCTTTTACATGCCGGTGCTTTCGGCCAGGGCTTTCCCCGTGGGGGTGACGGCAAGGCCGCCCAGTCCCGTTTCCCTCAGGGTTCCGGGAAGGGCGCGGCCGATCTGCCCCATGGCGTCGATCACTTCGTCGGCGGGGATGAGGGACTTCACCCCCGCGAGGGCCATGTCCGCGCCGAGGGTCCCGAGGCTCACCAGCATGGCGTTCCTCTTGACGCAGGGGCATTCCACCAGGCCGCCCACGGGGTCGCACACCAGGCCGAGGATGGACTTGAAGGTGAGGGCCACGGCATGGGACACGGCGTCGGCGGAACCTCCCCGGACGGTCACCAGGGCTGCGGCGCCCATGGCGGCCGCTGAACCGCATTCCGCCTGGCAGCCTCCGGAGGCTCCCGCGAGAGTTGCCCGGGCGGCGGTCACTTCACCGACAGCCGCGGCGGCGAACAGGCCCGAAAGAAGAAGGTCGTCCTCCGTGCCGAACTGTTCCCGGCACGCGAAGAGCATGCCGGGCAGGATGCCGCAGCTCCCCGCCGTGGGTGCCGCCACGATGCGCCCCATGGCGGCGTTGTAGGTGGAAACCGCCATGGCGATCCGGGCGGCGGAAAGAACATAGGGCCCCGACAAGGCGCACCCCAGTGCCGCGTACTGCTCCAGAAGAGAGGCTTCCGCCGGAACGATGAGCCCCCGCCACTCTTTCGACACGGCCTCCCTGACCGAGAACTCCATATCCTTCAGCCGGGAGAGCATCCCGTTCCTGAGAATGTCCGGGGAGGATCCTGTTTCCTCCGATTCCATACAAAGGGCCTGTTCGGAGAAAGACCGTCCTGACAGGCGGCACTGCTCGGCGATATCGGCCATGGATCTCATGACGGACCTCCTCTCCCGTAGAGGGGAACGACCCGCACGATGGCAGGGTGGACCTTCGCAACGTCGCCGGGAAGAGCGTGGTCGGGATTTCCTTCCATCTCCATCTCCGCCACGAGGGAGGCCAGTCCTCCCCGGGCTTTTCTGTGGAGGGTCATGGAAGCGATGTTGATCTTCCGGTCCGCAAGAAGGGCGGCCACGGCGGCCACCACACCGTGGACGTCCCTGTGGAAGGTCACCAGGGTGGGCAGATCGCCGCTGACCTTCAGCGAAAAACCGTCGATCTCCTGGAGTTCCACGGCACCTCCCCCCACCGATGCTCCCACAATTTCCATGGTTCGTCCATCCCTGCCGGAAAAGAGGAACCGGACCGAATTGGGATGGGCGCCGTCCACGTCCTCCCGCTCGAAACGGAAGGGAAAGCCCCGCTCAGCGGCCGTTGCAAGAGCCGTCCGGATGCCCTCGTCGTCTGGCTCCATGCCGAGAAGGCCGGCCACCAGGGCCTTGTCCGTTCCGTGCCCTTTGGACGTGAAGGCGAAGCTTCCCCTCAGGAAAAGGACCACTTCCCCGACAGGGTCGTCTCCCCAGCACGCCCTCGCCAGTTTTCCCAGCCGGGCGGCGCCGGCGGTGTGGCTTGATGACGGGCCGATCATCACCGGCCCGATGATGTCCAGAAAACCCATGCGGATTCCTCCCCGGAAAAAAGAAAAAAGGGGAAGAGAGCGCAGCCCCTTCCCCTCGAACCGAAATCTAGAAACGGACGTATTTCTCCTTTGCCACCCCGCACACCGGGCACTTGTCCGGCGCCTCGTCGGCCACTGTGTGGCCGCACACGGGGCAGATATGCATGGATTCGAACTCCATGTCTTTTATGGCGAGGGCATGCTCCCTGGCCTGTCTGAAGAACGCCGCGTGCTGCTTCTCCGCCTGGAGGGCAAAGTTGAAGGTGCGCATGGCGTCCTTCTCGCCCTGGAACTTGGCCGCCTCGTAATAGACGGGATACATCTGGTCCACTTCGTGCTCCTCGCCCGCGATGGCTCCCACGAGGTTCTCGGCGGTTTCCTTCATGCCGAACACCGCTCCCGCAGTAAGGGCCGTGTCGGCCACGTCGCCGTTCAGCACGACGAAGTGATTTGTGGCGTGCACCTGCTCGGCATAGGCAACGGCCCGGAACAGCCTGGCGATCTTCGGCAGGCCTTCTTTGTCGGCCTTGTCCGCCCAGCCGAGATAGCGCATGTGCGCCATGCTTTCGCCGCCGTAAGCCGACCGCAGAAATTCAGCGGTCATGGCATTCTTTACAGACATGAAACCATCCTCCTTCAAACAAAATATATGTATTGCATTGATGAAAGAATATCACATTCCCGGGCGTGGCGAAACGGGAGCGCAGATGGTATTCTATTGGTATCAGCATAATTATTTTTCAGAATGGAATACTGAGACGATGGGGGGATCCTCGAATGAGAGCGGCAAAAATCCTGGGAACCGCTGGCGGTCTTGGTATGCTCTTTGCCTGGATGGAATCTCTCTTCCTGTACTACGGTCTCCCGGCCCGCCTTGCCGCAAGGGGATACGCCGGCGACAATCCCGTGGCCCTTTTCCTTGCCGTTCACTGTCTTGCTTTCCTCGTCATGGGACTCCTCTCCATAAAGTCATTTTTCGACCGGTACAGGGAAGCCGTACCCTTTGCCGGATGTGTGTTCATGCTCTCTCTCCCTGGACTCCTCTTCCTTTCGGAATTCGTTCCCTCTTCTTCCGCCACGGCTCTCGCCCTGGCAGGAATGCTCCTGTCGGCGGCAGGAGGAGCCATGCTCATCGGCCGGTGGGGGGTGTTCCTCAGTACCCTTCTTCCTGACGACGTTGCGGTGGTTTATGGTCTGTCGCCCATCGTTTCCATTGTATTTATCCGTTTTTTTTCGGTGCTGGATATCTCCATTCCGGTTTTCGCCGCACCGCTGCTGGCCCTTGCGCTGCTCTGGGGCGTGGGAGGACTCGGGGCGGAAGAAGCGGAGCAGCTCACTCCCCTGCATGATTTTCCAATCTGGAGACTGACTGTGTTTCTTTTTTGCTTCTATGCCGCCAACGGCTTTCTCGTCAGTCTCATTCCCATTGTTTTTTCCCGGACGGAACAGGTGACGGACTGGATAAGAGTTTTTTCTTCCCTTGGTGCGGCCCTTGTCTTCCGGCTGTATCCCAGGTCGGACCTGAGGACCTTCTACCGGGGGGCCTTCCCCTTCATCGCCGCCGCCCTTTTTTTCCTCACCTTTTCTCCTTACAGAACCCCTGCGAGATTTTTCCTCGAGGGAGGGCTTTCCTTTCTTGACCTCTATGCGTGGCTGCTCCTGATCTATTTTGCCTCCCGCACGGGCCTCAGACGGGGGGTGGTGATCAACCTGGGTCTTTTCATCATCGTTCTTGCCGGAACTGTTTCCCACTTTTCCATTATCTTCCGAAATGATGTCTCCCTTTTTCCGGGGCAGTCGAACCTGGTCTCCTTCGCTCTTCTGGGGATATTTATGCTGCTCCTCATGCTCTCCCTGTGGGACGGAAGGGAGCTGCCCCTCAAGATGGGGAGTCCGTCGCGCAGGGAGAGAGAAGAAGATGGATTTGCCGGGGGTGACGACGGCGGAGATATGGGGGATGCCAACCCGGAAGTGAAGGAAAAAGAAGAAGAGATGGACAGGCGCATGAAGCTCATGGAGTTCAATCTCACCCGCCAGGAAACGGAAATCGCCCTCCTGCTCCTCAAGGGTGCCAAGGATCTGAATATCTGTTCCCTTCTCTACATCTCCCAGAATACACTGAAATACCACCTCAGGAATATCTACAGGAAAACAGGCTCAAGCAACAGACGGGAGCTCAAAAACATCCTCGATTGAGTGCAAACAGGGTGAGACTCCTCACCCCAAGGGTTCGCGGAAAAGGTGGGAAATCTCACCCCGAAAAAGGGGTGGGAAAACCCACCCCTTTTTTATCCCGGGGGTGAGGACGTGCTTTTCCTTTTCGGTTAGGCTGTTTTTCGGAAAGCAGAACCAGAACCGGGAGGAGATGATG
>CAZJAR010000096.1:5977-8904 GCA_964543785.1 uncultured Synergistaceae bacterium | reverse complement strand
TCCCCGAAGGGGGAGGATCTCGCTTTTGATTCTGAAGAAACCCAAGCCCGGGATCCTTCGCATTCGCTCAGGATGACAGCCTAACTCTGTCGTCCCGAACGAGCGAAGCGATAGCGAAGCATCCCCGCAGGGGGGGAGGGACCTGCTTTTGATTCTGAAGGCCTTAGCCCAAGATCACTCGCATTCGCCCAGGATGACCTCAAAAGCAAGTGCGGGGTTCTTCCCCCTACGGGATTCTGCACTATTGCCATGCTCCCGGGCCAGAAAGAAAATCCAGGGCTATTTCCAGTGCCTGCTTTTCAGCTTTTTTGCCGGCGCATAGTCCGGGTTGATTGCCAGCGCCCGATCGAGCCAGGTCTTCGCTTCTTTTTTCTTCCCCATCTTCAGTGCGGTTTTGCCCGCCCAGTAGGCGCCGAGGTAGTCGCCGTCCCAGGATTCAGCGGCCCGTTTGAAGGCGGCGTAGGCGTCCTTGTACCTTCCGGCGGAGAACTTGCCCGTTCCGTTGCGGTGCAGGATGGAGAGGGAGTTCTGCTCTCCCTGGCTTATGGGGTATGTAGTTATGACCTGAACGTCCTCGGAGGTGTTGGGGTTGAAGCCGCTCTTGCCGGCAGATGGAGCCGGTGGAGCGGGGCGTTTCGCTGGGGCGGCAGGCGTGTCTTTTTTTGCCGCAGGTACGGGATCGGCGGATTCATCAGGGTCAGTGTCCGCAATTTCCGAGGTCTTTTTCGCACCTGCGACAGGAGACGGAGCGGGGCGTGCGCCGGGCCCCTCTTTTTCCCACCGTTCGGCCTGGGAGCGGAGCCTGGTCATCCTCCGCTCCGTGGGCGGGTGGGAGTTGAACCCGCTGGGGGGCGTCACCAGGCCGGCGTCAGCCATGCGGAGTATGGAGTCGTACAGTGACCAGGGAGAGTACCCCGCCTTGAAGGCGAATTCCACGCCGCAGTCGTCGGCTTCCACTTCCTGTTCCCTGCTGTATCCCTGGACGGCGAGGTTGGCGCCTATCCCGATGGCGGCATCGCCGAGGGCCCCTCCGCCGAGGATGTGGCTGAGCACGTTGGCCGCCACCACGACGCCGGTGGCCTGGGCCACGCCTTTCTCTAGGTGCCCGTTGATCCCGTGCCCTATCTCGTGGGCCAGGACTCCCGCGATCTCGTCCTCCGACCGGAGAACGTCCAGCAGTCCCCGGAACACCACAACTTTGAAATCGCCGTCCTCGTCTTTCGTGATGTAGGCGTTGACCGTGTCGTCGTCGTCGTACCAGACGAAGGCGTCAAAGCCTGTGGCCGCCGACAGGCGCTTCCATGCGTTTTCCATCGACTCCAGGGACACTCCCCCGGAGGAGGGCATGCGGGCTTTGTGGTGATAAAGCACTTCGTTGATGGGGACGACCTGCCCATCGGGGAGGGTTTTCGTCCTTTCGGAGGCGAAGGCTGCGCCGGATCCACAGCCCTCCTGATACGCGGCGGGGCTCAAAGCGGCAAGGGACAGGATGATAAGAAACAGGAGTGCCCGGAAACAGGTTGTTCCCTGCCGTGTTCCGGAACCCGGCATCCTTTTCCCTGGATTTTTCGCGTTCCCGTTGACTGTAAAGCTGTTCATCGTTTGTACCTCCTTCGGCCGTCGCCGGTCTATCCCTCCATGTGCCGTATGGCCATCTCAAGCCGGTTGGTCCATTTGTCGTTCGGGAAGCGCCGCCGCATTTCGTCGTATACCCGCCGTGCCTCCGTTCGGTTCCGAAGGTAGGTGTGGGACTGTCCCAGGCGGAAATAGAGGAAGGGATCCCCGGGCTTCAGCTCCACGGCTTTGCCGAATGCCTCAATGGCGCCGGTGTGGTTGTTGGCACCGTCCCTGGCCTCCCCGATCAGCTGGTAGGCCTCGGCGTTGTTCCTGTCGAGGCGCAGGACGTCCTTGGCGTAGCTTTCGGCCTGGTCGTGGGAATGGCGTTCCAGGGCCTGGCGCCCCCTGTCGAGAAGGGACTTGACCCGCTCGAAATCTATGGGCTTTTCCTCCCGGATCACCTTTTTGCTGTCGTCCGCCACCTTGCCGCCCTCGATCTGGAACGTGGCGGTGCCGACTCTCTGGAGTTTCCGGGGCATCGGGTGTCCCTTGTCGGCGACCACGAAGTAGGTCCCTTCCGGCCGGGCGGACGGGTTGAGGAAAGCGTACCTCTGGTTTGTCTCGGCTCCTCCGCCCGTGTTGGCGAAGGAGACAGTCACCTTGTAGTTGCCCGGTGCTGCGCAGTTTTCGACCAGGGCGCTGTAAATGCCGTCGCCCGCCGTGGCGTCGGGGCCGTACCCCATGTCGTGGAATTCAAGGGGCCGGACCGCTCCTGAAGGCTCCCTGACCGTTCCCTTGACGGAAAGCCCCGTGTGGGGCGTCGCGTTGCCCGTGAGGGAGGCGTAGACCACGGCGGTATTCTGCTGGTCTCCCCTGACGGGAAGGACGTTGACCAGGTAGAGCACCCGTTCCTTCGTCTTCACAAAGGCTGTGATGCGGACCTGGCGCTGCCTGGAGGAGTTGTTCTTCACCGTGACGGTCCACTTGCCTGCGCCGGGGGTCTTCTGGAGCATCTCGATTTTTCCCGTTTCCCTGTCGTGGGCGAGGGAGGCGGCTTTTCCCTTCGGCGGTGTGACGGTGAGGGCCATGTCCTTGGGTGAAATTTCGCCGTCGGCGATGAGGGTGACGCGCAAAAGTTCCGCTCCAGCCTCCAGGTCGAAGGCCTCCCGTTTCGACGCCCCCTTGGGGAGAACCATGTCGGCCGTGTGGAGCTGGCTTTCGTAGGCGTTGTTGAGGTAGCCGTAGAGCATTTCCTGGGTGTCAAGGGGTGTGGCGGTCATCATGTAGTACCCCTTGGTCCCGGCGGCGATCCTTCTGAGGGTCCTTTCCTGGACGCCCTCCTCGAGGCCCATGACAAGAACGGAGACGTT
>CAZJAR010000096.1:0-5877 GCA_964543785.1 uncultured Synergistaceae bacterium | reverse complement strand
TTGTCGATGACGATCTGGAAGATCGGCGAGGAGACCCACACGATCCGGAGCTGCCGCTGGGCGTCCCTGGAATGCTTGCCCGACTGGATGAGGAAGCGGTATTCGCTCTCGTCAAGGGAAGCTTTCTTTTTGCCCTTCGGCGCAGCGGGAAGGGCCTTCTTCGGAAGGCCGCGCTTCTGAGTCAGGTATTCCCATGCACTGACGCCCCACTTCTTCTTCTGGGCCGTGGCCGGACCGTTCCCGTACAGGGCCTTCGTGGAGTGGTTGAGCGCCCTGAGGTCGCCCTCGAAGGCCGCCGGGGCCACGTCGTTCAGTATGGTGGGAAACTGGAGGGCGGGGTACTTCTTTCCGTTCCGTTCAATGGCGTACTCCTCCCGCAGATCGTGGACAAAAAAACCGCAGAGGGCGGCGAGGGCATAACCTGCGTAGGCGTGATTTTTTGGAGAAAGGAAATCCGCCACGGTCTCGCCGGAGGAATAGTCCCGGAATGAATCAAACATGGCCATCCGAAGACCGAGGGGCTTCTGGGCGTCGTAGGAGTCGTAGGCCCCGAAGGCTGCCCGGGGGTGGCCCGCCTCCTCCCAGACGATGTCCGCCAGCCGGTAGCTCGAGAGGAAACTCGTGGGTCCCTGGAAGATGCGGACCGTGCCCAGGAGTTCCTCCCCGTTGGAGGACTCGTACAGGGCGTCCGCCCAGTAGCGGATGATCTCCTCGACATTTGCGGCGTCCGGGTTCTTGACGATGTCGGTGTTGAGGTACCGGTGGTAGCTGATGTCGAAATCGCGGATTGTCACTGCGGAGGCTGAAGGGGCAAAAAAGACAATACAACATAACACAAGGGCAGGCAGAATCTTCCGCATGGCGCACGTCCTCCTCACAAGCAGATTAATAGAGATAAAAAGTCATCTATTCAGCGTTCAAGGCGAATCGAACTGCATGTGCCCCATGCAAAAGCTTTCATAAAACGGGTAATTTAAACTCTCAGAAAATTGATGAAATGGCATTTTCCTCCACTCGTTGCTCTCTCAGGAAGAATATCATAATAAATGAAAGTTAGGAAGTTTTTGCTGGTACATATATTCTATAGTATTCTGTCCCCTGGCAGGATGCGGCCGCAAAGAAACTCCGCCCAAGGCAGCTCCGGAAAAGAAGAGTCTCCCGCCGGTCAGGAGGACTCCTCCTCTTCCTCCCCCTTCGCCAGGATCCCGCCGGGCTCGCCGTAGGCCGCCAGGGCATCATCGAGGGAGACGGGGCGCATGTCCCAGACGTCCAGCCCCACGTTGACGAAGGGCCCGAGGCGGCGCCACATCTGGTGCACGTGGCCGCAGAGGTACCGCCCCGGAATGGTGACGATGTCCCCGAGGCAGGTGCTGTAGCCCAGGTGGGCTTCATTGAAGTACCCGGGCGTCCCCATGAAGCCGTACCACAGGTTGATGACCTCCTTCGGACTGTGGATGACCGCCACGTCCTCCCCTCCGGCGGGGAAAACGGCATAACGCCCGCAGCCCGCAAAGCCGGCCTCCAGGTATTCCTCGTCCGTGAACTTGTCATGGTTGCCCCGGACGAGGTATTTTTTTCCGTTCAGCTTTCCCGTGAGGCTTTTCATCTCCCGGAAGCGCCCGGCGGGGGAGTTGTCGTACTCCGGGTTGCCGCCCCTGCCCTTCCAGAGGTAGTCCCCGACGAAGATGACCACGTCGTCCCTTCCCACGGTACGGTTGTGGAGGTCGAGGAATGAGGCGTTCATTTCCTCCACCGTCCGGAAGAGCCTGCCCCGCTCCGGGCAATGCTTCAGGATGTTGGTGTGGAACAGGTGGTGGTCCGCCGAGAGGTACACCTTCCTCCCCGCCGAAGGTTCAGGCAGCTCGACCTTCCGCATGGGGCGGAAGAATGCGCCGAGGGCCTTCGCGAAGGCCGGGGCGTCGTCGCGGAACGGGTCAGAACCGCCTGCGGGATGCAGTGAACTGTTCATCGTGATCCTCCTTTTGTTGGGGGTTTTTTTTCAATGAAACTCACCGGAAGACGCTTCCCGCATCTCTGCGGGAAGGATGTCACGCGGCGATGCCGGGATCTTTCTCACCCTGCCCGGCCTCCGGAACGAAGACGGCACCGACGCCGCCCCCGTCGGAGACCAGGCGGATCTCCCCCCGCTTTCCCTCCGAAACGGCCCGGAGCACCGTCTCGGCCAGGACGGGAAGGAGGCTTCCGGCGGCCTTCGCCAGGGCCGGCCCGTTCCCCCCGGACGACCCGGCGCTGTCGAGCACGGCCTCGACAAGTCTGCCGTCCAGGGTGAGGGAAAACCCCTTTTCCGCGGCGAACTTCCGGAGCCGCTCCTCGTGCTCCCTGCGGAAAATGACACGAAGACTGTCCCTCCGAAGCGGAAGGAAGACCACAGCCTCTTCCGCAAGGACGGCAAGCTCACAGGGCAGCGCAGTCCCTGCGGAGCGGCGGAGGGCATCCGGCAGCCCGCCGTCCTCCCCTTCGCCTCCCCTGTCCGCGAAGCCGATGCCCGCCCCGGGCCGGGCTGCCTCGGGAGGGCAGTCCGCCGAGAGGAAGACCACCGCTTCGGAAAAGTCCACGGCCCTGCCTTCGCAGTCCCGCATCACGGGCCGCGACGCCAGGCCCGCGAAGAGGGCGCAGACATCGGGGCGCGCCATCCCGATCCCCTCCACGAGAAGGACCGACCGGGGGTTTTTCCTGACGGGTTCGGTCAGGATGCCGGGCAGCAAGGGACCCCGCCCCGTAAGGTCCGCGGGGAAAACCGAGGGAGAGAGGGCGATCCTGACCATGTCCCCGCCGGTAACGCCGAGCAGCTTCGCCGCCGTCTCCGCCAGGGTCCCCTTCCCGCAGCCCCGGGGCCCGTAGAACAGGAAGAGCCCCCTGGGCTTTCCGGCAGGCAGCAGCCCTGCCTTCTCGCAGACCAGGAAGTCGGCCATCTTCCGCACGGCCTCTTCCTGCCCCGTCACCGACGCCGACAGGGCCTCCGCCGCCGCCTCCCGGGTTTCGGGCGTTCCCGCCCCGGAAATGGACATGTTCTTCACCATTTCCGCCGCCGCGATCACGTCTTCCCGGAGCACGGGGCCGCCCCCCCTCCCGGAGAAGGCCACGCTGCAGGCCCGCTCCAGCAGGGAGAGGCTGCGGTCCGGGTCGGCGGTTTCCCGCAGATACCGGCCGCCGGTGTCCAGGACGCATTCGCAGATCTCCCTTCCGGCGGAGACGCCGAGGCTCTGCCCGAAGCGGGCGGCTTTCCCGAGGAGGATCTCCATCATGGAGCCCCGGTCGGGCTCGGGCACGACGATCTCCTCGAAACGGCGCTTCAGGGCCCCGTCATGCTCGATGTACATGCGGTATTCATCCGTCGTCGTGGCAAGGACCACGGGCACCTCCCCGCCGGTGACGAGGGGCTTGAGCATGTTCCCGATGCTGTCGGCGCCACCCGGGGAGAGCTTGTGGGCCTCGTCGATGAAAAAAATGACGTTCCCCTGGCGCGCCGCCTCTTTCCAGAGGGCCCGGACCTTCATTTCCATGCCGCCCTCGGAGACAGAAACCCCCTTCAGCCTGTTCATGTCGATCTCGACAATGACCATGCCGCTGAGGCGCCTGCCCGCTTTCCCGGCGGCGATGCGGCCGGCGAGCTCCCGGACCAGGGTCGTCTTCCCCACGCCGGGCTTTCCGGTGAGGATGGCGTTTCTCCTCTCCGGCGAGTTCAGGACGGCAAGGAGATGCTCCACCTGCACCTGCCGGCCGGACGTGGCGATCACGTCGCCGCAGGTATCGGCCGTGATCTCCCTTCCCATGGAGGCGCAGTGGGGAAGCCCGTTCAGGGTCACGGCGGACGGCCGTTTCCCTTCGCATGCATGCTGTGCCGCAGGTGTGGTGTGCGTCATCCGGCATCTCCCGTCCTTTCGCGGTGGGGTTTATTCCTTGCTGCCCGAATCGTCCCGGTCCTCGTCCTCGTCCTCGTCGAAGCGGAGATACTTGAGGACAATCTGCCCTTCAGGAAGCGAGGGGCTTTCCCCGTCCCCCGCCTCTTCCGGCTCATCCTTGACCGGGGCCTTCTCATCGCCGTGCCCCGGCCGGGTCACGTCCGCATCCCGCCACAGCGGCCCGGCGGCTACGGCGCCGCCGGAAACGGCCGGTTTTCCGGCCCCCGGGGGCGCGGGAGGAATGGCGACACCGTCGAACTCCCCGTCGGGAGTCTGGAGAAAGCACAGCCCCGGGGGCATGGACGTCAGCTCGTAGGAGCGCATCGACCTCGGCACCAGCCGGGAGTAGACGTCCCCCGCCATGGGATCGCCGCTGCGGCACCACGCCCTCCGGTCGCAGCGGGCGACAAGGTTGAGGATGCCCTGCTCCGGGTCCCTTTCGGCCGAGACCGCGCCGATCATGGACGACACGCCCCAGATCACGGAGAGGGCGTCATCGGCTCCGCCGATGAACCGGCCGATCCCGGCGGCATCCTCCCATTCCGAAATATCGGGAATGACCACCCTCAGCGGCCTTCTCCCCTCCGCGGCGTGAAGCTCCTCCAGGCTGCCGAGCAGGAACCGGAGAAAACAGCGGGAATAATTCCTCATGCCTCCCGACAGGGCGAGGAAGAGCACCCCGCCTTTCGTTGCTTCCAGTTCCCCGGAGAGGGAAAAATAGCAGCCCTCCGTTCCCGGTTCCGAGGGCAGGGCCTTCAGCAGGTCGTGCACATTCCCCGAAATGGAATAGTAGGTGTTCAGCGTGGTCTGGGACACGCTCGGAGGCACGCTCGCCAGAACCTCCCCCAGGGGGTGAGGCTCGCCGGTGTCCAGGAAAGGTTTCGTCCAGGAGCTGGAAGGAAAGGGAAACCTGGTTTTTTTGTTATCCTTTCCCGGGTCGAACTCCGTCATCCTCGGCAGCCAGCCGGCGATCTCCCGGTACATTTCCGCAAAATGGCGGAAAGAGAAATCCCGGTCAAGCTGAACGCCCAGAAGGCACGACAGCATCAGCCCCCGGAACAGGCGGTTCGCCGAACCGGCCCAGTAGGCGTCGTTCGAGTCCCTGACCGAATGGCGGTCCAGAAGGGCCGACGCGAGGGCATCGACGATGGAATTCACGTCGTACCCGATTTCCGGGCTGGAGAGGAACGGATCGAGGAGGTCGGGGAACCGCTCGCCCCTCTCCCTGCTCTTCCCCGCAAGGATGACCCTGTCGTCCCCGCCGGCGCCCGAGAGGACGGAGGCCCCTTCGCGGCAGAGCACCACCGTCGGCACGTCCCGGGAGCAGGAGGAAACCACGGCGGACATGACCCCGGCCAGGTTCTTCCTGTCGCCGACCACGCACACCTTTCCGCCGCAGAGTTCATTGATCCTTTCCATCCTGCTTCCTCCTCCCCGGTGCCTGCCAAAATGCAGCGGCGAACCTGTCCCCCCGCGGGGACACATCAACCTGCGGTGACGGTCGGAGAACATCGCCCCCTGCCGCCGGCAACCAAAACAACGTCCGCACTGCGGCACACAACAAGCCGCACTCTCCGCTCTTCCCCCTGGGGAGAAAAAAAGAAAAAGCTTCCCGTCCCTGCCGCCGTCCGCCGCATGCCGCTTTCTGCCTGTTTCCGGGTGAAACATCGTTAAGGATTTTCTGAACCTGCGAAGCCTGTGGGAAGGCCTCTACTGAATGGGAAAAGGAATCCACCGCGATAGAGCGCATGAATTTGAAAAAAGCCCGAAAAGAATATAACTTTTTTTCCGGTCTGTCAATAGCCTCCGCAATAAAAAATTCCATGCCTTTGGAATATGTGGGGAAAATGGGCACGAAGAGCGTTCTTTGAAGGAAATTCTTGAGAAAAGGTACGATCCGCTACACCGGCCCCTCGATCACGGTCCAGTCGTTCCCCTCCTCCAGCCCCGCCCG
>CAZJAR010000095.1:0-8911 GCA_964543785.1 uncultured Synergistaceae bacterium | reverse complement strand
ATGTTTTGGCACCCATTTCCTTTGCCTTCTCGACGATGGAGGATCCTCGGGCGGGCTGGTCGATTTCGAAGAGGATGTCGGCTTTGCCGGCCATCATGTAAGGCTCTTCGTGAACGGTGCCGATGAGGAAAAGAATGTCGTCACGGACTTCCTTGACCTTGTCGATGGCGGCGGCAGTCCCGGGGACTCCCTGGCATATGACGATGGCCTTCACGTCAGGATCGGAGGCCATGGCCATGACCTGGGAGATGGTAGTCTCCTGTTCGTCCATGAACTTGTCGGGATAGGTGACATGAATGACTCTGTCGGCGCCGTACTTGGCCACCATTTCTTCCCCCGCGCGGTACTCTTCCTCTCCCTGGGAAACGGTTCCGGTCATGATGCCGATCTTGGGGGCAGCAAAGGCCACCGTGCCGAGTGCAAGAACAAGCGCCACTGCGAAAAGAACTCTGGTGAATCTCCTCATGTGTATATCTCCTCCTTAATGGTGTTGTCTGGTTCCTGTTTCGTATGGAAAGGAAAAAACAAGCTGCCGGATAGGAATGAAACTGAAGCCGAATGCGTATACATTGAATCCTACAATAAGAAATGCACTTTGTAAAGGAAAGCCGTCCCTACTGGTATTTCTTGACACTAATTTTAGTGCAGGATCAACTGATAATCAACGAAAATAATTTTTCATTATTGCGGAAGCAATAAAACATGATTCCGGAGCTCGAAAACCCTGTAGAGTTATTTCAGCTAAACGGCTTCGAGGGTACCTGATATTTCTTGACAGGAACGAGGCTGAATATCTATACTCAACTCAATAAGAAGTGAAAAGACAAGGATATTTCTCCTTTCATTCTCCTTCTTGTTTTTCCTCACCCGGCCGACGCCGAGGGGAGTATGTTCTTTACGTTCGAGGAGGACCATTTATGAGAAAGTTTTTTAAGGCAACCGCTCTGTCAGCCGTACTGCTGGCGTTCTTTTTTTCTCTCTCGGCTCACGCGGCGGAGACGTCTCTTGAGGAATTTCTAGCCGCCGTCAGGGGGAATAACCCCTCCCTTCAGGCTTCCTTCAGGCGTCTTGAGGCATTCCGCCACACCGTGAAGTCCTCGGTGGCCGTTCAGCGACCGTCGGTGGGTATCCGGGGCAGCAGCACCTGGCTCAGCGACACCTACTCCTCCCAGGCAGGAAGGAATATGGGGGAGAAGGGCAATTATTCCCTCTCTGCGGCGATAACCCACCGTTTTGACGTGAGCGGTGTCTACGGGGCCCAGGAGCGGCAGATGCTCCTCCAGTACAACGGCCTGGCATCCGATCATCTCACCCTGGTGAACAATACTCTTGCCGCTGCTGAGGGCTTGTACTGGCAGTCTTTTATCGGGAAACAGAACATTCTTCTTCAGAGGGGAATACTGGCACAGCGAAAGGAAGACCTGAGGATCACCGAAGAAAAATTTAAACAGCAGTTAATCCCCAGACTCGACGTGATCCGTGCCCAGGCGAAGGTGGAGGAGGCCGAAAGCCTTGTGGTGGAAGCCGAGTCTGTATATAAAAATACCCTTGCCGGGATGAGAACCCTTGCGGGGGGATCGGATCTGGAACCGCGGGAGGAAAACCTTCTCGTGCCGTCCCTGTCTGTTGAGGTCGGGATGCGGGAGGCTGTCGAACGGAGGAACGACATCCGGTCCGCCGAGACGGCCCTGGAGCGGGCAAAAGTACTGAAGACCCTCGCCGCGAAGGGGATGTCTCCCACGGTTGAAGGCTCGGTGGGATATATGCTCCTGACGGACAACGACAATGCCTCTCCTGTAGAAAAGGAATTCCTCCTCGCCCTGAATGTTTCCATTCCTGTATACGACGGAGGGAAAACGAAAGAAGACGTGGCGGACAAGGCCAAAAGCGTCGAGGCCGCGGAATGGAGCCTGGAAGCCCGGAAGAGCCAGGTCCGGGAGGATCTGGGGAAGGCCCTTACCCAATGGGAGAAAGCGGTGGCCGTGGAAAGCAGCAAGAGAAAACAGGTTGCAAGATCGGACGAGGAGCTCAAAATCACCCAGCTTATGTACAAGGAGGGCATGGGAGCCCAGATCGACCTTCTCAATGCCCAGGTAGACAACCAGAGAGTGAAAACGGAGCATCTGGCTGCCATAAAAGAAATGTATCTCGCCCTTGTAAGTCTCAAGCAGGCCATGAGCGAGTACGAACCGGCCCCGGCAGATTAGCGGTTTTTTTTAAATTATTTAGGCATTTTCCCGGGGACGGTGCTGACGGATAGCATCGTCCCCGGGTTTTTGGACAGCAGAATCTTCGGTCTTACAGTCGTGGTAAGACTTTGAAAAATGAACAGGAGGACAGTCATGGAACAGGAACGGTTTTCTTTTCAGGCCGAGGCGAAGCAGCTCCTCGAACTCATGATCCATTCAGTGTATTCAAACAGGGATATTTTTCTTCGGGAGCTGATTTCCAACGCTTCCGACGCACTGGACAAGCGCCGCCTGGAACTTCTTGCCCATCCTGAGTACGAGGAAAGGGAAGGGGAGTCAGGTCTGTCAGCCCCCACGATCCGCATCAGCAGGGGTGAAGAAGGACGGACTCTCTTTGTCTCTGATAACGGCGTCGGGATGAACAGGGAGGAATTGACCAGCTACATCGGCACCATAGCCAAGTCCGGAACCAGTGAATTTCTCGCGGCGATGAAAACCTCCAGGGAATCGGCAGGTGCGGAGAGCCTGATCGGCCGGTTCGGCGTGGGTTTTTACTCCGCCTTCATGGTGGCTGACCGTGTGGACGTGGTGACCCGCCGTCTCGGTGAAGGAGCAGGCTGGCGTTTCTCTTCCCCCGGTGACGGCACCTATACGCTGGAAGAGGCTGAACGGAACGAACCGGGGACCACGGTGGTCCTTCACCTCAAAACACCAGACACTGAGAAAGGCGAACGGGATTACACCGACGAGTGGACCCTTCGGGACATCGTCAAAAAGTACTCCGATTTCATCTCCTACCCCATCGTTATGGCCGTTGTGAATGGCCAGGAAGACGGAAAAACGGCGGAGGACAAGGTTCTCAACTCCGGAAAGGCCATCTGGCGCCGTCCGGAAAAAGACGTATCCGACCAGGAGTACGAAGAATTCTACAAACACGTAACCTCCGACTGGGAGGCGCCCCTCGGCAGGGTTGTTTTCTCCGTGGAGGGAGGAACGGAATTCCGGGGAATCCTGTTTTTCCCCTCGAGAGCGCCCTTCGACCTTCACTTCGCTCCACGAAGCGAGGGCGTAAACCTGTACATCCGCAATGTTTTCATCATGAACGACTGCAGGGACCTTGTTCCTTCCTGGCTTCGCTTCCTGAGAGGCGTGGTAGATTCCGAGGATCTTCCCCTCAATATCTCCCGGGAAATTCTCCAGGAAGACCCCCTCATCCGGCTCATCAGAAAGAGCCTTGTCCGGCGTGTTCTTGCCGTCCTGAAAAAATTGATGTCCGACGACAGGGAAAAATACGTTCGCCTTTGGAAGGAATTCGGTCCTGTCATCAAGGAAGGGCTTGCTTCCTTCGACGGCGCTGAAAAGGAAAACCGGGAAGCCATCCTGGAAATCTGTCTCTTCCAGTCGGCCTCCTCGGGGGACGGGTTTCTTTCCCTTGGTGAATACGTGGAGGCCATGAAAGAGGGACAGCCGGGTATCTACTACATTACGGGAAGAAAACTTTCAATCCTCAGGGGCTCTCCTCTTCTTGAACGGAGCAGGGAGAATGGGTATGACGTTTTGCTCCTCGCCGATCCTGTGGACGAAGTGATCGCTCCCGGTCTCCCGCATTTCATGGGAAAAGAATTCCGGTCCCTCGAACGGGGGGATGCATTGCCTCCTGAGGAGGAAAAACAAGACGGGGCCCGGACGAAAGGACTCGCCTCGTTTTTGAGGGAGGTCCTTTCCGAATCGGTAAAGGAAGTAAAAATCTCCTCCCGCCTCACGGAATCACCGGCGTGCCTTGTAAGCGAAGATGATGGTGCTTCTTTCAACATGGAGCGAATTCTCCGGTCCATGGGGCAGGATGTTCCTCCCATGAAGCGGATTTTCGAGATCAACCCCGAGCACCCTGTGATCTCGAAAATGGACAGGATACTCGCTTCCGGAGGATCGGAAGAAAAATTGAAAGAATACGCCTTCCTGCTCCACGATCAGTGCGTTCTCGCGGAAGGAGGGCAGATCGCGGATCCTGCAAGTTTTGCGGGAAGACTCTCCGCCCTTCTCGCGGAAAACATGGACGGTATAGGAGACAGTTCTTTTCCCGAAGGTGAAGAAAAATGACGCCAACCGCCAGGGCACGGTTCAAGGCCTTCATCGCTGTGGTGGCGTGGGGCGGCTCGCTTCCTTCCATCAAGGCCGCGGTCGCCGAGGTTTCTTTTACCACCCTTATTTGGCTCCGCTTCGGAACCGGAGTGGCTGCCCTCCTTCTGTTCCTTCTTCTCAGGGGAAGACTTCGGCTTCTTCCCCTGAGGGAAGCGGCTATTTTTGCAGGACTGGGCTTTCTCGGGGTATTTTTCCACAACGCCCTTCAGGCCTTTGCCCTGAGGACAGTATCGGCGGGCATGTCAGGTCTCATCGTCGCGGCGAATCCGATAGCAATCGCCCTCCTGGGCGCCCTTATTCTCGGAGAGAAGCTCGACGGCAGAAAGAAAGGCGGTATCCTCCTCGCGGCCTTCGGAGTTCTGGTCATTCTCTCGAAAGGTGATCCCGGAGTGTTCCTGAGGAGAGGCTACAGTCCTGGAGAACTGCTCATGGTGATCAGCGTCTTTTCATGGGGCCTCTTTTCTGTATTTTCAAGGAAAGCTCTCCGTAAAACCTCCCCGGAACTGGGGATGGCCTACGCCCTTTCTTTCGGATGGCTTTTCGCCACCCTCCCATTTCTTCTTTCTGGAGGGGCTTCGGAGGTTTCATCAATTTCTCCCGGAGCCTGGACCAATATCCTGTTCCTCGGGGTGTGCTGCTCTGCACTCGCCTATCTTTTCTGGTACGATGCCCTTCGTGAGCTTCCTGCTTCCGAAGCGGGGGTCTTCCTCTACATCAATCCTGTGGTAGCTGTGCTTCTCTCGGCAGCCTTTCTTGGCGAGACCGTCACCCTTTCAATGACCGCCGGAGGTGTTTTGGTTTTCATTGGAGTCTGGTTCGTCAACACGAAAAAAACATCAGCCCCTTTTGGGGAAAAATGACTATTCAGGGAGTGTGAATTCAATGAAGATAACTGCATCCCCTCTTCCGGAGGGAATCCCCCCAGGGAGCGGAACACTGGCTTTATTTGTTTTTTCCGGAGAACCCCTGCCGGAAGGGATTCTTCCTTCCGCTGATGTGGCGCCTGCGTCCGCCCTGCTCGATGATCCTTCGTTCAAGGCAAAAAAAGGCAAAATAGTGAAAGCCCTCCTTCCGGATTCCGTCGTTTCCCCGCTTTATCTTGTCGGTCTCGGGGAGAGGAAAGATTTTTCGGAGGACAGTCTCCGCTCCAGGACCGCGGAACTTGTTCGGAGAGCGAAAGGAGATGGGGTTTCCCGCATAGCCGCAGTCCTTCCGGTTCCTCCCTGCCGCAATACGAGCTGTGCTGTTGCTGAAGGAGCTGAGCTGGGAATCTACACCTTCGATAAATACAAAACCGTAACGGAGGAGGACCGACTCCCTGAACCCGGGGAATTCGTCCTGTACGGCGGTGACGACGAAGGGCTCTCCCTGGGGAAAATGCTCGCCTGTGCCCAGAACATGGCCCGGGATCTCGCAAACGAGCCGGGGAACAGGTCCAACCCCCTGACGCTGGCGGAGTATGCCCTTGCTGAAGCAGCAGATTTCGGCCTCGAAGCGGAAGTCTGGGACGAAAAGAAAATCCTCGAAGAGAGAATGGAAGGGCTCTATTCCGTGGGAATGGGGTCGTCCACACCTCCGAGGCTGGTCCGCCTCTCCTGGAAGCCCGACGGCATACCCTTGCGGAAAGTGGTCTTCGTAGGGAAGGGCATCACTTTTGACAGCGGCGGGCTGAACCTCAAGCCCGGCGACTTCATCCGCTCCATGAAGAGCGACAAGTCAGGGGCATGCAATGTTTTCGCCCTCCTCCGGGCGGCTGCGAAGATGAAGCTGCCCGTGGAGGTTCACGGAATCGTGGCCCTCGCCGAGAACATGCCCGGCGGCAAGGCGTTCCGTCCCGACGACATTCTCCGGATGAGGAACGGAAAAACAGTGGAAATCGACAACACTGATGCCGAAGGACGGCTCGTCCTTGCAGATGCCCTGAGCTACGCCTCGGAGCTCGGCCCCGATGTCATCATCGACATGGCAACCCTCACAGGGGCCTGCGCTGTGGCCCTGGGAACGTCCATAGCCGGACTTTTTACACCGGACGACACTCTCGCCGCAAGCCTTCTGGAAGCCGGAAAGGCCAGGGGAGAGCGGCTGTGGCGGCTTCCTGATGACGATGAAAGAATTGCTGAATCCCTGAAATCCCCCGTGGCAGACCTGGTGAATTCCGGAAACAGATACGGCGGTGCAATTTTCGCTGCACGGTTTCTTCGGGAGTTCGTAGGGAATGGGATCTCCTGGGCACATCTCGACATAGCGGGAGTGGATTTCAACAAGGAGGAGTACTCGGTCTACGGCAAGGGGGCCAGTGGTTTCGGTGTCAGGACCTGTCTTCAGTACCTTTTATCCATCCGGTAGTTTCGAGGGAAGGAGCCTGAAGGTTTTCCTTCCCTTCCCTTTATTTTCCGACGCAAAACTGGCTGAATATGTAATCGAGCAGCGAATCTTCGCCGGACACGCCAAGAAGACGTTCCATGGCCGAACGGGCTTCAGAAAGGCAGGAGGCGGCTGCGTCCTGACCAAGTCCTGATTCCAGGACTGCGGAGGCATCCCTGAGAAAGCCGATGGCGGTCCGTATCTCGTTTACCTGCCTGGCCGAAGCGTTCAGCCCGGAATCAAGGGCTCCTCCGCCTGCAATGGAGGAGACCACGGCATCCTTCAGGCTGTCCAGCCCGGTGCTCTTCTTTGCAGATATGGAAAGCATGGGACTTTCGGGCAGAAGACACGAGATCACTTCTTCTGTTGACCTCCCGGTATCGTCTTTTCCGGGCGGAAGGTCAGATTTGTTCACCGCCACAACGTGCACGAGATCCCGCAGCCGTTCCGCCATATCAAAGTCGAAAGGTGCCGGCGGAACGCTTCCGTCGGCCACCCAGATGCGCACGTCAGCATTTTTGAAGGCTTCCTCTGCCAGCGAGATCCCTATGGCTTCCACTTCGTCGGAGGGTATCCCCATCCCTGCCGTGTCCACAAGACGTAATGGTATTCCCCGGTACGTGAACACTTCTTCTATAAGATCTCTCGTCGTTCCGGGAATAGCCGTGACGATGGCCCTCGATTCCCTGAGGAGTGCATTGAGAAGAGAAGATTTTCCTACGTTCGGCCTGCCAACGATGGCGACTCTGATTCCTTCTCTGAGAAGAAAACCGGTTGCACAGCGGTCAAGAAGATCCTCCAGGCTCTGGCGGATTGCCTGGAGGGAATAGTCAGTGTCCTCGTCGCTCCCATAGGGCAGGTCTTCCTCCGGGAAGTCGAGAGAAACTTCCATTTTGCCCGAGAGAGCAAGAAGCTCATCGTAAATTGCCCTGGCGAAGGAAGCAAGTTCTCCTTTCAGTGTCCGGGCAGCGGCCCGAAGTGCCTCGTCGCTCCGGGAACGGATAATTCCAAGGACTGCCTCCGCCTGGGTCAGGTCGATCCGGCCGGAAAGAAAAGCTCTTTTCGTGAACTCCCCGGGCTCGGCAAGGCGGGCTCCCCGACAGAGGAGAAGCTCCAGGCATTTTTGTGCAACCAGCGTGCCGCCGTGGGTGTGGATTTCAACAACCTCTTCTCCCGTGTAGCTTTTTGGAGGAGCGAACCATACTGCGAGTACCTGGTCGATGGCTTCTCCCTTTTCGTCGAGAAGATATCCGTTGCGAAGGTACCGTGCCTGAGTGGCCGATAGAGGTACAGAAAGAGAAAGATGCCTGTCCGCCAGCTTTCTTGATTCCGGACCCGAAAGGCGGACAATGGCAATGCCGGCTTCACCCCACGCTGTGGCAATGGCCGCTATGGTATCCTGTGTACCGTTCTGCGGACTCGTGGAACCCATCGCTCTCTCCTCCTCTGGTCTTCCCTGCTTCTCGCTTTGTTCAGTATCTTACAACAAATTGCTTCCGTATGCAGAAAAAAACTCCCTCCCCGGAGGGGAGGGAGCAAGGGCTGCAGAAAAAGAATTTTCAGTGTACTGCGGGGATGGCCAGTTCGTTGACAGCCTCGGCAAGGCGCTTCACACCCTCCTCGATGATTTCCGGAGAAGGGAAGGTATAGCAGAGCCGCGCGTTGTGGATTCCTGCGCCGGCTGTGGGACAGAAGGGATCGCCGGGAACGAAGGCTACCTTCTTGTCGATGGCCTTTTTGAAAAGGTCGTTGGTGTTCACGGTGGGGAACTTCAGCCAGTAGAAAAAGCCCCCTTCCGGCTTGACCCACGTCACGCCGAGGGGTGCAAGATGTTTTTCGAAGCTTTTTTCCATGGCGTCACGCTTCACCCTGTAGTTGTCGATGATCACGGGGAGGTGACGGTCGAGGTGGCCGTTCACGCAGTACTCCGCCACCAGGGCCTGGGTGATGGTGCTGGAGCAGAGGTCCGTCCCCTGCTTGAACACGGTGAGATTCCTGATGATCTCCTTCGGTCCCGTAACCCACCCCACGCGGGTTCCGGGGGAGAGGATCTTCGAGAAGGAACCGGCGTAGATTACGCCCCCCTGGTCGTGGAATGAGAAGATGGACGGCAGATGGTCACCCTCGTACCGGACATAGCCTTAGGGGTCGTCTTCGAAAATGGGGATGTTGTATTGTTTGGAGATCTCCACCAGCTTTTTCCGACGTTCCACGGA
>CAZJAR010000094.1:1914-9011 GCA_964543785.1 uncultured Synergistaceae bacterium | reverse complement strand
AGGAACGCAAATTCATGCGCCCGCGGCTCCAGGAGGGTCGCTGCGCATCATCATGGCGTTAAGAACGGCTGAAAGTACTGGCTGAGAAATCCGTGTCACGTGCGTATCCTCCTTTCCCGGCTGGTGAAAAAGTTTAGGGAGCATGGTACCCGAGCATTCCGGTTCTGTCAACCCCGAAATGCCGGTGGGATGATTGGCGATGGACTACGGAACCTGACCGGATGTTCGAATTCGCGGTGTTATACTTGATGGAATTCGATGATATTGGCGGGTCAAGGGAAGCCGCCGCAGCACTTTTTTTGTGAAATCGGGGTGAAAGAATGTTCGATGTGCGGAAACTGCAGGAACAGGTCATTTTTGAAGCCGTCAAGACCGCCGGGGGCGAAGAGGCGGCGGAGAAGGTTGTCTTCGGGGACGGCGGGGAAGCTGTGTCCGGGGACAACGCCGCCTGGGTGAAGGGGGCCATGGCCCGTCTGGAGAGGGAGTTCGACCGGGAGACGGTGAAGCGGATCCGCAGAAGCTGCCAGTGCGGCTATGGCATGGACGAGCGGATCGCGTTCGCGAAGGACCTGGTGGCGTCCTCGTCCAGCATGGAGGAATTTGCCGGCCACGAGCGGGCAAGGGAGGCCGGCCTGTCCTGCGTGGACGGGGAGCTGTACCTGCAGTTTCCTTTCTGCCCCTGCCCCATGCTTGCCGATGTGGACAGGCTGGAGACGGACACGTGGTGCCAGTGCACCACGGGGTACAGCAAGGTCCTTTTCGAGTGCGCCTTCGGCTGCGAAGTGGACGTGGAGCTTCTGAAGAGCGTCAAGATGGGCGACGATGTCTGCCGTATGAAGATTACCCCCCGGGGCGAGGTCTGGAAACAGGCGGAGAGATGAGCATTCCCGGGAACAGGTTTGTTCTGGAGGCCCTGTATTCCGTCCGCGGGCGGGCTGCAGGGTTTTTTCCCCGCCGCTTTTTTTGGGGAATGCAGCCGGATATGAGGGAAGATTCGGTCTTGACAAAATAAAAAATGCGTTCATAATATATTTATTGAATCAATCAATTATGATGATGGGAAAAGTATATCCCCGCAATCTTCCAAACAAGAATGGAAATGGCAGCCAATCCCTGTTCGAATAATACTTTTGCCTCCTGCCTTCCCGGACAGGAGAGATCCGGAATAGGTTCAGGTCCGGAACGGAACAGGAACCTCTTTTTTCAAAAGGAGATGATGCCGCTCACGCTGCAGACACCAGGGTCCCCCGCCCGGACGGGGATGCGGAATGAAGGCGCCTCCCTCAGCGGGGGGTGAACACGGGGGCACTGCCTCCCCCAAAAACCGTTATGAAGGAGTGTGGATCGTCATGAAGAAAGTGCTGCTCGCTCTTTTTGCTCTTGTCCTGATCTTCTCCTCTGCCGCAATGGCCGCAGATCTCGTGGGTGTGGCCATGCCCACCCAGTCCCTCCAGCGCTGGAACGAAGACGGCGCGAACATGAAGAAGATCCTTGAGGGCAAGGGATACCAGGTGGATCTTCAGTATGCCGAGAACAACGTGAGCACCCAGATTTCCCAGCTTGAAAACATGATCACCAAGGGATGCAAGGTCCTCATCATCGCCTCCATAGACGGGACCGTCCTCTCCGACGTCCTGGCCAGCGCCGCCGCGGCGAAGATTCCCGTCATCGCCTACGACCGCCTGATCCGCCAGACTCCCAACGTGGACTACTACGCCACCTTCGACAACTTCAAGGTGGGCGTCATCCAGGGAAAATTCATCGAGGAGAAGCTCGGTCTGAAGGAGGGCAAGGGGCCCTTCAACATCGAGTTCTTCGGCGGCTCCCCCGACGACAACAATGCTTATTTCTTCAACGGCGGCGCCATGAGCGTGCTGCAGCCCTACCTCGACAGCGGCAAACTGGTCTGCCAGTCCGGCCAGACGAAGATGGAGCAGATCGCCATTCTGGGCTGGAAGTCCGAGGATGCCCAGGCCCGGATGGATAACCTGATCTCCAAGTCCTACACGGACAAGAAGCTCCACGTGGTGCTTTCCCCCAATGACTCCCTCGCCTACGGCGTCGCCGCCTCCCTCGACAACAACGGCTACATTCCCGGCAAGGACTGGCCCATCATCACCGGGCAGGACTGCGACAGGGCCAACGTGAAGAACATGATCGCCGGCAAGCAGTCCATGTCGGTCTTCAAGGATACCCGCGCTCTGGCCGGCAAGGTGGCCGAGATGGTGGGCGACCTCATGCAGGGAAAGACCCCCGAAGTGAATGACACGAAGACCTACGACAACGGCGTGAAGGTCGTTCCCTCCTACCTGCTCGAACCTGTCTTCGCCGATGTGAACAACTACAAGGCACTGCTTCTCGACTCCGGCTACTACAAGGAAGAAGATCTGAAGTAGAACAGCGGTTCTTTTCCGGTGGACGGCAGTGTCCGTCCACCGGAAACACCGGAGACGGGGGCTGACCTTATGGCGAAAGAACTTCTGCTGATGCGGAACATCACCAAGACTTTCCCGGGCGTCCGGGCTCTGAAGGACGTCTGTCTCGACGTGGAGGAGGGAGAAATCCACGCCCTCGTCGGCGAGAACGGCGCGGGGAAGTCCACCCTTATGAACATTCTCTCCGGAGTGTATCCTTCCGGGGATTACGAAGGGGAGATCCTCTTCGACGGAGAGCCCTGCTCCTTCCGTTCCATACGGGACAGCGAGGAGAAGGGCATCGTGATTATCCACCAGGAGCTCGCCCTGGTGCCGTACCTTTCCATCGCGGAAAATGTCTTCCTCGGAAACGAGCGGGCTCGACGGGGCGTGGTGGACTGGGACGAGACCTACACCCGGACCGCCGGGCTTCTTGAAAAGGTTCACCTGAAGGAAAAACCGTCGGCCCTGACGAAGGATCTCGGGGTGGGCAAGCAGCAGCTTGTTGAGATAGCCAAGGCCCTCTCCAAGCACGTCCGACTGCTCATCCTCGACGAGCCCACAGCCGCACTGAACGACGAGGACAGCGGGCGGCTCCTCACGCTGCTCCTCGACCTCAAGTCGGAAGGGATCACGTCCATCATCATTTCCCACAAGCTGAACGAAGTTGAAAAGATCGCCGACCGGATTACCGTCCTCCGTGACGGCGCCGTTATAGAAACCCTGGACAACGCCGGACGAACCATCCGGGAGGACCGGATCATCAAGGGCATGGTGGGCCGGGAGATCGTGGACCGGTTTCCCAAACGGGAGACACAACCCTCCGGCGAGGTTGCCCTTGCGGTGGAAAACTGGACCGTCCGGGACCCGCTCCGCCCCGACTGCCTGAAGATAAAGAACGTGAGCTTCACAGTACGGCGGGGCGAGGTTGTGGGGCTCGTGGGCCTCATGGGCGCCGGGCGGACGGAGCTTGCCATGAGCATCTTCGGCCGGTCCTACGGCATGGACATCTCGGGGCGGATCCTCCTGGGTGGAGAGCCTGCGGAGCTTCCATCGCCCAAGGAGGCTATCAGCAGGGGACTCGCCTATCTCACCGAGGACCGGAAGTCCTCGGGGCTGATCCTGATCGACGATATCTGCCGCAACATCTCCCTTGCGAGCCTGTCAAGTCTCTGCGGACGCAAGGGCGTCATCGACTGCAACCGGGAGGTGACGGCGGCGGAGGATCTCCGGAAACGGCTGGGGATCAAGACGCCGAGCATTTTCCAGAAGACGGGGAATCTGTCCGGGGGAAACCAGCAGAAAACGGTGCTCGCCCGGTGGATTCTTGCCGATCCTGACATACTGCTCCTCGACGAACCCACCCGGGGCATCGACGTAGGGGCGAAATACGAAATTTACTGCATCATCAACGAGCTGGCCGCGGCCGGCAAGGCGGTGGTGCTCATTTCCTCCGAAATGCCCGAGGTGCTCGGGATGAGCGACCGGATTTACGTAATGAACGAGGGACGGATCGTGGGTGAACTGTCCCGGGAAGAGGCCTCCCAGGAGGCTATCATGAAGTGCATCATGCAGAGCAATCGGGAGGTGGCCTGATGGAGAAGATGAAAGAGATGTTCATGGCGAACATCCGCCAGTATGCCATGATGGTGGCGCTCATCTTCATCGTTATTCTTTTTCAGTACCTGACCGGGGGCGTGCTGCTCCGGCCCCTGAACATCACCAACATCATCCAGCAGAACAGCTATATTCTCATCCTCGCCATCGGCATGCTCCTGTGCATTCTCACGGGAAACATCGACCTCTCGGTAGGCTCCGTGGCGGCCTTCATCGGCGCCGTGGCCGCCACCATGATGGTCACCTGGAAGTGGCCTGTGCTGCCCTCGGTGCTCATTGCCCTGCTCCTGGGCGTGGCCATAGGGTGCTGGCAGGGGTACTGGATCGCCTATTTTCGCATCCCTGCCTTCATCGTCACCCTGGCGGGAATGCTCTGCTTCCGGGGGCTGACGCTTGTCATGCTGAGGGGACAGACCATTGCCCCCATGCCCCAGTCCTTCCAGAAATCCATTTCCACCTTCATTCCCGACCTGCTCGGGGGCGCGGACCTGAACTACACGGCCATCGCCGTGGTGGCGGCGGCAATTCTCGCCTTCGCCTTCGCCGACCTGAGGAGCAGGGGAAAAAGAATCGCCTGCGGTTTCGACGTGGTGTCCTTTCCCCTGTGGGCCCTGAAGATCCTCACCGTGGGGGCGGTGGTCCTTGCCTTCGCCTGGCAGCTTGCCCGGCACCGGGGGCTTCCCGTGGTGCTGGTCCTTCTGGGCATCCTGGTGCTGATTTACTCCTTCATCACGGGAAAAACAGTTTTTGGCCGCCATGTCTACGCCTTCGGCGGAAACGAGAAGGCGGCGAAACTCTCAGGCATCGACACGAACCGGGTGTTCTTTCTCGTCTACGCCAACATGGGGCTCCTGGCGGCGGTGGCGGGCCTGGTTTTCATGGGCAGGCTGAACGCCGCGTCGCCCATGGCGGGCACCAACTTCGAACTTGACGCCATCGGCGCATGCTACATCGGCGGCGCTTCGGCGTCGGGGGGCATCGGGACCGTCGCCGGGGCCATCATCGGCGGGCTCATCATGGGCATCCTGAACAACGGCATGTCCATCGTGGGAGTCTCCATCGACTGGCAGCAGGTGGTCAAGGGGCTGGTGCTTCTCGGGGCGGTGGCCTTCGATGTCTATACGAAGCGACGTACTGCACGGTAGCGCCGCATACGTGGCCTCCGGCTTTTTCGGGACCACGGCGGGCGGGGAGAGAGTGTTCCTCCACACTCTGGCCAACGGCGGCATTACGGTGCGGTGTCTCGATTTCGGTGCCGCAGTCCATTCCATTGAGGTCCCCGACAGGTCAGGCCGGGCGGAAAATATCGTCCTGGGGTTTGACAGCGTGAAGGAATACGAGCATGACAGCTCCTGGTGCGGTGTTCTCTGCGGTCCCGTGGCGGGGCGCATCGCCGGGGCCTCCGTACAGTTCGGGGAAAGGATGCTGTCCCTGGAGCCCAACGAGGGAACCACGTGCCTCCACAGCGGTTCCGCTGGATTTTCCAAAAGCCTCTGGAAGGGCATGACCTTCTGCGACGGGCAAATCGCGGGGGTTCGCTTCACCATGTCGACCCTTCCAGGGGATTGGGGGTTTCCCGGAGTTCTCTCGGTGAAAGCAGCCTACACGCTGGACGGCGAAGGAGGACTCTCCCTGGAGTGGGAGGCGTGGTCATCGGAGGACACCCTCTTCGCTCCCACCTTCCACGGCTACTTCAACCTCGGCGGCCAGTCCTCCCTTTCGGTTGAGGATCACAGTCTGCTTCTTCGGGCGGGGAAGTACATGCCCCTGGACGGAAACTGTCTTCCACGGTTTCCCGAGGCTGTGGGAGGAACGCCCTTCGATTTTCGATCCTCACGGCCGCCGCTCCCGGCGGATCTGTTCGATCATCCATTTCTCCCTGACGAAGGCCGGGGAGCGGATATCCCCTGCGCCGTCCTCGACCACCCGGCGAGCGGGCGGCGGATGGAGCTGTTTACCGACCAGCCGGCGGTGGTGTTCTACGGGGGGAGGTCCCTTTCACCGGACCAGGTCTTTTCAGGGGGCCGGAAGGGCAGACCCGGACTGGCCCTTGCCCTTGAGCCCCAGTGGTACCCCAACGCAGCCGCTCTTCCCGGCTTTCCCCTCCCTGTCCTCAGGCAGGGGGAACGGTACACGGCCCGGTCGGAGTGGCGTTTTTCCCTTCTTCCAGAATAGCTTTTTCCTATACCTTCACCGTGCAGATACAATCTTTCAGGGCCGCTCCCGCGGGGACCATGGGGAGGCTCTTCTTCTTCACCTGAACTCCCTCCTTCGCTTTCTCGTTGTGTGGTAGCATGTTTTCTGGCGCTGTGCTTAAATTGCTGGGCGACCCTCAGGAAATTGCGGGCAGCCCTGCAGAATTTCCCCCGGACTGTCAAGCGACCGGAAAATAAAAGAAAATTGGAAAAATAAAAAGAGATGGAGGGAGTTCCCATGGACAAGGAGAAGCTGCAGCATTTCCGGGAGAAGATCGACACTCTGGACAGGCAGATCGCCGGGCTCATCGCCGAGAGGGCGGAGACCGCCCGGGAGATCGGCAGGGCCAAGGGCGGCGCTCCCGTGTACGACCCCGTCAGGGAAAACCAGGTCATCGGGAGGGTGCTCCTCGCGTGCCCGGACCTGGACCAGGAGGCGGTGACCAGAATTTACCGGGAATTAATCTCTCTGTGCCGGGGAGTGCAGTACCGTCCAAAGGCGGCCTTCCTGGGACCGGAGGGGTCTTTCTCCCACGAGGGAGTGCTCGCGGCTTTCGGCGGGACAGTGGATTCCGTGCCGTGCGGCTCCTTTCCCGACGTCTTTTCAGCTGTGGACAAGGGACTGGCCGACTGGGGCGTACTTCCGGCGGAAAACTCGCTGGAGGGAACGGTTCTCCCCACCATGGACGCCTTTGCCTCGGCTGCGAAGGATATAGTAATACATAATGAAGTATCTATTAAAATTGAACACGTCCTCGCCTCGGAGGGAACATCCCCGGAACATATCCGGGAAGTTCTTTCCCACCCCCAGGCCCTGGGACAGTGCAGGGAGTGGCTCCGGTCGAACCTGCCGGGGGCGGAGCAGGTACCC
>CAZJAR010000094.1:0-1904 GCA_964543785.1 uncultured Synergistaceae bacterium | reverse complement strand
CCCAGTATATCCCCTTCCAAGTGAAAAATAAAGGGCGTGCGCCGGACGGCCAGAGAGGGCAGCCGTCTGCAGCGCCCTTGCCGCGGAGCGGTGCGGACTTTCTGTTCTCGCTGAAAAGATCCAGGACCGGGGAAGCAACAGGACCCGTTTCTGGGTAGTGGGGCGGGAAACGCCCCGAAGGGGGGAGCGGAACAAGACCTCGTTTCTGTTCAACGTGGAGCACAAGCCCGGACGGCTGTTCTACGCCCTGGAGCCCCTCTACGAAAATGGCCTGAACCTGACCCACATCCAGTCCAGGCCCCTTTCGGGGAGCTCCTTCGAGTACTATTTCTTCATCGACGTGGAAGGATTCCTCGAGGATGAGCCGGTACGGAAGGCTCTCGATACCATGAGGGAGAGGACGGTCTTCCTGCGGCTGCTGGGCTCCTATCCCTGCCGGTGAGGCCGGGGAAGGGGGATTCCACGGACCACAGCACCGCCGCCGTTCCGTAGAGATTTTCAAGTATCCTGTCGGTCACCGATGAAACGGGGAATTCGTCGGTGGCCACCCTGATGTGGCAGTGGGCGTAGGCCGGACGCCGCTTGATCATGAGGGCCCGGACGTTGCCGCCGTCCAGGAGGGGGCGGGCGCCCTTCTGCTTCTCCGCCCGTGAGAGCACAGTTTCAGGCCGGACGTCCAGTATGACGAGCTTCGCCCGGGAGAGGATCATCCCCCGGAGTTCCTCGTTCACCAGGGCGCCCCCGCCGAGGGAGACCACCTGCCGGCTTCCTTCGAGGGCGTCGGCCACGGCGGCGAATTCGTGCCTTCTGAACACCGGTTCTCCGAGAGTGGAAAAGATCTCCGGTACGGTCATCCCCGCCCGTTCCTCGATCACCCTGTCCGTGTCGGTGAAAGTCCATCCGAGCCTCCTGGCGAGTTCATTCCCTACGCTCGTCTTTCCCGAGCACATGAACCCCCCGATGAAAATGTTGTCCCGTCCCGTGTCATGAAGACATGCCGTCATGGAGATTCCACCTTTCAGCGTGTTTTCTGTACGCCTCGAACCGTTCTTTCAGGTCCTGCATCCGGTCGCTTCCGAACTGTTCCGCCGCCATGGAGCCCACGACCCATGCCGTCATGGCCTCCGCCACCACGCAGGCCGCCGGGACGGCGCACACGTCGCTCCGTTCGCTGTGGGCCGCCGAGGGTTTTCCGGAGACTGTGTCAAAGGAGAGGAGCCCCTTTCTCATGGTGGGGATGGGCTTCATGGCCGCCCGGATGAAAATTTCCTGGCCGGTGCTCATGCCGCCCTCGATGCCCCCCGCGTGATTCGTTTTCCTGGCCCACTGCCCGTCCTCCACGAAAATGGGGTCGTGGACGTCCCGCCCTGGGAGGCCGGAGCAGCGGAAGCCGTCGCCGAACTCCACTCCCTTGACGGCGGGAATGGCCATGACGGCGCCGGCGAGACGCCCGTCCAGCCGGCCGTCCCACTCGGTGAAGGATCCTATTCCTGCCGGAAGGCCGGTGACGGAGACCACGAAGGTTCCCCCGAGGCTGGTTTCCTCATCCGCTGCGGCGGTGATGCGGGCCTTCAGGGCGGGCTCGTCCTTCTCCCGGGCGACGCCGAGATCGGAGAGGGCGGCCCGCTGCCATTCATCATCGTCCGCCGGGAGGGAAGCTGTCACTCCTCCGATGGATTCCACGGCGCTGCGGACGGTGACGCCGAGCTCCTTCAGGACGAGAGCCGCCAGCGCTCCGGCGAGGGTCCGGGGGGCGGTGGTGCGGGCGCTGGCCCGCTCCAGGATGTTGCGCATGTTCTCCACGCCGAACTTGATGCTCCCTGGAAGATCGGCGTGTCCCGGCCGTGGCGCCGTGACGGCCTTTTCCCTGTCGGCGGCGGGGGAGATGCTCCAGGGGAAAGGCC
>CAZJAR010000093.1:0-9294 GCA_964543785.1 uncultured Synergistaceae bacterium | reverse complement strand
CACGTCCAGGTGGTGATGAACACCGTGGACTTCGGGATGAACCCCCAGCAGGCCCTGGACGCCCCCCGGTGGCAGTGGATGGGCGGCATGAACGTTTCCGTGGAGCCCGGGTTCTCTCCGGCCGTGGCCCAGAGCCTCGCCCGGAGGGGACACGCCATGAAGTTCGAGCTGGAGTCCAACTCCTTCGGCAGGGGAGAGATCATCTGGCGGACGCCCGAGGGAACCCTCGGCGGCGCGACAGAGTCGCGGACCGACGGCTGCGCGGCGGTCTGGTAGAAACCGGAAGCGAAAAAAATGCTGCCCTGCGGGATTCATTTCCCGCCGGGCAGACTGGTTTATCATCCCGGGCGAACGCAATCGGTGTCATCCCGAGCGAACGCGAGGGATCTCGCTCTTGAGCAGCTGGAATCAAACCCGAGATCCCTCGTCGCCTGAAGCTGCTCCTCGGGATGACAGGGCTCGGTTGTCATCCTGAGCGGAGCGATCGCGTCCCCGGAGGGGAAGGATCTTGCACTTGATTCTGGAAGGCCCTAAACCTGAGATCCCTCGTCGCCTAAAAACGCTCCTCGGGATGACAGGAGGATTTGTCATCCCGAGCGAACGCGAGGGATCTCGGGCTTGAGGAAACTGGAATCAAAAGCGAGATCCCTCGTCGTCTAAAAACGCTCCTCGGGATGACAACGAACAGTCCTATTGCCTTCAGGAATCGGTGAGGCTGATCCTCCCGTCCCTTTCGAAGCGGACCCGCCTGTCCTTCCTGCTCATGAGGTATTCTGCCACGGCGTCGATGTCTCTGATGTCCGTTTTTTCCGCCGTTCCTTCCGCAAAGACGAAGAGCCTGTCGCCTCCCCCGGCGGTCCAGGAATTCACCGCCACGGTGTACTCCCTGCCGTCTTCCAGGGGAACCCACTCTTCGCCGCTGAGGACGGCCACGCTCCGGAGCCGGTTTCCCCACCGTAAGAGCCTGCCGGTTGTATCCACGAGGGAGGGAATCCCCCGGAGAGAGTATTCCACCCGCAAGCCGGAGAGCTGGAGGAACGCCCCGGTGTGGGGGCGGTTGTTCGGGTCGTAATGATCGTCCGGGCCGCCTTTCAGCGCACCGGCTGACAATTCGAGGATCTGCCGGATCTGACTGCCCTTCAGGGTCACGATATGGATGGGGTTGTTGTAGGGCAATATCTCCAGCAGTGTCTTCCAGGACACGTTTCCAGCGGGGAAAATCCTGTCGCCCCGGATGCCTCCGCCGTTGATCATGGCCATGTCCGTCCCGAAACGCCACCGCAGGGCGTCTGTAATGAAATTTCCAAGGGGGTTTTCCGCTGTTCTCAGCGTCGAGGATCTCCCGTCGGCAGTGTTTTCAAAGATGCCCACAGCGGAAAGAAGTGCTTCATTCAGCTTGTTCTCGTAGGAACGGGCGATCAGTTCGACTTCGGGGTGGTTTCCTCTCTCGGGCGTAACCCGGAGAAGCTCCCAGGACGTGCCCTGTCTGCTGAGTTTTCCGTCACTGACGGTGAGGAAGAGTTTCCCCACGAAAGCGCAGCCTGACCCCGATTCGGCCAGCAGGGTTTCCCATCCGTTCCGCCCCCGGACGAAAAGGGGCTCCGGGGTCTCCTCGTGGGAAGAGCCCCCGAGAATGGCGTGGATGCCCTCCACCGACTCCGCGAGATGGATGTTCTGCTCCCTGGAGAGGCGGCTCAGGGCGATGATCGCCCCGGCCCCCTTTTCCCTGAGCTCGTGGACCATCTTCGCGGAGACAGCCTCTACGTTCCTGTTGAGGTGTACCATCGGCCCCGGGCTCGCCTGGGCGAAGAGGTTGGGTGAGGCGATTCCGAACACGCCCACTGTCGTCTTTCCAGATGTCAGGATCAGGTTTCTCGAAACCCGGTCCGCCAGGTCTCCGTCGTCAAAATGGAGGTTCGAGGCCAGGACGGCCATGGACGTTCCTGCCAGCCCCTTTTTCAGGTGGTCCGGCCCGTAGTTGAATTCATGGTTTCCCAGGAGGAGAGCCTGTACGCCCGCCGCCTCCAGGGCTGAGAATTCAGGCTTTCCGGCGAAATGGAGCCACATGATGCCGGAGGCGGCGTCTCCTCCCTGAAGGATAAGAGAGGATGGTTCTGCAGCCCGTTCCCTTGCCAGCACAGCCGCACCGTGCATCAGCCCGCCGAAGAGGACCGTGGTCTTGTTCGCCTTCAGGGAGACAGGCAGAAGCTGGCTGTGCAGGTCGCCCAGAAAGAGTACGGGCACCCGTGCGGTCGACCCCCCCGCCGGAGCAGGGTCAGGAAGAAGAAAGAGAACCGCCGAAAGAAGGAGCGCAGAGGAAAGAATCTTTTTTCCGTAGCGCATCACAGGCTTTCTTCACCTCCCATCATTATTTGCACGTCCTCCCAGGGAACCGGTCTCGAGAAGAGGTATCCCTGGACTTTGGCGCACCCCGCCCTGGTGAGCCATTCGAGCTGCTCCTGCGTTTCCACTCCCTCGGCTATGACCTCCAGCCGCAGTTCACCGGCCATGTGGATGATCGTCCGGAGAAGGCGCTCGTCCTTTTCGGATTCGAACAGCCGGGCGACGAAAGACTTGTCCAGCTTCACGTAGTCGAAGGGAAGCTGGTTGATGTACTGGAGGGATGAATAGCCCGTGCCGAAGTCATCCAGGGCGATCCTGATTCCAAGTTCTTTCAGGCGGTTCAGCTTCCGTGAAACTTCTCCGAGATTTTCGATCAGGAGGCTCTCCGTCACCTCAAGGGTGAAAAGAGACGGATCTGCCCCTGTCTTTGCAAGGAAGTTCTCCAGTATCTCTTCGGCAAAGGGCATCCTGAAGAAAAGGGGCGACCCGTTGGAAGAGAAGAATGGCGGCGCCAAGGGGTTCCGCCTTCGCAGAATTCCGGCGGCCCGGAGGGCGTGTTCCATCATCTTCAGGTCGATTTTCCCGACGAAACCGGTGTGCTCCGCCATGGGAATGAATTCCGACGGAGGGAGAAGTCCCCGGGAGGGATGCATCCATCGGGCCAGCGTTTCGAATCCGGAGATGGCTCCGGAGTCCGCGAAATAAATGGGCTGGAAAAAGGGGACGAACTCCCCCCTCTCCAAGCCGGCGTGCATTTCGGCGCTCAGCCGCAGGATGTTCACCGTCTCCGGCCCGGAGGGATCGTTCTCCGCGAAATAGTAGGATGTAAATCCCAATCCGGCCTTCTTGGCCTCCTTCAGCGCCTGCTGGATTCTGTTGATCACTTCGGATGAGGAGAGGCACCGGGAAATGTCCGTCAGAACGCCGATGCTGGCGCTGGGGAAGATGGTCTCGCTCCCAACGGGACAGGGAACGCCGATGGCCTTGTGAATTTTTGCCATGAGGGATTCCGCTTCCTCCCGGAGCTTCGGGGGAGGGGAGAAGGGAATAAGCAGTGAGAACTCGTCTCCTCCCGTGCGGTAGAGCCGTGTGCCCTCCACAATGGCCTCTTCGAGCCTCCGGCCGATGAGGAGCAGTATCCTGTCGCCATTGACGTTGCCAACCTGCTCGTTGATGAGCTTGAATCTGTCGAGGTTGAGAACGGCGGCGCAGAAGACGTCCCCGTTCCGGTTCCCGTCTTTCAGGACCCTGTTCAGGTCCTCGATGAAGGCTAAGCGGTTCGGCAGGCCGGTGAGGTCGTCGAAATAAGCTTTCCTGGCAAGACGCTGCTCGAAGCCCTTTCTCTCCGTGAGGTCCCGGGCGAGGAAGAGAACGAGAGAGCGCTTTCCGTACCGTATCTCCTGCCTGCGTATCTCCACGGGAATGGAATCCCTGTCCGGACGTGCTATATCCGCCTCGAACACATCTTTGCTGCTGAAAACAATATCCGTCCTCGGGGCTTTTCCGTTATCTTTCTGAACTTCCGCAGGTTTCACGATGGAGGCAATGTCCGTGCCGGAAAGGAGTCCTTTTGTTTCGATGCCCATCACGCGGTGGGCCTCCCTGTTGGCTGTGAGAATCCGGCCGTCGGGATCGCAGATGAAGAGGGGGTCGGGGATTTCGGCCACGAGGTTTTCGAGGGTATCCAGGAGGGTGTTAAAGGAAGACGACAGTATGGTGATTTCGTCGTTTCCCGAAACAGGGACACGGATGCCCATGCCCCCGCCGCTGACGATTCTCTCGGAGACGGAGCGCAGACCATCCAGCCTGGTCAGCACCATGGTGTCCAACAGGATCATGACCAACACAAGGATGCCTCCACCGCTGAGGAAAATCCAGAGGTATGAGTGAAGGATCGCCCTGCGTCCCTCGGTGTAGATTTCCCTGGGCTCGGTGAGCCGTATCTCCAGAGAAGGCGCGTGGTCCAGGAATTTTCTCCAGTGCTGCCGCACTGTCGCCATGCCGGAAGAATCAGTCGTTACCTCAACCTCATCTCTTGCACGGAGGAGACCGGCCTCCGGAGCAGGCACAACTGAAAAACCGGTCCCAAGGCTCGCGGCGATCTCTGGAATTTTTTTCTTCAGGGCAGTCCCGGTGAGAAGGAAGCCCCTGGGAGGCCCCATGTGGTTTGTGAGGAGGATGGGGCTGACTCCCAGAAGGTAGAGGTCGTCCCCGAGCGGAAGGATGTCCCTGAGGTAGCCGTCCGAAGTGGCTTTCAGAAGATCCGGCGCCAGGGCCTTCAGCCCGGCGAGGGCTCCCGGCGAGAGTTTCTCCTCCCCTCCCGTCTCGGTGACGGTGTAGGCCACTACCGGCGAGAGGTTTGGATCCACCACGGCGAGAATGTCGAGGCCGAGGGCACGGAGGCTCATGGGGTCAAGCATTTCCTGGAAACTGGGGAGGTCCTTTTTCTCCAGAAAAAAGTACATGCTGTCCCAGGCTCCCCAGTCGAAGGCATACCTGCCCACGATACGGAGCTCTTCGTCGAGCCTGCTTTGCACCCTGGCCATATCCTGCTCGAAGAACCGACGCTCCACCCCCTCGAAGGCTTTCAAGGCCAGGTAGTTGGAGGTGAGGCTCATCAGCAGGATCAAAAAAACTATAGTGACCAGAATGTACAGAAACACCTTTTTTCTCAGGGACATGCCGGCCTCTCATAAAGTAAATTAAGCACCAATTTACAAGTAGTATACCTTGAAACCGGAATTGGAAAAGGCTTTCGTCCATTTTGTTCACGGGAGAAAAGCGGAAAAACCGAGCGGTTCTCCCTTTCCGGATCACATGCGGACGTTTCAGAGAAAGAGAAGGGACAGTGCGAAGGAAAGGAGGAGGATGCCGGACCCTCTTCGGATCCAGACCAGAGAAGACGGTGAGAGCATGGTCCCAAGCCTGTCGGCGGTGCCGCAGAGGATGAGCCACCAGAAAGCCGAGCCGGAGAATACTCCGGCCACCAGTATCCGGGGGGACACGACCGGGCCGAGGCTTGTAAAGATGGCCGAGAAGCTCAGGATAGTCATGGGATTCGTGAGGGTGAGCAAAAAGGTGGAGAAGAAGTTTCCATATATGCCGGGGGTCCCAGCTGTCTTCTTTTCGGGGGAAGGTGAGGATCGGTCCAGGAGAGCCCGAAGTCCGAGAAATACCAGAAAGAGACCTCCGCCGGTCCGGAGTGGCCCGTTCCATTCCAAAAGAAAGGACGACAGGGCGGCAAGACCGAGGGCTGCGGCGAGGCCGTACAGTCCGTCGGCGGCTGCGGCGCCGAGGCCCGAGAGAAACCCGGGCAGGAACCCTCCTTCAAGGGTGCGCCGGATGCACAGGATGCCGATGGGGCCCACGGGAGCCGCTATGGAAAACCCGAGGACGGCGCCCCGGAAGAACAGGAGGACTTCGCCCGGAATGGTCATGGCCTGCCGGGAAGGGGAGAAGCGGAGCGGTCCTTGGGAGTGGAGAGAACCACGGATGTTTTCGTGGCCGCCACGCCCGGGCATCTCTTCAGCCTTTCGGAGATCAGCTCCTCCAGGTGCTCCGTGCCGGAACAGGCCGCTTTCAGCAGGTAGTCGGAGCCTCCCGTCACGTGGTGGCACTCCAGGATTTCCGGCAGGGAGTCCGCCAGCTCCAGGAAGTCTTCCCTGAAAGAGGGATGCCCGAGGGTAACCTCCACGAAGGCGGTCAGGCCGAACCCCGCCGCGGCGAGGTTGATCCGGGGCGCGTACCCCAGGATGACCCCGTTCCGCTCCAGCTTGCGGAGCCTGTCCGCCACACCGGGGGCCGACAGGCCGCAGTCCTTCCCCATTTCCGCCAGGGTAGCCCTGCCGCTGTTCCAGAGGACGTTCAGCAGCCGGAGGTCCGTTTCGTCGAGTAGAATATGTTTATTCGCCATAATTGGCTATTGTACTTAAAATAAAAAGGAAGTCAATGAAAAACGCTTTGTTTTATTAGGTTTTTATCCTCCTTGCGTGCGCCCGCGGCGATGGCGAGCATGTCGGACAGCAGGGCCTGCCCCGTCTCCTCCCTTCCCGCGCCCGGACCGATGATAGTCACGTCCCCCAGGGTGTCGGTGGTGAAGGTGATTGCGTTCGTCGCCCCCGACACTCCTGCAAGCGGATGGGAAAGAGGAATCTCCTCCGGCGCCACCGATGCCCGGACGGCCCCGCCTGTGCGGCAGGCCTTCGCCACCAGCTTGATCCGGTGTCCCCGGGCAAGGGCATCCTCCACGTCCCTCTTCGTGATCCCCGCGATCCCCCGGCGGTCCACCGACGAAAGGGGAAGGGGAGAGCCGAGCACCACACCGGCAAGAATCTGGGCCTTCACGGCGGCGTCCCAGCCGTCCACGTCACCGGACGGGTCGGCCTCAGCATACCCCCTGTCCATGGCTTCCCGGAGGGCCTCGCCATATTCGAGCCCCTCCTCCATGCGGGTGAGGATGTAGTTGGTGGTGCCGTTCACTATCCCCCTGGCCTCCAGGACATCGCAGCCCGCCAGGGATTCCAGGGCCAGGTTGAGGGAAGGCGTTCCGCTCATCACCGCACCCTCGAACCGGTAGCGGCAGCCCCGTGCTTCCGCCAGTTTGTTCAGCTCCGGGAAGGCCAGGGAAACGGGCCCCTTGTCAGAGGTGACCACGTGCCGTCCCGCCTCGAGGGCGGCCCGGGTGAGCGACAGTCCCGGCTCGCCGTCCTTCAGGTTGGTGGGGGTCACGTCAATCACTATGTCAACCCCGGGAAGCAGCGCCGCCTCCGCCGGGGAAACGGAGTCCGAACCCAGGGGCTCCCCCCGGCCGACCCGGGCCAGCAGTTCCGCCAGGTCGATTCCTTCGGGGCGGACCAGGGCTCCCTTTGTCTTTCCCACCACGGCCAGGGTGCGGCAGGAAAACCCCCACCTGGAGGCGAGTTCCTCCTCCTTTTTTACCAGCAGCCGGGCCAGTCCCTGCCCCACGTTGCCGAACCCGACGAAACAGAGTCCCCATTGTTTCTTTACGCGCATTGAAATTCCCCTTTCTTTTCGATGAATTCTTCGTGCAGGGCCCGGAGAGCAGGCTGCGCGTCCTTTTCGTCCACATAACAGCTGACGGAGAGCCCCGAAGAGGTCAGAAGGTGCGCCGGAGCGCCGAGACGGCCCAGGACCTTCAGCATGGCCCTGCCGATCTCCGGGTGGTTCCCCGCCCCGGGCCCCACCACGGAGACCCTCGCCGCACCGGGGTTCACCGAGGGCGATTTCCCTGACATCCTGCGGCATATCTCCGCTGCTTCCTCCAGCCGCTCCCGGCGGATATAAAACAAGGGACATCCACTTTCCGCCGCGGCCAGAATATGGATTCCCCGCAGGAAAAACTCCTCCGCCACGGCACAGCCGCCGCTCCCGCACCCTTCCGCTGAAAGAAGGGCGAGATTTTCGTCCGACACCACCGCGCACGCCCGAAAAACCTCATCCACCGTTCTTCCCATGATCCACGTCCCCTCCCCTTCGCCGGAGCCCACCCACAGGGGCAGCTCCAGCCGTTCCGCCATCTCGATGCTCCGGGGCTGCATCACCTTCGCGCCGAGAAAGGTCATTTCAAGGCATTCCTCCCAGGAGATCCTCCCGATCCTCTCCGCCCCGTGAACTTTCCGCGGGTCTGCCGAATACACCCCGTCCACGTCGGTGAAAATGCGGCATGAATCCGCCCCCAGGGCTCCCGCCAGGGCGATGGCCGAGAGGTCCGACCCGCCCCGCCCGAGGGTGATGGTGTCCCCTGAAGCTGTAGCCGCCTGGAATCCCGTCACAACCGGGATCCGTCCCGAGGCGGCCGCTTCCTCAACCCGCACCGGGTTCACGGAGAGGATGCGCCCCTCCCCCCAGGGACCACCGGCGAGAAATCCCGCCTGGGCGCCGGTGAAGGAAACTGCAGGGCATCCCTGTCTTCCGAGCTCCATGGCCATAAGGGCCGCAGACTGCTGTTCTCCAGTGGCGAGAAGCTGGTCCAGTTCCCTTCTGTCCGGCGTTCCGTCCGACGTTTCCCCCGAGAGCTCGATCAGGCTGTTCGTGGTGCTCCCCATGGCGGACACCACTACGGCCACCCTGAGGCCCGATCGGGCAAAACCGGCAGCCCGCCGGGCTCCGATCCTGATCTTTTCGCGGCTCTCCACCGATGTGCCCCCGAACTTGAGAACAATCCCTTCTCCCTTGTTCCACACGGGATTTCCCCCTTTCCTGCAAAAAAAAAGCCGGGAGCCTTCTTGTAAGAAGACCCCCGGCTGAAGCTGTCGGTGCACGATGGATCAGGCGCCGACCTCTCCAGGAGGGTCGCCGCTAGTCATCGTCATGGTACAGGCTGTGGGATTATGGGGAACTGCTGGTTTCATGCTCACGGCGGCATCTCCTTTCCGGTCAGGCTGAAATTGACAAGGATGATACGCCCCGAAGGGCTCTATGTCAACGGGAAAACTTCACATTTACGGCTGAACGGAGTAAATGTCAAATATCATGTGCCGGTGATGGCCGGAGTGTGCCCGCTTCTAGAGCCTGTGAGCTCCCGCCGCCACGAAGGACAGGCCCGCCTTCGTGAGGGCGGCCGCCGTGTCGTTCACCGCCTTGTGTTTCAGCAGGAAGTTCCGGGTGAGGGCGTCCATCTCCCCCGCCGACTCGACCTCCTTCTTCTCCCGGAAGTAGTCGAGGATGTCCGACGGATGGGCGAGGGTCTGCTCGTCCTCAGGATTGCCTCCCTCGTGTTTCGCCGAAATGTTGGGCACCGTCTTCACCAGCTCCAGAAGTCCGTCCCGGCGGTTGTAGGGCTGGCGGACAATGCTCTTCCAGGTCTCCGTGATATGGTGCTCGATCCGCACCTGGTCCTCCAGGCCGAGGGATCTGCGGATCTCCGCGGACTTCGACAGGTGGGCGTCGTCGATGGAGTTGGAAAGGTTGAAGCCCGCAAGGGGGGTGCTT
>CAZJAR010000092.1:0-9634 GCA_964543785.1 uncultured Synergistaceae bacterium | reverse complement strand
TTGCCGAACCTGCCGCTCCAGTCGCCCGCCCCGCTCTCCTCCACGCCCATCTTGCAGAGCCTGTCAAAGTCCCTGGGGTTGCCCGCGGCCCAGGCCACGCAGCGGCACATGCGGTCCACCCGCTCCTGGTCATAGTTTTCGATAATCTTCTCAGCGGCCCTGGCTTTTTCGAAGATCCCTTCCAGGGAGTTCCTCTGCTCAGCCGTCAGTTCCTTTTTCGCCATGTATGTCCATCTCCTTATCTTTGTGAGCTCCCGGAAAGGAGAGCTATTTTTCCATCCTCCAGGGTTCGGTTTCTTCCCAGGCCCAGACCCTCCAGGGCTTTTCCTCTCCCCGCTTCCTGAAGATATCGTTGATATTCCAGCATCCTTCCGTGACCACCGGGGCATTCTCCATCCGGACATCGATGACGCAGGGCTTATTCAGGGCGAGGGCCTCTTCGAGGACCGGCTTGAATTCAGAGGCGCTCTTCACGGTATATCCCTTGATCCCGTAGGCCTCGCCGATAGCGGCGAAGTCAGGGCTGTAGGGGGTGCCGTCCTTTTCGAAGAGAGTGCCGAACTGGTGCTGGTAGTGCTGGTTCTCGAGCCCGGCGATGGTTCCGAAAGCACAGTTGTTCATCACCACCCACACCACGGCGATATCATCCACCGCGGCGGTGGCGAAGGGGGAGACGTTGGCGCCCATGCCGCCGTCACCGATGAGGGCGACCACCTTTTTATCGGGGCAGGCCACCTTCACGCCGAGGGCGGCGGAGGGACCGTACCCCATCGTGGCAAGTCCGCCGGGGGCCACGAAGGTTCCCGGTTCGTAGATGGGGAACTGCTGTCCCACGCCGTTTTTGTTCCACCCGACGTCGGCGACGACGTACCCGTCCCGGGGAAGGACCTCCCGGAGGTCGGCGAGAATCCGTTCGGGGCGCATGGGGAACTGGTCCGACTTCTGCGCTTCCGCGATACCCGCGAAATAGGCTGCCTTGGTTTCGGCGATTTCCTTCACCGTTTCGGGCCGCTTC
Source organism: uncultured Synergistaceae bacterium (assembly GCA_964543785.1). Taxonomy (GTDB): domain Bacteria; phylum Synergistota; class Synergistia; order Synergistales; family Aminobacteriaceae; genus Aminivibrio. The sequence goes on along the minus strand of CAZJAR010000092.1, from coordinate 8,619 downwards.
ACGCCCTGGGGATACAGTCTCTTTGCCGCCGCCAGAATGGCGCCGAGGGCCATTTTCGCGTCACAGACGGCGCCGATGGCCGTCTTGAAGTTCCGTCCGATTTCCTCCTGGTTGATGTCGATATGGATGAGCCGGGTGGGAGGAATGTCGAAGGTTTCTCCGAAGTACCAGGAGCTGCAGTCGGCCTCGGAAAGCCTCGTCCCCACCGCCATCATCACGTCTGCCTTCATGGCGGTCTTATTGTTGAACCCGGTTCCCCAGAAGCCGGTCATGCCAACGGCAAGGGGGTGATCATCGGGGATGGCCCCTTTGCCCATGAGCGTGTAGAGCACCGGGATTTCCAGGTGAGCCGCCAGGGCGGTGAGGGCCTCCGAGGCGCCGGAGGAGATGACGCCGCCGCCGGGATAGAGGATCGGATGTTTCGCTTCGGCCAGTATTTTCGCGATTTCCTCCGCGGTCTTTTCATCCAGGCCGGGTTTGGGAAGCAGGGGATTGTTGTCGATCCTCATGTCGAAGAACCGGGTGTCAATCTCCATGGAGAAAATGTCCATGGGGATGGATACCAGCACGGGGCCGGGGCGGCCTGTGACCGCAAGGCGGAAGGCCTTGTCCATGACCTCGGGGAGCAGCTCCGGCCTGTCGACCCGCCAGGCCCGCTTCACGAAGGGGCGGTAAATCTCGTACTGGCTGGCATCGGCGTGGAGGTTTACCTCCTGGTGGGGATGCCGTCCGAAATAGCAGCTCGGGACATCGCCGGCGATGACCACCATGGGGATGGAGTTCAGAGAAGCTTCGGCCACACCGGTGGTGGCGTTGGCGAGCCCGGGGCCGAGGTGGGTGAGGAGCACGCCGGGAACATGGCATCCCTTTCCCCTGGAATAGCCGTCGGCCGCATGGGCGGCAATCTGCTCATGCCGGACGGACACGAAATGGATGGAGCTTTCTTTGAGCGCATCGAGGAAACCGATGACGGTGTGGCCGCACAGGCCGAAAATCTTTTCAACGCCGCGGGCCTCGAGAAACTTCACAAGCTGGAACGCCACAAGGTCTTTCTTCATCATCCGAGCCTCCATTCATTTTTTCTGTGCCGTCTAGCTCTCCAGGGGATGGAGAACGGACAGGCATTGTTTCAGGGCCGCAACCGGTATCTGGCCGGGGGCCGACGCCTTGCTGCCTACCGCGAAGGAAAGATCCGATCCGAACAGCCCTCCGGTCACCCTGCTCACGGCGCCGATGCCGCCCATGGACATGGTGATGAGCGGGATGTGGGGGTACTCCCGGCGGACCAGGAGCGTTGCGGAAAGAAGGGCAAGGACGTCCTCCTCGCTCCGGGGCATGGCGGCAAGTTTTGCCACGTGGGCTCCCGCCCGTATCTCGGCGGCGAGGGTGGAAAAAAGGACTTCCTTCGGAGGGGTTTTTTCAAAATCATGGAATGAGACGATAAGGGAAACAGAGGTATTCTCAAGCATCCGGAGGGTTTCCCTGATCTTTTCGTCGCCGTAGGCGAGCTCCATGTCAAGAAAATCCACCAGGTCTCCGGCGGCTGCCTCCCGATAGAGGGAGAATTTCGCTCCGTCTGAGACTTTTTTGAAACCGCCCTCCCAGTGCCCCCGGCAGGTGAGGATCACGGGAATCTCCCCCACGGCCTTCCGGACGTCCCGTATCATGGAGACGGAGGCGGCCGTTTCTTCCATGAACTCCCAGGCATCCACCCTGAGCTCGATGATATCGGGTGCGATGGCGGGAATATTTTCCGCTTCGGCCAGGATCTCCCCGCGGGTCTTTCCGACAAGGGGCACGCAGACGAGAGGCCTCGGGCCTCCAAGAACCTTTCCTCTTGCCTCGATGGGCTTTTCCGGCTGTGGTCTCATGAAAACCTCCCAATTTTCCGTTTGACGGAAACGCAATCCGTCTCTAAGAAATGATTATACAATAAGAAGACACCTTTCTTTTGTCAAGCTGATTTTTCCTTTCCTCCGCCGCTCCTTTACTCCGACACGCATTTTCGTCTAGCGGAATATAATGCCGCTTGACAGAAATTCCATTCTTGAGTAATGTTTGCAGGAAAGGCTGTGCCATTCTGCTTCAGGAGGAGGATGAACATCATGCCCCAACAGTGGCCTGAAAAGGTCATCTTCTGCGAGGTCGGCCCACGGGACGGACTGCAGAACGAGCCTTACACCCTTTCCGTGGAAAGGAAAACCGCCCTTATCGAGGGCGCGGCGGATGCAGGAATAAAAATCATCGAGATCGGCTCCTTCGTCCACCCGAAGGCAGTACCCCAGATGGCCAATACCGACGAAGTGGCCCGGACGTTCCGCCGGACTCAGGGGGTGGAGTACAGGGCCCTCGTGGCAAACCTCAAGGGCGTGGAGCGCGCCCTCGCCTCGGGGGTCACCAAGGTGAAGCTCACGGTATCCGCCAGTGAATCCCACGCGAAGGCAAACCTGAACAAGACTCCCCGGGAGCTTATCGAGGGTTTTAAAGAATGCACCGCCTTCGCCAGGGCAAACGGAGCCGAAGTTTCCGGTGCCATTTCCACAGCCTTCGGCTGTCCTTTTGAGGGAAAGGTGCCGCCGTCACAGGTAAGGGAAATCGCCGGCCGGATGCACGATCTCGGCATTACCGAACTGTCCCTCTCCGACACTACCGGCATGGCCAACCCCAGGCAGGTCTTCGACCTCTCCACCATGATGATGAAGGAGTTCCCTGACGTGCGCTGGTTTCTTCACTTCCACAACACCAGGGGCATGGCCCTGGCAAACATCGTCGCAGGAATGCAGGCCGGAGTCATCCGCTTCGACGGATCTCTCGCCGGCCTCGGAGGGTGCCCTTACGCACCGGGGGCTTCCGGGAACATTGCTTCGGAGGACATGATCCACATGTTCTCCGAGATGGGGATCGAGACGGGGATCGACCTCGGCAAAATCATCGCACTGGCCGGACAGCTTCGGGACTGGGCAGGCCACGCCGACAGCGCCATTCTGAAAGCCGGAACCTGTTCCGATCTCGTTCCGCTGACCGCGGCGAAAAAACAGGGCTGACTCCGGCTGCGACATGCGGCAGGCACCCCGGGGGGTGCCTGCCGCATGTTTCATTTTCAGCGGCGGAGGAAGGCAATTGCCGCCTTCAGAAATCGACTCTCTTTCCCTGCTCCGCCGAGAGATAAGCCCCATAGATGACCCTGGCCACATCGCACGCGAGCCCAAAGTCGGAAAGAGGCTTCCTGCCCGTGGCGGCGCACTCCATGAAATCCTGGAACTGCCCAACGTATCCCCTCAGGTGCTCCTCGGCGACGAAGGGCTTCTGCCAGCCTGTCTTTGCCGGAAGCATCTCCGAGATATACACGCCGTCCATTCCCTCTTCGTCCAGCATGTAGGTGCTGAGATTGTCCGAAGGGGTGATCATGCAGTGCATCACCGCGTCGTTGGCGTAGACCTCCACAAAGTTTCTTGTGCCGCCGAGCATGGTGTCTCCGGCGATCACAACCGCCCTGGTGCCGTCGGTGAAGGTGAGGACAAGGGAGGCGAAGTCCTCCACGTCCTCGGGCCGGACGCTGATGTGGCGCCGTTCCTGGTCGCTCAGGGAAGGCGTTATGCGTGCCGTATCGCACAGGACACTTTCTATTCCTATGGAAGTCCCTCTCGCCCGGGCCTCTTCCCTCTTCAGCCAGAGAATTCCTCCGATCGGGTGGCATCCCACCCGGATGAGGGAACCGCCGCCCGTTTTGTCCCACCTGCCGGCCACAGGTGACGATGACCCTTTCAGGCTCTCCTCCCCCTTCATGAAAAGGATCCTGCTCTTCCGGGCCCGAATGATTTCGGCGGCTTTCAGGATATTCGGCGAGTAGACGTAATTCTCGGCGTACATGAAGAGTCTGTCGCTTCCCGCTACTGCCTTTTCGAGGTTCCGGATGTCGTCGAGGACCTTGTCGTACATGACCGCTTTTGGCACCCTGTCCCCGATGGGCGTCTCATCCCCGGGGAGGCCGAAATACCCGGTCAGGGGCTTCTCGCAGATGACATGCTTCCCTGACTCGAGGGCTTCAACGGTCATGCCCGGGTGCAGAAAAGGGGGGGTACAGATGTCAATGACGTCTATCTCCGGATCCTCGAGAAGAGCCCGGTAATCGCTGCCGAACTTTTCAAGCCCGAAGTCCTTCGCAAGGGAGGAGGCCTTCTCCTGATCCACATCTACCGCGGACTTCACGCGCACGTCCATGCCCGCCACCCTGGAAAACGACCTGCAGTGGAACCTCGAAGCAAAACCTGCGCCGATGATGCCGACTGTAATCCTTTTCAACGTTTTTCACCTCGAAAAAAGCCCGGAAAACACAGGGCAACTATGTACTGAACGATACGGACCGAACAGCGGAATGTGATTCCGGTACAGGAAATTACGAGTAAAGGTATATCAATACTCGTTTCCCTGTCAAGAGAACCGGATTTTCCGCCCGGCATCCCGGGAAACAGACAGCCGTGCTTTTCTCCCCGGGTCACGGAGAGATCAGCACGGCCGGACGAAGACCCTCGGCAGGAAAAGAAAAAAGTCAGTCAGCTCCGCCTATGTAAGCCAGGACTTCCCTCATGACTCCACTCCTGAGAATTCTCCCCTCATCCTGGGTCTCCTCCACCTCTTCCAGAAGAAGATCTGCGTACTCCTCGTCCTTTATGGAAGGGAGATTGATCAGCACGTTCATGGCCGCACCCTCAAGCCCGGCAAGAGCCTGTGTAGCCCCCACTCCAAGATCGCTGACAGCATTGACGTTGATCTTGCCCGAAACCCGGGCGCAAAGCCGGAGTACCTCAAGGCACCAGAGAGAGGTTTTTCTCGGAGATTCGCAGGCTTCCCGGAACGCCTTCTGTATGACTTCTCTCCGGACCGTCTTTTCTTCCTCGGTCTGTTTCGGAAGGGAAAACGCGTTCATGACCATTCCGTAGGCAGCGGCATCAACATCAACAGCATCCACCAGCTTCATCCGGAGATCTTCGGAGAGACCGAGAACCTCCTTCAGTTCCTGTTCGTATTCCTCGTACTCCTTTTTCCCGAGAGTGAGCCGGCACACCATGGAAACAAGCGAAGCACCCAGAGCTCCTGAAAGGGCAGCGACACTGCCGCCTCCCGGCGCCGCCGAATTGGCCGCAAGCTCTCCCGAAAAATCCTCCAGACTCCCGTTTTTCAGAAGGGTCATTGAAATCTCTTCCTCCTCATGGAGTTTTCCTCCGTTCCGGAGATCCGCTCTTTCCGGACGGGGTTTTCCAATCCTGTTATACCACAGAGCCGGTGCTTTGGTAATCGTCGTCCCCCCGACGCCGGGCCTGGGGGACGACGTCAGCCTCTCACCAGTTTGTTTTCAGCTTTTTTTGGCCTGTTCCAGTGTGTTTTCGAGGAGCATGGCGATAGTCATGGGGCCTACGCCTCCCGGAACGGGAGTGATCCACGAGGCCTTCTCCGACACGGGACCGTAATCCACGTCCCCTACCAGGCCTTCCTCGAGCCTGTTGATTCCCACGTCCACCACCACGGCCCCTTCCTTCACCATGTCCGCGGTGACGAACCGGGGCTTCCCGACAGCGGCGACAAGGACATCCGCCCTGCGGACATGCTCCGCGAGGTCCCGTGTCCTGCTGTGGCAGACGGTCACTGTGGCACTCTCAGCCAGAAGCATAAGGGCCACCGGCTTGCCCACGATGTTGCTCCTCCCGATGACTACTGTTTCCTTCCCCGCCAGCGGGATCCCCGTGCTTTTGAGAAGGCGGAGTATTCCCTTGGGGGTGCAGGGTTCGCAGGCCGGGAGCCCCGCCACGAGACGTCCGATGTTCACGGGGTGGAAGCCGTCCACGTCCTTTTCCGGCCGGATGGCTGCAAGGACCGTGTCGGGATCGATCTGGGGCGGCAGGGGGAGCTGGACAAGGATTCCGTGGACAGATGGATCCCCGTTCAGCCTCCCGATGAGAGCGAGGAGCTCCTCCTGGGTGGTCGAGTCGGGCAGCCTGTGGAGGAAGGACGCGAATCCCGCCTCCAGGCATCCCTTTTCCTTCTGCCCGACATAGACCTTTGATGCCGGGTCGTCACCCACGAGGACCACCGCGAGGCCGGGAACGATGCCCTTTTCCCGGAGAAGGGCAGTCTCTTCTTTTATAGAGGCCCGTATTTCGGCCGAGAGTTTCTTTCCGTCAAGGATTCTGGCGGTCATGGCAGCCTCCCCTCCTTAAAAGAGCCCCGTGATGCGGCCCTTTTCGTCGATGTCGATGGTAAGTGCTGCCGGTTTTTTCGGCAGCCCCGGCATGGTCATCACCGATCCGGTGATGGCGACGAGGAACCCCGCGCCGGCCGACAGGCGGACTTCCCGCACGGTCACCGTAAAACCTTCAGGACGGCCGAGGAGGGCAGGGTCGTCGGAGAGGGAATACTGGGTTTTGGCCATGCAGACCAGCAGGTCGTCCTTGCCGAGTTCGGAAATCTGGGCAAGGTCCTTCTCAGCCTGGTCCGTGTATGCCACGCCGGAGGCTCCGTAGATTTCCCGGGCTATTGTCGCGATCTTTTCTTTCGGGCTGAGGGACGCTTCGTAGAGGAAGCGGAACGATGCCTGCTTTTCGCAGGCTTCCATAACCTTCCTGCCGAGGTCAAGCCCTCCGTCGCCTCCCTTTTCCCACACTTCCGAAAGGGCCACGGATGCGCCGAGACGGGAACATTTTTCCTCCACCAGGGCAAGCTCGGCTTCGGTGTCCGTGGGGAACCGGTTGATGGCCACCACGGCGGGCAGACCGAAGGTGGCGATATTTTCGATGTGCTTCTCCAGGTTGGTCATGCCCTTTTCCAGGGCTGCCAGGTCTTCCTGGGCAAGCTCTGTCTTTTTTCTTCCCCCGTGCATCTTCAGGGCCCGTACCGTGGCGACGATGACCACCGCCGAAGGGGTGAGGCCGCCGTAACGGCACTTGATGTCCAGAAATTTCTCCGCACCGAGGTCTGCTCCGAAGCCCGCCTCGGTGACGAAAAAGTCTGAGAGCTTCAGACCGAGGCGGGTCGCCTGGAGAGAATTGCAGCCGTGGGCTATATTGGCGAAGGGGCCGCCGTGGATGAAGGCGGGAACCCCTTCCAGGGTCTGGACAAGGTTGGGCTTGATGGCATCCTTGAGGAGGACGGCCGCCGAGCCTGCGGCGCCGATGTCTCCCGCCGTGACGGCCTTGCCGTCATAGGTGTAGCCGATGACGATCTTCCGTATTCTTTCCTTCAGGTCCATGAGGTCAGTGGAGAGGCAGAGAATGGCCATGATCTCGGATGCCACGGTGATGTCGAAACCACTCTCACGGGGGACGCCGTTCGGCTTTCCGCCGAGGCCTATAATGACGCTCCGCAGGGCCCGTTCGTTCAGGTCCATGACCCTTCTCCACACGATCCTCCTGGGGTCGAGGTTGAGCTCGTTGCCCTGCTGGAGAGAGTTGTCGATCATGGCGGAAATGAGGTTGTGGGCTGTTGTGATGGCATGGAGGTCGCCGGTGAAGTGGAGGTTGATGTCCTCCATGGGAACCACCTGGCTGTACCCGCCTCCGGCCGCCCCGCCCTTGACGCCGAAGCTCGGGCCGAGGGACGGCTCCCGTATGGCGAAGCTCACCTTCTGACCGAGCTTCGCCAGGGCCTGGGAGAGCCCCACTGTGGTGGTGGTCTTTCCCTCCCCTGCCGGGGTGGGGGTAATGGCGGTAACGAGGATGAGCTTTCCGTCGGGGTTGTTCTTCACCCGCTCCCACACCGCCGGGGAGATCTTGGCCTTGTATCTGCCGTAGAGTTCAAGGTCTTCCTCGCCTATGCCGAGTTTTTCGGCGATCCCGATAATGGGGCTGAGTTGTGCGCTCTGGGCTATCTCTATATCGCTCGGTACTTTCATGGTAGTTCCTCCTTCGTCTGTTTCCCATCGGGAAATTCTCAAAACATACAGTACTCTACCGGTATATACATATCGATTGCGTCCTTTTCTGATTGGGCGGAACGGTTTTCATGTCATCTCGGAAGAAACTTTCCCCTCCCCCTTCTGCCAAGAAACCGTCCGTCGGCATAGATGACCTCGCCACGGGAGATGGTCTGCCATACCTTTCCACGGACCTCCATCCCCTCGTAGGGAGAAAAGTCCACGTTCATTCTTAGGGCGCCCGCCCGGACGGTCCAGGCTTCCTCGGGGTCAAAGATGACCAGGTCTCCGTCAGAGCCTGGAAGGAGGCACCCTTTCCCGGGGTAGAGTCCGTAGAGCTTCGCCGCCTGTTCGGATGTCACCCGGGCAAGGGAGCACAGGGAGAGCTTTCCCTTGAGCACTCCCTCCGAATAGAGCAGGGGAAAGAGCGTCTCCACACCGGGCAAGCCTCCGGGCAGCCTGTCGAAGGCCCCCTTCCATTCCTTCTGGGTTCTGGTGAAGGGGCAGTGGTCCGTGGCGGCAAAATCCACCGCACCGGAACCGAGACCTTTCCAGAGTGCACTGCAGTCATTCCCGGTCCGGAGAGCGGGCGTTGCGGAATAGAGGTGCCCCTGGGGCCCGGCATAAACGTCGGATGTGAGCAGCAGGTACTGGGGGCAGGTCTCCGCCGTCATGACCGCTCCCCTCGTTCGTGCCGCCTCCACTTCCCCGAG
>CAZJAR010000091.1:0-9637 GCA_964543785.1 uncultured Synergistaceae bacterium | reverse complement strand
ACGGGGTACCGCATGTTGACGGTGAAGGAAACCCGGCCCTTTTCGGCCTTCACAACGCCGACGCAGGCGGTCAGCGGCCCGGACACCTCGTCGGCCATGGCGACGCCCAGGGATGTCCCGTCGGTCTCGAAACCCGCGAGCCGTGAGAAGGTGCCGAAGAATTCCCCCTGCTCGCCCTTCAGCTTCAGCCCCGCCATGAAGTCCGCCAGGCAGGCGAGGGCATTGATTCCCTTTTCGGGTGTGCTTCCGTGGGCGGGATGGCCCTTCATCACCAGGGTGACCCTGCTGCCGTCATCATCTGCGGAAAGAGAACTGCCCTCGGGTCCCTTCCATGCAGAGGCGGCGGCGGTGATGCGCTGCCTGCACTCGGCCCTGGAGTCCTCGATCACGGCCGTTGCCTCGGCCATGACCACGTTGGCGGCCACGCCTCCCTCGAGGGAGGTTATCTTCATTTCGCCCGACGGGGCGAAGGGAAGGGAGACCGTGTAGGTGACGATGCCCTTTTCGGCATGGATGATGGGGTACTCGGCGTCGGGGGTGAACCCCGCGGCGGGGAGATCCTCCCCCAACTCCACGTAGCGTTTCATGCACTTGCTGCCCCGCTCCTCGTTGGTGCCGAAGATGATCCGGACTCTGCGCTTCAGCTTCAGCCCGGCGTCGAAGATGGCTTTCGCGGCGAAAAGACCGATAATGACCGGTCCCTTGTTGTCGAGGACGCCCCGGCCCCAGACCATGCCGTCCTTCAGCTCGCCGCCCCAGGGGTCCACCGTCCAGCCCTTTCCCTCGGGAACCACGTCCAGGTGACCGAGGACAGCCACCATTTCGTCTCCTTCTCCCATCTCGGCCCAGCCTGCCACGTTCTCCACGTTCTTCGTCCGGAACCCCATTTTCTCCGCGAAGGCGAGGGTCCAGTCGAGGCATTTCCTCGGGCCCTCCCCGTAGGGAGCTCCTTCCGCAGGCTCGCCGCCGACGCTGGGGATGCGTACAACATCCTGAATGGCGGCCACAAGTTCATCTTTCATCGAATCAAGCGTTTTCTCAAGCAATAGTATTTCCTCCCTGAAATGTAGTGTGATCAGTCCGCTCCCGTCGGTAACCGGCAATGGAATGAGCGGCGGGAAACCCCGAACTGCAGATCCATCAGCCCTGCGGGCTGTCGGGAAGACACCTTTTCGGGCATTGAGCGGGCACGGTCATTCTCCGCCTGTTTTTTTCAGCAGTTCCCTTCCGGCGATCTGGACCGGATCCCAGGCCATGGAGAAGGGGGGAGCATATCCGAGGTCGAGATCCAGGAGATCGTTCACCGTCATGCCCCCCGCGAGGGCCGTGGCGATGATGTCCACCCGCTTCGCCGAGCCCTGGCCGCCCACGATCTGCCCGCCGAGCAGCCTGCCCGTTCCTTCCTCACCCACGAGTTTCACGTGCATGGTCTCCGCCCCGGGGTAGTACCCCGCACGGGTCTTGGTCCGAATGACCGAGGAGACGCACTTGAATCCGTTTTCTGCCGCTTCCCTCTCAGTCAGCCCGGTCCGGGCGACCTCGAGACCGCAGTGCTTGCTCATGGCGGTGCCGCAGACGCCCCGGAAAGCGGCCCGGCCGCCGCCCATGGAGATTCCGGCCACCCGCCCCATCTTGTTGGCCACGGTGCCCAGTGCAACCCAGAAAGGTTTCTCCGTCAGAAGGTGGGTGGTGGAAGCGCAGTCTCCTGCGGCCCAGATTCCGGGACGGGATGTGGCCATGGTCTCGTCGGCGAAAATGGAATCCCGGACGGACAGCTTCAGCCCCGCCTCCCCGGCGAGCCCGGAATTGGGGCGGACGCCGAGGCCCATGATCACCATTCCCGTCTCTATTTCCCCGTGTTCGGTGATGACCGACCTGATGCGGCCTCCTTCGGTGCCGAAGCCCACCAGGCCTTCGCCGAGGCGGAGGTCCGTCCCGATCCCGCGGACCGCTTCGGCGATGAGTTCCGCCATGTCGGCGTCGAAGGTGTTCATAACCTGGGGAGACTTGTCCACGAGGGTCACCTTCATCCCCCGCACGCAGGCGAAGGCCTCGGCCATCTCCAGGCCGATGTAGCCTCCCCCGATGACCACCGCGTGGGCGGGACGCTGTTCGTCCACGTAGCGCCGTGCGGCGATGCCCGTCTCCAGTGTGCTGAGGGTGAAAATCCCTTCCGCTTCCGCACCCTCAACGGGAGGCACGGCAGGACTCGCCCCCGTGGCTATGAGCAGCTTGTCCCAGGAGTCCCGGAATTCCCTTCCCGACTCGAGGTCCCTCACCAGCAGGGTCCTCCCGTCAGGATCGAGAGAAAGCACCTCGTGGCGGGTATGGACCGAAATATTCTGCTTCTCCAGGAATTCCTCCGGCGTCCGGACCACAAGCCTGGTTTCGGGCTCCACAAGCCCAGCGACAAAGTAGGGTATGCCGCATGCGGAATAGGAAGAATAACCGCTCCGCTCGTAGACGACGATGTCCGCTTCGGGAAGCAGTTTCCGGACCTGCCCGGCGGCGGACATGCCCGCCGCGTCGCCGCCCACTATGAGAATCCGTTCTTTCGCCAATTCCTTCACCTCCCGGGAATGCCTGCATCAGGTATTTTTTCTCCCCTATTATACCCGAGCGTTACCGACCGGGGGAGCTACAGGAGATTCTTCCGCCGGTAGACCGGTTCGGAGAGAGCCCACATGGAGGGCCATGCCCGAAGGAGCATCAGGCCTATGAGGAGACTGATCGTCCCGCCGCCGAAAAGTGTGGCGGGTGCGCCGATATGGGTTGCCAGCCACCCCGCGTTCAGGCTGCCGATAGGGGTGATGCCCATGGCGCAGACGATAAAGAGGCTCATCACCCTGTTCCGCTTGTCCTCGTCCACCAGGGTCTGCACCAGGGTGTTGCAGGAGACCAGCGTGGAAACCATGAAGAAGCCGAGGCAGGCCATGAGGACCAGGGAGAGGGCAAAGACCCTGGAGAGGGAGAAGGCCGCCATGGAGAAGCCAAGGAGTATGCAGGACACAGCCATGATCCTGCCGAGCCCCACAGGGGTTTTTCTCAGGGCGAGCCGGACGGACCCCGCCAGGGCGCCCAGCCCTGTGGCCCCCATGAGGAAGCCCAGGGTGCGGGGCCCGCCGCCGAGAATCTCCCGTGCGAACACCGGCAGGAGCACCATGTAGGGAAATGCGAAGAAGCTCACCAGGGCGATGGCCCCGAGATAATTCCTCAGGGGCAGGAAGGAAGCCACGTACCGGACCCCTTCCTTCATGCCCTCGAGGACGCTCTTGCGCACCTGGTCCGTAACGAGGGGCTTCCTGAACCGCATCAGGAAGAGGGCGGTCAGTGTGGCGGAATAGGCCATGCCGTTCATCAGGAAGCAGATTCCCTCCCCGACCAGGGCAATGACCATGCCCGCGATGGAAGGACCCACGAGCCGGGTGACGTTGAAGAGGGTTGACGTGAGGGCAATGCCGTTGCCCAGGTCCTTCTCGTCCTCCACCAGACGAATGGTAAACCCCTGGCGCGCCGGGACCTCGAAGGAGTCCGAGATGCCGATGACGGTCGCCAGGATGAGGATATGCCAGTATTCCACCACTCCGCTCAGGGTCAGCACGGCAAGGGTGAGGGCGTGGAGCATGCTGATGGTCTGGCAGATCATGATGACCCTTCTCAGGTTGCGCCCCTCGAGGAAGGCGCCGGTGAAGGACCCGAAAAGCAGCACGGGAATCTGGGTCATGAAGTCCACCGTCCCGAGCAGAAGAGGCGAGCCGGTGATCCTGTAGACAAGCCAGTTCATGGCCACCCGCTGCATCCAGAGTCCCGAGAGGGAGACGATCTGCCCCATGTAGAACAGCCGGAAGTTCCTGTGCCGGAAGGCCCGGAAGAGGGTGCTTTTTTCCCAGTCAGGCATGGCGGGGGATTATCCTTTCCAAACCGCGCGGTACTTCTTGAGGAAGCGGGCCGGGTTGTAGGACTCCTTGGCCTGCCGGACGCCTTCCTCTCCCATGTCCTGCTCCCTGTTGGCCCAGGTGAAATCCGGGCAGGAGTGCTCCAGGAAAGCCTGGTTGATGGCCTGGTACACCCCCTTGTAGTCAGCGAGTCCCTTCTCGAAGTGGACCACCACCATGTCCTCCGTCATGGGCTCCCCGACGGAGTAGGCCACCATGTAGTCTCCCACGTAGAGGGCCCCGCACAGCAGGCCCGGAAGACGGTCCCAGTTCTTCAGGACTCTTGAAATGGCGTGGTTTTCCGCCCGGAGGCCGGGGATGTCGTCGCAGCTCTTCCACTCGCACCAGAGCTGCTGCATCTCGAGAATGCCATCCACGTCCTCCCGGAAGAGTTTTTTATAGGACGATTCGTAGTTCTTGGAGAACTGCTTCCAGAGATTCTTTTTCTTGTGGAACCGGTTGCCCCTGAGGGAGATGAGCTCCTCCACGGAGTAGACGTATTCCCATTCGGACCGCTGGTCCTCCAGGATCATCCGCTCACCGAAGCGCTCCGACCACAGGGCGGCGAGCTCCTCGGGCACCCGGTGGAACTCCGCCCCGTCCGGGAAAAGCTCGGGCAGTATCCTCTCCCAGTCGGCTTCCTCCCAGTTTCCCACGGGTGCCCAGTGAACGGGAGAGGGACGGTTGATGCGGGGCCAAAACAGGTCGTGGGCATGGGCGAGTTCATACTGCCGCTCGTCGGACCAGGCCCAGATGTTGACGAACGTATAGTCGGACGTCTTGCCGGAACAGAGATCGAACAGGGCGGAATACTCATTCCGCATTTCTATGGACAAAGGGGTAAAAGTCAATGACATTTGGTCACCTCCGGAATTTTCCAGCCAAGTATAACCGCAAAAAAGTCTGCGGGCAATTTCCGCCGTGCCCGCAGACTTTACTCTATGAACAACCGGCCCGTGTGCCGGGAAAAAGCTTCGTCTCAGCCTGAGACGGGTTTAAGCGCCTCAGCAGCCTCCCCCGGAACCGTCCACGAACTCGGCATCCACAACGCTGTCGTCTTTCTTTGCGGAAGAGGCAGGTTCGGGGTCAGGACCATTGGCGGAGGAAGATGACAGGATCTGGATCATCTGCTTCACGTCCGAGGCGGCCACTTTCAGGGATTCGAGGGTTGCGTCCTGCCTGCCGAGGGCGGACTTGCCCTCCTCCGCCAGTGAGCGCGCCCTGGCCTTTTCGTTCTCAGGCACGTTCTCTCCGCTCTGGTCGAGCATCTTCTCGAGCTGGTAGACCGAGGCCTCCAGGTCATTCCGTGCTTCGGCCATCTCCTTTTTCTTCCTGTCGTCGGCGGAATGTTCCTGGGCCTCGCGGATCATGCGGTCCACTTCATCCCTGTCCAGGTTTGTGGACCCGTTGATGGTAATGCGCTGCTCCTTGCCGGTATCCCTGTCACGGGCGCTCACGTTCAGAATGCCGTTGGCGTCCACATCGAACGTGACCTCGATCTGGGGAAGTCCCCTGGGCGCCTGGCGGATGCCCTCGAGCTTGAAGTTTCCGAGAATCCTGTTGTCCGATGCCATCTCACGCTCGCCCTGGAGGACAACGATGTCCACTGCGGGCTGGTTGTCCGCCGCCGTGGAGAATATCTCCGCCTTTTTGCAGGGAATGGTGGCATTTTTCTCGATGAGCTTCGTCATCACGCCCCCCATGGTTTCCACGCCGAGTGAAAGGGGGATGACATCCAGCAGCAGGACGTCTTTCATCTCGCCGCTGATGATGCCGGCCTGGACGGCAGCGCCGACGGCCACCACCTCGTCCGGGTTCACCGACATGTTGGGCTGCTTGCCTCCGGTGAGTTTCCGCACCAGGTCCTGAACAGCAGGAATTCGTGTCGAGCCGCCCACGAGAACCACCTCGTCGATGTCCTTCTCGTTGAGCTTTGCTCCGGCAAGGGCGTCCTTCACCGGCCCGACGCAGCGCTCCACCAGGGGAGCGGTGAGCTGGTCGAATTTTGCCCTTGTGACCGTCGTGTTGAGATGCTTGGGCCCGTTGGCGTCGGCAGTGATGAAGGGAAGACTGATTTCCGTTGACGTGCGGGACGAAAGCTCGCACTTCGCCTTCTCTGCGCCCTCGTAGAGCCTCTGCAGGGCCTGCTTGTCCTTCCGGAGGTCGATGCCGTTTTCCTTTCGAAACTCGTCGGCGATCCAGTCGACGACGACCTTGTCGAAGTCATCGCCTCCGAGATGGGTGTCTCCCGACGTGGCGAGAACTTCCACCACACCGTCACCGATGTCCAGAATGGATACGTCGAAGGTGCCGCCGCCGAGGTCAAAAACCATGATCTTCTGTTCCTTCTGCTTTTCGAGACCGTAGGCAAGGGCCGCGGCCGTGGGTTCGTTGACGACCCGCAGCACGTTGAGCCCCGCGATGGTTCCGGCGTCCTTCGTGGCCTGCCTCTGGGCGTCGTTGAAATAGGCCGGAACGGTGATGACCACGTCGGTTATCTTCTCGCCCAGGTAGGCCGAGGCGTCGGTCACGAGCTTCTTCAGCACCGAGGCGCTGATCTCCTCCGGAGCATACTCCTTTCCGTTCGCGGAAAACCGCACGGCACCGTTTGGTCCCTCGGTAACCTTGTAGGGGACAATCTTCAGCTCCGATTCCACTTCGTTGTACTTCCTGCCGATGAACCGCTTCACCGAGAAGAGGGTCCCGTCAGGATTGAGGGTGGCCTGCCGCTTCGCGAGCGAGCCGACCAGCCTGTCGCCGTCCCTGGTAAAGGCCACCACCGAAGGGGTTGTCCTTCCTCCCTCGGCGTTGGCGACCACTTCCGGCGTGCCGCCCTCTATGACTGCAATGACTGAATTTGTTGTTCCAAGATCTATTCCGACTGCTTTTTTCATGGTGTCTCCCCCCTGATTTACTGACTAATGCTGACTATAGAAATTATAGCTTTTTTTTTCTGTCTGTCAAGATTGGTCAGAAACGAAAGGACGCTCCTCTTTCGGGAACGTCCTTCCGGGGTTTCGGTCGTCGATGTGTGCTGTCATCCGTTTTTTCTGTTCTTTTCCCGTTCTTCCCTGCTCGGGAAATATTTGCACTCCACCATGAAATAGACCCGCTCCGCGATGTTGATCACGTGGTCTCCCGCCCTTTCGAGGTGACGGGCGGCCCACAGCTCCACGGCTCCGAGCTCAACCTCCTCGTGGTTGCCGGCAGCCCCGGCGATAGCCGATGCGAGGAATTCATCGTAGCACTGGGCATAGATCTCGTCCACCTCGTCGTCCTGCTTCCAGAGGGCAGAGGCGGCCTCTCTGTCGCCGGTCCGGAAAGCCTCGAGTGCATGGCGGAACATGGCGAGAACCGTTTCAAGCATGGACAGTATCCTGTCCTTCTTGGGGAAGGGGGCGGCACGTTTGATCTTCAGCGCTTTTTCGGCGATATTCACCGCCTGGTCCCCGATCCGCTCGAGGTCAGTGATGATCTTCAGGACGCCGAAGACAAAACAGAGCTCTTCCTTTCCCGGGCTCCTCATGGCGATGGAACCGAGACACTCCTGGTCCACCGTTTCCTCCAGCCTGTCAATCACGTCGTCGTTCAGGATGACCTTTTTGGCCTGGTCCTCGTCATGATGCAGAAGAGAATGAACTGCATCCTGAAGGGCTTCCGCCGCCATTTCGCCCATCCGGATCACGGTGGCGACGATACGTTCCCTGTCCGACGCGTAAAGAAAGGCCTGAATGGACTTTTTGTTTTTTTCGTGGGTCACTGGACAACTCCACCTCCTGGGCTATTGCCGTAGGGAACCTTCCCTGTAAGCCTCGCCCCTGGCAATTTCAAGAGACGTCTTCACGAGAAGGTAGATCTGGGACAGAAAGTCCACCAGGGGGGCAAGCTCCCTGCGGTTGAGGGCGTCCGCTCCGAGGCGGAGCCGTATCTTCCTGTCGAGTTCCTCAAATTCCCGTTCATATTGCCCTGCCGTGGCGGCAAAATCCACGTCTGCAAGAGCGAAGGCCCTCAGGGCAAGCCGGATGTCCGTCATGGCAACCCGGGAGAGTTCATTCCACGTCTCTTTTCCGAGTTCCCGGGCGAGCAGGTTTCCCACACCGGCTTCAGCGAGAAGCCGCAGCTCCCCGGAGAGAATTTTCGCCATCTGCCGGAAGGATACCATGGAATAGGACACGGTGGAATAATTTTCCCTCAGGAGGTCGTCATCGGAGGGTATGTGGATGCCGTACATATACTCCTCGCAGGTTTCAGAAAGCTCCCGAATGGCCCCTGGAAGCTCCTGGAATGCCTTGTTGCCGTTCGGCCCGGAGACGAAAAGCACCTGGCAGTACATTTCGATGTAGTTCGCCAGCCTGATCATCTCCTTCGAGAGCAGCAGAATGGCCAGGGAGGGGATTTCAAGCAGATCCTCGTCGAGGTAGACCGGAGCCGCCAGCCGTTCTCCGCCTGTCCTCTCCGCAATGGCCCCGGAGAACCTCGCGAGGACGTCGGCAAAGGGGTAGAAAAGGAGAGCGTTGAAAAGTGTGACTCCGACCTGGGCCAGAACAACCTTTCCGGCAAGACTCCCGGCGGCTCCGGAGAGCAGGTCCTGGATCCAGGGAAGGACAGGAATGAGAATGAGAACGCCCAGCACCTTGTAGACGAAGGTGCTGATCCCCAGCTTCCGGGCGTTCTGCTTGCCCGAGAGTCCGGCAATGAGCACCGTCACCGAAGATCCGGCGTGCGCCCCGAAAATTACGGGAAGAACGGCGGTAACCGGCAGAGCGCCGGAGGTGGCAAGGGTCACTGCAAGTGCCATGACGGCGGAACTGCTCTGGAGAACTGCTGTGGCCACAAAAGCAGCAAGCCCGGTGAGGAGTCCGTTGGATCCCGCATGAGCCGCAAGTTCCGCGAACCCAGGGGTAGACAGGAGAGGACCCACACCGAGCTTCAGGACAAACATTCCAAGCAGCACCAGGGAGAGTCCCTGGAGCATGTTGCCGATCCTGTAGGTTTTTCCCCTCCCGAACCGGACCATGAGAAAGCCCGCCGCGAAGAGCAGGGGCGAGAAGGCCGCGATATCGAGGCTGAGCAGGAAGGTCACGAAGGTGCCTCCCACGCTCGCCCCCATCATCACCACAACGGAGCCGGCAAAGGAGAGCATGCCCACGTCGACAAAACCGATTGCGAAAGACGTGGCAACGGTGCTTCCCTGGGCAACGGCGGAGAGGAGCACACCGAAGAGAAAGGCCAGGGGCTTTTTCCGGGTGAA
The DNA here is from genome assembly GCA_964543785.1 of uncultured Synergistaceae bacterium. GTDB lineage: Bacteria > Synergistota > Synergistia > Synergistales > Aminobacteriaceae > Aminivibrio. Next base: position 451 of record CAZJAR010000091.1, on the reverse strand, counting down.
ACGGACCATGAGGTCCTTGGATCTCCCTCCGAAGCTCGACCCGAAGGCGGCCGTGGTCTCCTCCACTCCATAGAGAAAGAGAGCCAGGCCGCCAAGTATATTGATGTACGAAAAAAGCTCGGGGTTCACAGTGTTCCCTTCCGGGCCGCCCTTCGCTCCCGCAGTAGGGGCACCGCCACCGATGCGAGGGCCAGGAACAGCAGGGTCAGCGACAGAGGCCGCTGAACGAAGAGAGAGAATCCTCCCATCATGAGGGTAGCCCGGAGATTCTTCTCGATCATGGTGCCGAGGATCATCCCAAGCACCACCGGCGACACGGGAAACTTTGCCCGGGAGAGGAGCCACCCCACCAGGCCGAAGACAAGGCAGACGCCCACGTCGAACACGGAGGACCGCACCGCTCCGTGCGGTTGTGCAGCCTGTTCTGCTCCTTGACCACTGCCCCACAACA
>CAZJAR010000090.1:0-9878 GCA_964543785.1 uncultured Synergistaceae bacterium | reverse complement strand
GAGAACTTTGTGTACCCCGGCGGAATTGAGAACATCCCCTCATCGAGCTTCCCTTCCCTGATATTCCTGTACATTATAGTGGCCGTATCCTGGGGGGTTTGGGTATAAATCTTCAGAGGATAGTTCAGTTTGCTTGAGACCCATATGGTACCTTCACCGAGTTTTTTGTCGTTGTAAACGATGGAATAGACGTCGCAGGAATAGCCCTCGATGGTCTCTGAACCCTTTCTCGTCACCTTTCCCTGGTTCGCCATCTTTGCCTCCAGGTCTTCCGACGAGTCCAGGGTGACCTGGGTGTTCGGGATCTCCATGTACTTTTTTTGGCCCGGGAGCAGCACATACATCACGGCTGCCCCGGAAGGAATGATGGTGGTCTGCACTCCGATGGGGGTGTCCAGCTCCTGTCTCAGGGCATTTCCCTTTACGAAGGCCCTGCCGGTCAGGTCGCCCTGTCCCATTTTCGAGGCAATGACCATGTCCGCGCTAAATTCAGCGGCCAATGCGGCACCGGCAAGAAGAAAAACAAGAATCAGTGCCGCCCACAGAATGCTTTTTGCTTTACAGTGCATGATCTTCATCTCCTTTGTCCATTATTCCTGTGTTCCTTCACAATGAGAATCTTCCCACAGCATTTTCAGAAGACCGGTTCGCAGTCCTTTTCCATAAGCTGCCGTTTATAGTGCTCAAGTTCTTGCTTAAAACCGCGTATTTCAAATTCAGCCCACTCGTCAATGGACTTGGGATATCCCATGCTGGTGAGATCATCCACATGCTGTTTTTCATGGTCCATTATGCCGTCGAACCCGTCGTTTTGTCCCCGGAAATAATTCATCAGGTCGTCATCCGCTGAGACCAGGTCGCCATTAGAATCGAATTCCATTATCGGGAAGCTTTCTCCGTCAATTATACCGCCTATGACCGGCGCATTCTCGCCGGCCCCGCAGCCATACGTTGTACAATTGGGATTCGTCTGGAATTCCGAATGGATCCCGGCAGGATTGCCTTTCGTATCCGGGAACGCTTCACTTACTTCCCGCTCTACCTCTTTCTGGTACTCACTCATCCCTTTCCGCCCATCCCCGTGAAATTTCCTTGCCCAATCCCTGAGTGTCTCGTCCTTGTACGTCTCAAGGACTTTATTGACCCATTTGATCTTGTTGCTTATTTTTTCACAGTCATCGTCAGGATCTTCCCAGGGCTGATTCACGTCTTCTCCTATGTTCCAGCTAATGGTATAGTTCACTCCGCTTCCGCCTGTTGCAGGTTTCTCCTTAATCATTCCGCCGATGTTGGAAAAGGAAGCACTGAAATATGTCGGGACACTCTTCCCCTCTGTATACCAATCATGGCTTCCCTGTACGCTGCCGGATTCAGGCAGATCCAGGTGGAGACCTATAGCGAACAGCGGAACCGTCTTTTCATAACTTTCAGCTTTGCAAACCCCTTTTTTTAATTGTTTTAAGCGGAATCCCTTGAGCTTTTCCGACATTCTTGCCTCTGCGGGACCCTTTATCGTCAAGGAGAGGGAATCAGGCGTATTTTGGTACATCTGAAGCAGCTGCGAAGCGAATTCCTTCCCTTTCGGGGATATGTTTTTTGCAAGGGCATCAGTCATCGACGACATCCTGTTTATTGTAAGAGAGCCTCCCCGGGGTTCCTCAGAAGAAAAGTTCCCGGTAACCTTTTTCCGGAGGCGGGACTTGCAGCCGCCCGGATGGATCGTCCCGATGTAGAACTCTTTTTCATCATAGGTATAGCGTATGCACATTGTCTGCGGAAGATACATTGCCACCGCGTCCGCGGCCGGGCCTTCTCTCTGCTTTCCTTTTCCGTAGGTGCGCTCCATTATGCCGTAGGCACTGACATTGAGCCGGCCCTCGTACCTCGTATCTTTTCGGGTAATGTACCATTCCACATTCATATCAGCGTGCACACCGATCGGCGGGGTCGTTTCCGCGGAAACCGTGCGGTTACCCGTTCCGAATCCCAGAAGGATACACAAGGCCGCAAGGACACTTTTCTTCAGCCATTTTCCCCTGATATTCATGGTCTTCACCCTCTTTCCGTCAATGGAACCTGCCGATCCCGGTGTAAAAGGAACTGTTTTCGTCAGTACCCCAGTTTTTTCAACCGCGCTTTTGCCTCCCCGTGCCCCTTCGCGGCGGCTTTTTTATACCAGAAAACCGCAGTTTTCAAATCTTTTTCGACTCCTTTGCCCGTTTCCCTCAGCATGCCCAGCCGCCACTGATCCTTCGGCAGTCCCTGGAGCGCAGCCTGGTAATACCAGTAAAAGGCTTTTTTGTAGGACCCGGGATCTTTCTCTCCCCTGCTGAAGTAGACGGTTGCAAGGTTGTGCTGTGCTTCTCCGTAGCCGTGCATGGCAGAGAGGAACCACAGGTTCATAGCTCTCTCCCCGTCTTTTTTCACTCCTTTTCTTCCGTTCCAGAAAATACAGCCTAAATTGTACTGAGCAACAGGATGTCCCTGATTTGCGGCTTTTTCGTACCAGAAAACGGCTTTTTTTACATTTTCTCCTGTTCCTCTGCCGAAATCAAAGAAGAGCCCTGTTTTGGCCTGTGCTTCCACATGGCCCGCTTCAGCAGCTTTCAGGTAGAACGACAACGCTTTTGGATCGTTTTTGGAGACGCCTTTTCCGTACTCGTACCGCCTTCCGTTTTCATACAACTGCGCCGCCGTTTGGGGCGCCCCTTCCGCCCGGAAGGAGGCGCAGATGCAGGAAAAAATAAGAAATACCAGGATGCCGGTCTTTTTCATGAGAAATCATCCTCTCCCTCTTTTTCCGGAGGAAGGCGGCTTCCCCGGGGAGTATGGTAATACTCTGCCCGGAAGACAAGTTCATCAGGGATCATCGCCATGATGAAATCAAAGGGAACCTTGTTGGACATCTCATTCCAGAATCCCCATACCGATCCTGTTACGGTTCCGTTCGCGGCCATGGCCTGCCACCGAACCTGTCCCCGCCATGACCGGCCGTTCATGCGGATGGTTATTTCTCCCTTCCCTTCCCACGAGCACGATGAAGGAAAAACGGTGAAGGTTTTGCTTTTATCCTGCCCCCGCGGACTTCCCGGATGAAGATCGAAAAAATAGTCTACCCACTCGTCCGTATGCGTGGAGTTCACGATCTTTATTTTCACTGTGCCCCTGCACCGGGGGATCCCGTGAGGTGTCAGGCCCAGAGAAAGGGATACAGTGTTATCCCGCAGCGGGATGCCACGCACACCGTTGGTAATTACTCCTGCAGCCATGATGGAGCCCCGGGAAGCGGTGGAGGGAGGATCCTCCGTCCGGGGAGCGGTCTCCTGCCGGCGGTTCTGCAGGGCAGCCCTCAATGGAGCGCCGTTTCCGGTGGAAATCCAGATCTTTGCGGCCTCGAGACGCTGAATGACTCCTTCGTAGTACTTCCGGTCGGCATCGCTTCCATATTCCAGAGCCCGTTCGTAATTTTGGTACGCTATTTTCCTCTGCTGTTCGAAGTGAAAGAGGGCCGCCCCTTTCGCCAGTCCGGGAGAGGACAGGGCGAAGCTCGACAGTCCGCCGTCGTTCAGCTGGTAGCTCACGGAGCCCACGATAATGTCCATAAAGAGTTCCCGGACGCTGTACGGAGTCTTATCTCCGCCGGGGAGGATGATCCTCTGATCGATAACCTGTTCCAGGGGCTGGCACATGAGAATTCCAGGAAGAAGCACGACCAGGAAAACAACTGCCGCTGCAGGAACACTTTTTTTCATCATCGCCACCTCCATTTTCGGAGTCTTTGTCCACCTTATCATTAAAAGCAAAAAATTAAAACCTTTTCAGAGTGTGGTAAGGGTTTGAGTCTTCACTGTATTTGGAGTTTCTTTGATAGGGGTATAATAAGTCAGCAGGGCAGAATGCACTTTCGGTGCAGAAGCCATGCCTGTCCGCAATTTTATCCCTTTCGGAGGAGGAAGAAACATGATTATCGTATCCGCATCCTTTACTGCGAAACCAGGAATGAGGGACGCCATCGCTGAGATTTCCCGAAAGGCCGTGGAGCTCACGAGACAGGAAAAGGGGAACATCAGCTACACCCTCTTCAAGAGCAGCGATGACGACGTCACCATGATGTATTTCGAGGAATGGGAGAGTCTGGACGACCTGCGGGCGCACCTGAAGACGGATCATATCCGCGAGGCCAGGGAGGCCCGCAAGGATATGCTGGACGGACCAGTACGGGTTCGCGTGTTCGAGTCGAAGGAAGTGGAACTCTAGACAGGAGTTGGTTTACTCTTTATGAAAACTGAGAACTTTGATGTGATCGTTGTCGGCGGAGGGCTGGCTGGACTGACTGCCGCGATCGAGGCGGGAAAAAGGGGACTCGCAGTTCTCCTGGTCTGCAAAAGCAGGGCGGGGAAGAGCGGCAACACCCTCGTCTCCGGCGCCGCCCTGTCGGTATTGAACACCTGCGCGAAGTCAGGTGATTCCGCCGGACTGCTGGAGCGGGACCTTCTCTTGTCGGGGTGCGGAATTGCCGATCCTGAACTCTGCCGGGTTTTTGTCAAAGAATCTGCCTCTGCAATCAGCACGCTGAAGGAATGCGGTGTCGAATTCAAGGAACACGACGGCATTCCAATGGTGAAGCAGCCTCCCGGACACAGCGTTCCCCGCCTGTTCCCCTCGGAATACCGGGAGTACCCCTATTTGAACCGCGGTCTTGCCCTGACGCTCCCTCTCGTGGAATATGCAGAGAAACTCGGGGTTGTTATCAGGAACGATACCGCGGCCCTCAGGGTTCTGACCCGGGATAATTCAGTCCGGGGTCTTCAGGCATGGGACAGCCGCACAGAAGAGGCTCTTCACTTCCGGACGGGAATCGTTATCCTGGCCGCAGGAGGAGGGGCGGGACTCTTTTCCAGGAACAACAACACGGCGGATGTTTCGTGCGATTCCTTCGGCCTGGCCTACGAGGCGGGGGCCGTGCTGCGAGATATGGAGATGGTGCAGTTTTACCCCTCCATGATGTATGAACCTGCCAGGGTCCCCATTTCAAATCCTCTCTTCGGAGACGGAGCGGTTCTCAGGAATGTTGAGGGTGAAGAGTTCCTCTTCCGCTACAGCCCGAAGGGCAGCCACGCCACCAGGGATGTCATGGCCAGGGCAGTGAAACAGGAGATCGACGAGGGAAGGGGCAATCCACGGTATGTCTTTGCGGACTGTTCCAAAATTCCCGGAGAGGTGCTGAAGCTCAGGTACGCCGAGCTTTCGGCGTTTCTCTCAAGGTATGGCCAGAGCCTGGAGAAGGATTTGCTCCAAATCGCACCCTCGGCCCATTTTTACCTGGGAGGCGTTCTTGTCGACAGAACCTGCGCCACGTCTGTGGAAGGGCTTTTTGCCTGCGGCGAGGCAGCCGGCGGACTCCACGGGGCGAACCGGCTCGGCGGCGTCGCCCTGGCTGAGGCGGCCGTGTTCGGGAATGTGGCAGGGAAGACGGCGGCGGAGTATTTCAGAAAGCAGCCGCCACTCCCTTCATTGGGCGCCTCGGGTGAAATAATGCCTGAAGGACCTGGGATTTCCCTTTCCGGGCTGACGGGTAATCTGAGGGAGGCCATGTGGAACTTTGCTTCTCTTGTCAGAAGCGAAGTCTCACTGAAAAAAGCGGCCGGAAAAATTGATGAAATTTCCCGGGAACTCGGGGCGGGCGGAGCGGGAAACCCCGGAGACCATCCCCGTTTTTTCCCCTTACGGTCCATGATTTTGACGGCACGGATGCTGGTGGAATGCAGCCTTCTCAGAAAGGAAACCCGGGGAGCCTTCTGCCGTGAAGAATTCCCGGGCAGTTCACGGGAATTCACAGGATCGTTCCTGGTTCAGAAATCAGAAACCGGGTCCATGGCGGTCCGCTTCAGGCCGAACTGGTCATGAACAGTCCGGCCTGAGGGGTTCCTCGTTAACCGTCCGTTTCCAGAAGTGAAACGGAACGGCGTTCAGCCCCGAGTTTCACGGAGAGTTCCAGGCATGTCTTCTTCAGTGCTGGAATCAGCTCTCGGATCATCTCTTCCGTGAAACGGGCCGTCGGGCCGGAAAGGGTCATGCACGCCGGGGGCTGTGGGGACGCGTCAAAAATAGGGACAGCCACTGAAGAGACCCCCTGCTCCCGTTCCGAAACGCTCAGGCTGTATCCCCGCGTCCGGAGTTCGCTGTTTTTCTCCAGGACCACCTTCCGGTCTAGAATCGTGTTCGGTGTCAGGGATTCCACCTCGCCCAGAATTCCGTACACATCTTCATCCGGCATGAAGGCAAGAAAACACCGGCCCGAGGCCCCGGCCCAGAGAGGGAACCGGTCTCCGAGCTTTGCAGACCGCTTCAGGTTGAGGGAGCTCTCCACCTGTTCGAAGCATATTCGGCTGTTTCCCTCCCGGACATAGAGATTTACAGTTTCGTTGAATTTTTTCCTGAGTTCTTCCATGTACGGGAGGGCCATGGTTCTCAGCCCTCCAGTCTTTTTCGCTATCGCCCCCAGGAGATAACACTGAAAACCGAGACTGAAGAGCTTGCTCTTTTTGTTCCGTTCCAGAAAGCCTTCCTCTTCGAGAGCCTTTGCCAGGCGTGCTGCCGTTGGCAGGGGAAGATTAAGCTCCCGTGCAATTTCCGTCAAAGTCCTCCTGCTTTTCTGCCAGGAAAAACAGGAAAGGACCGACAATCCTTTTTTCAGGGCCGACGCCCCGTCTTCCTTCGCATTCCCCTTCATGATCGCCTTCAGCTCCCGGCAGGAAAATATTTTGCATTGACAAAACAGGTTCACAGTGTAATATGATTCTACCACAATATGAAATGTACTTCCAATATATGGAAGTAATTCCTATCCCCATTTCACGGAGGCAGATCATGAAAAAATCAGCAGTGCTCCGCCAGATGCTCCAGGAACGAAAAGCGGTCCCGGTACCCGGCGCCCATGACGCCATTTCGGCAAAACTCATCGAAAAGACGGGCTTCAAGGCGATCCAGGTGAGCGGTTTCGGTCTCGCCGCCTCCCTCCTCGGGCTTCCCGACATGGCGTTCATCTCCTTCACCGAAGTTCTCGAATTTACCCGGAATATCGTGGATGCCGTCAATATCCCCGTCATGGCCGACGCGGATACGGGCTACGGCAATGCCATCAACGCCATGCGGGTCACCGAAAAGTTCATCAGGGCAGGGGCTGCGGGAATGAACATCGAGGACCAGGTTTTCCCGAAGCGCTGCGGCCATATCGAGGGAAAAACTGTGGTCCCCATGGAGGAAATGGTTCTCAAGGTGAAGGCCTGCGCCAAGGTTCGGGATCATCTCGACCCCGATTTCATCATCAACGCCAGGACCGACGCCATAGCTGTTTCCGGTGTCGACGAGGCCATCCGCAGGGGAAACGCCTATATTGAAGCCGGGGCGGACATGATCTTCGTCGAGGCTCCCCGTACGGTGGAGGAGATCGAGAAGGCGGTCAAGGGCATCAATGGGCTGGTGAGCATCAACCTCTTCGACAATATCGAGGGCGGCAAAACCCCGCTGCTTACAGTGGAAGAGCTTGCGGCCATGGGAGTAGCCCGCATCAGCATTCCGGTCGGCACGACCTTCGCCGCAGCCCGGGGAGTGCTCAATTATCTTGAGGCCATCAAGGGAGGCAGACTTGCTCCCGAAAGAACGGATCTCGTTTTTTCCTTCAATGAATTCAAGGACCTCGTGGGAGTCCCCGGATTCAGGGAAGATGAAAAGCAGTTCCTCCCCAATTTTGTTGAATAGGCTGGAAGGATAGAAAATCATGACTGCAGCAATCGGATTTCTCGGTTTCGGGGAAGTCGGTTATTTTATGTCGAAAGGGCTTAAAAAATCGGGGTTCGGCAGGATCATCGGTTTCGACAAGGGGGTTTCAGACGTCGGTCCGTTATCATCCACTATCCGTTCCAGAGCGGAAGACGCAGGTGTGGAACTTGCGGGATCCCTTCAGGAAATGCTCAATGAAGCCCACATCGTTATTGCTGCCCTTCCGGCGAAATTTTCACTTGCTGCAGCAAAAGAAGTGCTCGGACATACCTTCGGATTCGGCCTGTATGTTGATGTTTCAACCGCTAAACCCTCTGAGAAAAAGGAAATGGAAGGGCTCTTCAGCGAAAAGGGAATCAAATTTGCAGATGGCGCCATGCTTGGCCCTCTTCCGACCTACGGACATACGGTTCCGATCCTCGCGTCAGGAAGCGGTGCCGCGGAATGGGCGGAGATGATGACGCCGTTCGGAATGAAGATAGAGTTTGCCGAAGGACCCGCCGGCGCCGCATCTTCGATAAAGCTTGTCCGGAGTGTTTTTATGAAGGGTATTGAGGCTCTTCTTGTGGAGACGTTCCTGTTTGCCAAAAAAAGCGGTGCCGAGGATATCGTAATGGAATCCCTTGCGGAAACCCTGAAAGTCCCCTTCCAGAACACCGCACAGAGGATGATTGCCGCCGATCTCGTCCATGCAGAGCGAAGGTCTTTTGAAGTGGGTGAATCCATTGATCTTATGAAAGACCTTGGGATTGAACCCATCATGGCCGAGGCCATCGTAAGGCGCCTGAAGAAATCTGCAGCCCTGGGCACGAGGGAAGAACTGGGCGGAGTTCCTCCCAAAACACTTCCTGAGGTGTACGAGATCTGGAAAAGAAAGAATCACTGCTGAAAAGTATATTTCCTGAAAACAAGGAGAGGTAAAGAAAAATGCCTGTAGGGTTTCGCGTCTACCTGAAAAGAAATCTCCCCCCCAGAGAACTTGTGGATAGCTTCCGGACAATACCGGCTGCCAATATTGCGGACTGCATGGGACGCCACAATGCCATGATCCCGGAAATCCGGCTCATGACGAAACCCGGCGAAGTGAACATGGTCGGTGTCGCTTTGACAGTAAAGACCTGCTACGGGGACAACCTGATGATCCACCAGGCTCTCGACATGGCGTCTGAAGGCGATGTAATCGTGGTGGCCAACGAAGAAGGCAGGAACAGGTCGCTCATGGGGGAGATTATGTACCGGTACGGTGAGAGAAAAGATTTAGCAGGTCTCGTCCTTGACGCTCCCATTCGGGATACACTGCAGATATACGGCGGATCGGTTCCCCTGTATGCGACGGGTTCGACTCCCGGCGGTCCTTACAAGGAAGGTCCGGGAGAAGTGAACATCCCCGTTTCCTGCGGAGGGGTTCATGTCAACCCCGGAGACATTATCGTGGGAGATCCGGACGGCGTGATCGTGATCGCAAGGAAGGACGCGGAAGAAGTGCTTGAGGCTGTGAAGGCATTTCAGCAGAATGATCGCCGAAAGCTTCAGGCGGCAATCGATGGTACCGCCGACAGAAGCTGGGTCATGAAGCAGCTTGAAGCGAAGAAGTGCCAGATGGTGGATGGAGCGTACAGCAGCTGAAGAATGCGGGAGTGTTCTGGGGAAACACAATTACCGGTAAAAACCGGAAAAAAGGAGGCAGGGAAATATGAATCGTAGTGTGTTGGCTGTGCTGGTTGCAGTGTGTCTGGTAGTGTTCGCGTCACCTGTGGCGGCGGAGGACGTGTTCGTCCGCATCGGGACGAGCAGCGTCGGCGGAGGCTTCTATCTCATAGGGAATACCATTGCCCAGCTTGGAACCGAGGTTGAGAAGAGCATCAATTTCACCGCGGTCACCGGCGGATCGATCAAGAACTGCATCAACCTGGGCACCAAGGAAGTGGAGCTCGGCATGGTGCAGTCCTCCACCGTGAACGACGCCTGGAACGGCACCGGATCCTTCAAGGAGCCCATCAAGACCCTCCGGTATGTTACGGCAATCTATCCCATGCCCGCCCATATCCTGGTGAACCTCGACGCAGGAATCAAGAGCATCGGTGATTTCAAGGGCA
>CAZJAR010000089.1:0-9963 GCA_964543785.1 uncultured Synergistaceae bacterium | reverse complement strand
TGGGGATTTCCATGGCCGGCGACGTCTGCCAGACTGCGAGCTGTACCATGCGGATTCCCTGCCAGACCATTATGGCCAGGAACGCCAGGCTGCAGATACACCCGGCAATTTTCAGCCTGCGGAGCCTTTCTCCGGTGAACCGCTCGGTGAGCAGACCTACCGCCATGTGTCCTCCCTGCCGGGAAACCACCGGAAGGGAAAGGAAGGTGACCCAGACGAAGAGGTACCGGGAGAGTTCCTCGGAATAGCTCGCCGTGTAGCCAAAGAAATATCGGGAGATTACCTGGAGAAAAATGATGATCAGCATAAGGCTGATGCCAGCCATGGAGAGGAAGGCAAAGGTTTTTTCCATAAGGGTGAGGAGTTTCTTCATTCAGATGCCTCCGTTCGGATGGAGAAAAAAAGTGGGGAGCGGCAGAGTCGCCGCTCCCCCGGGAGTGCATTATTTCACGTTGACGATGGCTTCGATGTTGTGCTTGCCGAGTTTTTCCTCGAACATGGCCCACACGGGCTTCGTGGCTTCCATAAAGGCCGCCTTGTCCACGTCGTCGTTGATCTCGCTCTTTCCGCTCTCGCGGATTTTGTCCCAGTACTGGTTCTCGAGCCCCCGGCACAGGTCGCGCTGCCAGTCACGGGCTTCGTTGGCAGCTTCCTGGATGGCCTTCTGGTGGTTCTCGGGAAGCTTGCTCCACACGCCCATGGCAACGAGCAGCGGCTCCGCGGAATAGGTGTGGGCGGTGAGGGAGATGTACTTCTGCACTTCGAAGAACCGGGAGGTGTAGATATGGGCCGCCGGGTTCTCCTGGCCGTCAACCACGCCCTGCTGCATGGCGGTGAAGAGCTCGCCGAAGGCCATGGGGGTGGGGCTGGCGCCGAGGATCTTCATCATTTCGATGTAGATGGGCTGCTCCATGACACGGATCTTCAGGCCCTTCACATCCTCGGGCTTCCGGATGGGATTCCTGTTGTTGGTCATGTGGCGGACGCCGTTTTCAAACATGGCGAGAACCTTGATCCCGCGCTTTTCGAGGGGCTTGCAGATCTCCATGCCTACGGAGTCGAGAGCCTTGTAGGCGTGGGGAATGTCGCGGAAAATGAAGGGAAGGTCAAAAACGGCCGCCTCGGTAAGGAAGTTGCCGAGCACTGCGGTGCTGGTGAGTGTCATGTCCACCGTTCCGAAGGTGAGACCCTCGATGAGGTCGCGCTGGTTTCCGAGCTGGCTGCTGGGGAAGATCTGGATTTCTACGGCGCCTCCGGTCTTCTCTTTCACCAGTTCGGTAAATTTCACCGCTCCCTGGGCGTAGGGGTTCTGGGGATCTGCGATGTGTCCCAGCTTGAGGGTGAATTCCGCAGCGAAGGCGGCCGTTCCCGCAACAACCAAAAATACGGCGAGACAAATGACTGAGAATCTTTTCATTTCTATGCTTCCTCCTTTATGAAGTGAATTATGCCATTAAGGCCCTGTTCAAATCCTGGCCACACCGGTCTTCCGGGCGGCTTCGGCGACTGCTGACGCAATGGCCGGGACGACCCGGTCGTCCATAACCTCGGTGATGATCCTGTCGGCCCGGAGTTCGTTCTCGGGGACGAGCCCGGCGAGGGCGTAGGCGGCGGCAAGCTTCATCTCCTCGTTGATGACCGAGGCCCGCACGTCCAGGGCTCCCCGGAAGATGCCCGGGAAACCGAGGCAGTTGTTGAGCTGGTTGGGGAAGTCGCTCCTGCCGGTGGCGACCACGGCCGCACCAGCGGCGATGGCCTCGTCGGGGTAGATCTCCGGCGTGGGGTTGGCCATGGCGAAAATGATGGACTTCGGGGCCATGGTCTTCACCATCTCCTGGTCGATGATGCCGGGGCCGGAGAGACCGAGGAACACGTCGGCGCCCTTCATCACATCGGCCGCGGAGCCTTTTTCTCCGTTGGGGTTCGTGAGTTCCGCGAGTTCCTCCTTTGACCAGTTCATGTGATCCTTGCGGCCCTTGTATATTGCGCCGCCCCGGTCACACATGATGACGTTCCTGGCCCCTGCCGACATTATGAATTTGCATATGGCGGTGCCGGCTGCCCCCGCGCCGCTCATGACGATCTTCACGTTCTCCAGCTTCTTGCCCACCACTTTCAGTGCGTTCAGCAGCCCGGAGAGGACGATGACGGCGGTTCCGTGCTGGTCGTCGTGGAAAATGGGGATGTCGGCGATTTCCTGGAGTTTCTTTTCTATTTCAAAGCACCGGGGAGCGGCGATATCCTCGAGGTTCACGCCGCCGAAGGAGGAGAGAATGAGGGAGGCGGTGCGGACGATCTCGTCCGGATCCTTGGAGTTGATGCAGATGGGGAAGGCGTCGATGTCCGCGAAGCGCTTGAAAAGAATGGACTTGCCCTCCATGACGGGAAGGGACGCGTCGGGGCCGATGTCGCCCAGGCCGAGAACTGCCGTTCCGTCGGTGATGACGGCCACCATGTTGGCCTTGGATGTCACTTCGTAGATGGAATCCCTGTTCCGTCCGATCTCCCTGCAGGGCTCGGCAACTCCGGGAGTGTAGGCAAGCGCCAGGTCAGCCATGGAGTTCACGGGCATCTTGCTTTCGATGGCCACCTTGCCTTTTTTCGCCCTGTGCAGATCCAGGGATTTCGCGTAGACTTCCTCGCTTCTCATGAAAAAACCTCCTTCTGAAATGAAAAAAAGACAGCCAGAGGCGTCCGGCTTCCACTAAACTATTTTAACATCTACAGTAAAAAAATCATCACGAATTCCCTTAAAAATACCGGAACATCGGTAATTGAACTATTCCGAAAAGTTCGCCGGCTGATATGCCGGTGTGTGTCTGCTTACAGCAGGTCCCGCGTCAGGAACGGCGATGCCGCCAGCTCTTCACGGGTCATGTAGACCGGGTGGTCCAGGCAGAGGCGGAGGACCCTTTCCCTGTAGGAAGCTCCTTCGGCGGCTTTCTTTTCCAGCAGGTCGGCGGTCATGCGGGCCGTTTCCCCGGCGTCGGCGGCGGTGAAGCCCCGGCTGGTGACGCCGGCGAGACCGATGCGGATGCCGCTTGTGACTGTGGGCTTTTCAGGGTCGAAGGGGATGAGGTTCATGTTCACCGTGATTCCGGCGGCATGGAGAAGATCTTCCGCTTCCCTGCCCGTGAGCCCCTTGCTCCGCAGGTCCACGAGCATCAGGTGGTTGTCCGTGCCCCCCGAAACGAGGCTGAAGCCCCGGGACGTCAGGACCGAGGCGAACCTGGCGGCGTTCTCCACGGTCCGCCGGCCGTAGTTCCGGAAGTCCTCCGTCATGGCGAGCCTGAAGGTCAGGGCCTTCCCCGCCATGATCTGGGGGATGGGACCTCCCTGGATGCCGGGGAAGATGGCCTTGTCGATTCTGGAGGCGAATTCCTTCCTGCAGAGGATGTTGCCTCCCCGGGCGCCACGCATTGTTTTCGTGGTGGTGAAGGTGACAAAATGGGCGTGGGGGACGGGGCTGGGATGGACTCCCGCCGCCACGAGCCCGGCGATGTGGGCCATGTCCACCAGGAAATAGGCTCCCACCTTTCCGGCGATCTCAGCGAACCTGGCGAAGTCGATGATCCTGGGGTAGGCGCTCCCTCCGGCGATAATCATCTTCGGGCGGTGTTCCAGGGCGAGCCGCTCGGCCTCGTCGTAGTCGATCCTGCCCGACTCCCTGTCCACGCCGTAGCTGAAGGCCCGGAAAAACTTTCCGGAGATGTTCACCGCCGTCCCGTGGGAGAGGTGTCCCCCGTGCCGGAGGTCCATGCCGAGGATGACATCCCCGGGGTCGAGCATGGCCATGAACACGGCGAGGTTCGCGTTCACCCCCGAATGGGGCTGGACGTTGGCATGCTCCGCTCCGAAGAGGGACTTGGCCCGCTCGATGGCGAGGCTTTCCACCACGTCGATGAACCGGCAGCCGCCGTGGTACCGCTTTCCGGGGTAGCCTTCGGCGTACTTGTTGGTGAGAACGGATCCCTGGGCTTCCAGGATCACCTCCGGGACGAAGTTTTCCGACGCGATGAGCTCGATGGTGAGGTTCTGCCGTGCCTTTTCCCCCTCAATCGCCTCGGCGAGTTCAGGGTCGATGAACGATACGAGATTCATGGGTCTTCGTCAGCCTCCTTGGGCATATTCAGCTCCCTGTTTCCGGGGGCGCTGCCGGTTGTACCCCGCGGTGTCCCTGCGGAGAGGACGTCAGCTTCCGCCCCCGGGCATCCTGATGAACAGGGCGGTCGCTTCGGCCACCGTTTTCCCGCTGTCGTCGGCCATCCGGGCCGCCGTGGTGATTCTCCGTCCCGAAAGCCTGTCTACCCTTCCTTCCACCACGTATTCCTTACCTTCCTGCACGGGGCGGAGGTACCGGACGGACATCTCTCCCGTCACCGCCCACGAGTCGATGGTCTTTCTCACCGCCCACGCCATGGCGTCGTCGAACACCGAAGCGATGATGCCCCCGTGGACTACCCCCTCGTAGCCGCACCAGGTGGAATCCGGACGGATGGTTATCTCCGTCCTGTTTTCCCCGTCATTCCAGTATATCTCCACGCCGAGACTCCGCCTGTTTTCTTCCGGGGAGCCGCAGACGAAGCATCCCCTTGACCGGGGCATTTTTTCCATGGGATCCTGCTCCTTTCGGGAAGTTTCTTGTCCAATTATAGCCGAAGGGTCCTCTGACGGTATAATGGATTCCACGACACTGCCCGGGAGGGATCGGCATGCGCATCGCAGGCATGAGGGAAGACGACGACGGAAGCTGCCTGTACCTGGTGGAAGGTCCGGGGCCCTCCGGGAAGAGGCTGCTTTTTCTTTACGACGAGAACGGCGGGGAGGCCCGTCCGGCGGAACGGGCCGAGGCGGAAGCCCTTTTCAGGGAGGGGCTCCTGGAGAGGTGCTCCCTTCCGGCGGAGGAGGTTTTCTTCCCCGACGAGCTGGAGGGTCTGGAAAGGCTTCTCCTTATTGCAGCAAAGAAAGATGAGGAGGAAAAGAAGTGAACAGAACCGTTTTTTTCAACGGAGCTCTATATACTCCGGCAGGCAGAGCCGAGGCCCTTCTTGTGGACGGGCAGACCATCGCGGCGGTGGGGCGGAGCAGGAATGTCCTTGAAAGGGCGGAAGGGGCCGAGCGGATTGACCTGGGCGGGCGGCTCATGCTCCCCGGTTTTATCGACGGCCACATGCACTTCCTCGCCTATGCCCTTTCCCTGGAGCAGGCGGACCTGACGGGGTGCCGCTCCGTCCACGAGGTCCGGGACAGGCTGAAGTCCTTCCTGGACAGGGAAAAGCCAGCCTCCGGCGAATGGGTTTCCGGCCGGGGGTGGAACCACGAGCACTTCGGGGACCCCCGGATCTTCACCCGGGACGACCTTGACGACCTCGTCCCCGCACACCCCGTGATCCTGTCCAGGGTGTGCGGCCACGTGGCGGTGCTCAATTCAAGAGCCCTTGAGTTCCTGGGGATTACCGGCGACAGCCGCTTCCCCGGGGGAGTGGTGGACCTGGACGACACGGGGCGCCCCACAGGGGTGATCCGGGAGGCCGCCGTTGAATGGGCCCATTCCCAAAAAAACCTGCCCGGCAGGGAGAAGCTCCGGCGGCTCGTGGCCCGGGCCGGCGCGGCGGCCGCCGCGGCGGGGCTGACCTCCGTCCATTCGGATGACCTGGGGTCGGTGGGGGGGGACTACCGGACCATTCTGGACCTCTACCTCGGCCTGGACGCAGAGGGGAAGATGCCCGTCAGGATTACCGAACAGCTCCTCCTCAGGAACAGGGAAGCCCTGGACGCCTTCCTGGCTTCGGGGTGGAGGACCGGAGACGGCAGCCCCGCCTTCCACATCGGGCCCCTCAAAATCCTGACCGACGGGTCCATGGGGGGAAGAACGGCTTTCCTGCGGGAAGAATATTCCGACATGCCGGGAGTGTACGGTGTGCCCATCTATAGTGCGGAGGAGCTGAACGACCTCGTCTGGACCGCCCACAGCGCGGGGATGCAGGTGGCCCTCCACGCCATCGGCGACGGAGCCCTGGACATGTGTCTCAACGCCCTGGAAAACGCCAGGGAGCGAAACCTGAGGAAGGCCCGACACTATATCGTCCACTGCCAGATGGGGGATATGGAGCAGTACCACAGGATGGCCCGCCTCGGCGTGGGGGCCGCCATCCAGCCTCCCTTTGTCCCCTCGGACCGGCTCATGGCCTTCCGGAGGATCGGGGAGGACCGGGCCCGGAGGGGATACGCCTGGAAGACCCTCCTTGACCTCGGGATCTTCCTCTCCGGGGGCTCGGACTGCCCGGTGGAGACCTTCGATCCCCTCTGGGGAATCTATACTGCCGTCACGCGGAAAGACCGGGACGGCGAGCCCGAGGGGGGATGGAACCCCGCCCAGAAGCTCACCGTGGAGGAGGCTGTGGACCTGTACACCAGGGGAGGGGCCTATGCCTCCTTCGAGGAGCACAAAAAGGGAACCCTTCAGGCCGGGAAGCTCGCGGACCTTGTGGTGCTCGACAGGGACATCTTTTCCGTCCCCCGGGAGGAGATTCCCTCCGCAAAGGCAGTGCTGACCATGATGGGGGGCAGGATCACCTTCCGGGATATCTAGCCTCCGGACAGGGGAAGATGGAACCGGACCTCCCCTCCCACCGGGAGAGGGAGGTCCCTGTTCCGGGCCAGGAACTTCCCGTCGGAGCCGAAGGCCAGGATGCCCCGGTGAAGGCACCTCGCCTCTTCATCCCACATGGCCGCCGGGAGGCTGTCGGCGAATTTGCCCCGGATACCGTCGAGGACGTCGCCGTAAGCGGGGTTCTCCGGCAATTCAAGGATGACGGCCTCTCCGGAGGCGATCCCGAGATTCATGGCGAGGACGCCGAAAAACCTGACGGTGTACTGCATGGATATTCCTCCCTTTTCAAGTCTTCCCTCGTATTGTACAGGCCAGAGGACCGGGATTGAACAGGAATAGGGATTATGCAATAATCTGTTCTGACTATAACAAATCTGCAAGAAGGAGCGTTCGCCATGAAAAAGACTTCCCTGCGCCTGTTCCTGCCCCTTGTTTTTACTCCTTCAACGGTGAAAAAAGTGATACTCCTGCTTCTTTTCCTGGCGGTGCTTCTTCCGTCGCCGCAGGCACTGGCCTCTGAGGCGGAACGCATATCCTGCGACGTGGTGGTCGCCGGAGGAGGAGCCGGTGGGATCAGCGCCGCCATGGCCGCCGCGAGGCTCGGCGTGAGAGTGATCCTTCTCGAGGAGACGGACTGGCTCGGCGGTCAGATGACGGCGGCAGGGGTCTCCACCATGGACGACCTCAGCGGGAACAGGTCCGGGCTGTACGGCGAATTTTACGAGAATGTCCTGTTCCACTATTTCATGAAGGGAAAATCCGCCTCTACCTGCTACTGGGACGGGAACACCCTGGCTTTCGAACCATCGGTGGGCAGGGATATTCTCGTCCGGATGGCGAAGGAGTCGGCGAAAGCGGCTTCCTCCGGAGGAAAGAAGGGAAGCCTGGAAATTTTCTACCGGTCAAGGGTTACTGCCGTCCGCAGGGAAGGGCCGGCAATCCGCGGGGTCACGGCGGACCTGGACGGGCGGAGGGCGGCCATAGACTGTTCTGTTCTCATTGACGCCACCGAGTGCGGGGACGTGATTCCTCTCGCGGGTGCCCTCTACAGGGCGGGAAATTCCCTGAGCCCCATAATTTCAGAGAAAAGCCGAATTCAGGATATAACATGGCTTGCCATAATGAAAAAATACCCCGGAGGCATTCCCCCGGAACTCCGGATGCAGACTCCCCCCCCGGGATATGAGCGTTTTCTCCCCGGATTCCGGAAGACCGTAGCAAAGAACGGCAACTCCTTCAGGAGCTATCCCCTCCGCATGCCCGTGGATTTTGCCACCCACAACGGCTACAGGGGGCTGCCCGACTCGTCCAACCCGGAGAACTACGACGCCTCGACCCCCGAGGGATGGTCCGCCATTACCAAGACGGGGATCAACTGGGCCAACGACTACCCCGGGGCCGAGAAGTGGGAGGGGCGCGGCGGCCTTCCCGTCGCCTACCTGGAGGACCCTGAATTCCGCAGGAAAGTGGACGCAGCGGCCCTGCTGAAAACCCTCTCCTTTCTCTATTATGTCCAGAACGAGCTCGGGGAGCCATGGTCAGTGGCGGACGACGAATATTTTTCCTCCGCGCCGCTGGACACAGCCAGGGGAATCGTCCCCGATGAGTACAGCGAAATCCTTCGCCGATTCCCCCCCATTCCCTATATGAGGGAAAGCCGGAGGATCGTCGGTCTTGAGACCCCCACGTCCCGGGACGTGCGGCTGAACTCGGAGAGTTACCGCGACGGCCGGCAGGGCAGGGAAGTGCCCGACGCCATGGCCATCGGCGGCTACATTCTCGACCTTCACGCCGGTGACGAGGATGTGGACCTGGAAGCCGAATTCGGTGAAACTGCCTCCTCCATTAAAACTGACATGCCGAGGGGGCCCTTCCAGGTGCCCTTCGGCAGCCTTGTCTCCAGAAATGTGGACGGCTTCCTTGCCGCCGAGAAGAATATCTCCATGTCCCGGCTCGTGAGCGGGGCCTTCAGGCTGCAGCCCATTTCCATGCTTACCGGGCAGGCGGCGGGGACCATTGCCGCCCTTTCCGTCCTGACTGCTATTCCTCCCCGGGCGCTGGATCCCCGGGCGGTTCAGAGGCTGCTCCTCGAGGCCGGCAGTGCTCTCTCCCTGTGCGACTACGCAGATGTTCCGCGGGGACATCCTTTCTGGCCCGCAGTCCAGATGTCGAACCTCCAGGGGTGGATTGCCCCGGAGGAGCTTCCCTCGGCTCCTTCCGCAAAGATAGATGACCTCTACAACAACAAGCTGGTGATCGCCCGTCTCTACGGGCTCGACAAGGGGACATTCGGCGTGAATACGCCCCTCATAGGAGTGGAGGCCGAGGAGATCTTCCGAAAGGCTTTTTCCGGAGGACGGGCTGCCGGTCCTCTCCTCTATCCCGGAGGGGGCACCACGTCCTTTGTTTCGAGGGGAGAGTTCTGCTCCTCCCTTGCGCGGGCCCTGGGCTACAGAAATATCCCCCGGGACCGGCCGTCCAGTTTTTCCGACATTTCTCAGGAGTCGCGGCTTTTCGGCCCCCTCAATTTCCTCGCCGACATGGGAATTCTCGACGGGGCAGCCAGGGGCGGAGTCTTTATGCCGGATTCCTTCGTCACCCGGGGTGCGGCGGCCGATATGATCATGAGGGCTGTCACGGCCCCCAGGGGAGAAAACTGACATGAAATGTCACCTCTGCGAGGCGAAGGGATGCGTCAGGGGAGAGCCCTGCAGTCCCGGCAAGGGAACGGAACTGTATGACGGTGAGGATCTGCGCCTCCTGAAGACGGCATCCGACGTGGAAGCGCTGTATTACTGCACGCTCAACCGGCTTGAGGAAATCATGGAATTTGCCAGGAGGATGGAGTACACAACGCTCGGCATAGCCTTCTGCATCGGTTTTTCTGACGAGGCGGCCGTTCTCGGGGAGATCCTTTCGAAGGAATTCGAAGTCCATTCCGCCTGCTGCAAGGTCTGTTCCATGACAAAGGACGAGATCGGCGCGGCGCGGCGCCCCTGGGTGGGGGCTGTCTCGTGCAACCCCGCGGAACAGGCCCGGCTGCTCGACGAGGCGGGGTCTCAATTCAGCATCGTTCTCGGGCTGTGCGTGGGGCACGACAGCATTTTTTACCGCCATTCAAAGGCCCCCGTCACAACTCTCGTGGTAAAGGACAGGGTGCTTGGCCACAACCCCGCGGCAGTGCTCTACAGCCAGTATCTCAGGAAGAACCTGAAGCGCGCTCCCAGGGAGCGCACTGAATGAATGCAAAACCCCGGCCGCGGATTCTCATCTCCGGAAATTTCCGGAGATGAGGATGTTCCTTCGCACATGCGATGTTTTTTCCTATGTCAAGAGACAGGGAAAATGTC
>CAZJAR010000088.1:0-10227 GCA_964543785.1 uncultured Synergistaceae bacterium | reverse complement strand
GGAGGCGGCATCCACGGACAGGCCCTGGCTTTTCCTCTCCAGGGCGTTCTTGCCGGAGTCGGAGAGAAGCTTGCTCACGGAGAAGGACGTGGTATAGGATCCGTCGCTGCCGGAATTCCCCGAACCTGACGCTGAGAGGTTTCCCTTCAGGGCGTTGCTTACCCGCACCTGGCCGAGCTTCGCCTGCTGTCCGGCCAGGGCCGCCCGGGCCTCTTCGAGGGCGGGGTGGTTCGCCTCGGCCAGGGCGAGGCATTCCTCCAGGGAGATCGTTTTTTCTTCGGCGAAAAGGGTTCCCGAGAGAGTCAGCACTGCCAGGATTACAAGAAGTGCGGGAGCGAAATTTCTTTTGTTCATGGGCTTCCATCCCCTTTGTTTGTCTGTTCGCCCTTATTCTAACCCTCTTTCGGAAAAGGCCGGTCCGTATTTGGCGCAGTTTTTTTCCGCGAACCTGCGGGGAGGGTAAAGAAAGGTAAAGGAAAAAGGGTCCCCGGAGGGCCTCCGGAAAGAAACCAGCCTTTCATGGCACCGCCGCGGGAGCCTTGGCCTGCTTCAGAGCGTACAACTCAATTATTGCATGATAATTGGAATACACAGGATAAGAGGTGGTTCCGCCAGTGAGCCGGTTCCGAAAAAAAGGAGGCGGGGCCGGTTGGGAAACCGGCCCCGGTGTTCAGGGAATGAATGTATTCGCCCGGAAACCGGGCCGAAATTCCCTTTCTTCGAAGAAGAAGGGGAGAAGTTGCAGAAATATGTATTCAAAATACTGTATCCGCAATACTACCACTGGTGCGTGGGTTTGTAAAGTGGGTACAACCACTTTTCGTGAAAGAAATCCCAAAAAAGGGTGTTCTCTCAGGGAAGCTGATGGAAAGTGGAGAAAACGAAAATATCAGGGAAAAGTTCCTTCGGGACTGGGCCGGACTGGAAATAACCGTTTTTTCATTTCCCATGATTGCAGAGGGGAGCCGCCGGCGGCTCCCCTCTGCAATCATGCCTTTATTCACCCGGCGGAAGGCGCTAGGACACTGCGTCCCGGACGGGGGAGAAGTTTTCGTACTCCCTGCCGTCCACGATCTCCCTCAGGGCCTCCGCGACCCTGAAGACATCCCGGAAGGAGTTGTAGAGGGGAACGGGGGCGAGGCGGATGACACTGGAGGGCCGGAAATCAGGGATGATCTTTCTCTTTTTCAGGGCCTGGCAGATCCTCCACGCTTCCGGATGTTCAACGGCAAGGTGCCCGCCGCGCCGGTTGTTCTCCCTCGGGGTTCCCACGGTGTACCCGTAGGGTGGAGAGGAAAGCTCGTCGTCGAGTATTTCGGCCAGAAAGCCTGTGAGAGCCAGGGATTTGCCCCGAAGTCGCTCCATGCCGGCCCTGGAGAACAGGTCAAGAGAGGGCAGCAGGGTGGAGGCGGAGAGCACCGGCGGGGTGCCGATCTGCCATCCCCCGGCGGAGCGGGCGTGGCTGAACTCCAGGTCCATGTCGAACTGGCGGCTTTTCTCGAAGCCGAACCAGCCTGCGAGGCCGGGATCGCGGCCGAAATGCCTCCTGTTGATGTACAGGAACGCGGGGCTTCCCGGACCGCCGTTCAGGTACTTGTAGCTGCACCAGAAGGCGAAATCGGCGTTCCAGTCGGAAAGCCTGTGTGGAAGAGCCCCTGCGGAGTGGGCGCAGTCGAAGCCGATGAGAATGCCGCGGCTGTGGGCTTCCTTCACGAGGCGCCCCATGTCCAGGAGCTGGCCGCTCCTGTAGAGAACCCCCGGCAGGAGGGCCATGGCCGTCCTGTCGTCGAAGGCGGCGATGATGCCGTCCTCGTCGAGGGTGCGGCCATCCCGGGAGCGCACCAGCACGAGGTGCTCCTTCGGGTCGAGCCCTTTCAGGCGGATCTGGCTTTCAAGAGCGTAGATGTCCGAGGGGAAGTTCAGCTCGTCGGCCACGATCTTTGTCCTGTTTCCCGAGGGCTGGTAGAAGGTGCTCACCAGGGCGTGGAGGTTCACCGTGGTGGAGCCGGACATGATCACTTCGTCCGGGGATGCCCCCATGAGGGGAGCCATCTTCCGCCCTGTCTCTTCCGCAAGGCGGAACCAGGGAGGGGTTCCCTCGAGCCATCCGCCTATGGCCAGGTCCCGCCATTCGCCGAAAGTTTTCACCAGGGCGTCTTCCGCGGCCCGTGGCGGCAGCCCCAGGGAGTTGCCGTCCATGTACGCTGTCTCCGGAGGAATATGGAACAGTTCCCGGAAGGATTTCAGGGGGTCCCATCTGTCCATGTCCTCCGCCCGCGTCCGGTATGCCGCAAATCTTTCGCCCATGGCTTCTCCATCCTTTCCTTCGGTTCTTTTTTCGAGAATAGCACATCCGGCGGGAAATAGGGGACGAAAGAGCAGATTCGGCGAGGAAGCCGCCGAAGTATTGACAGGGCGGAAAGCTGCAAATATCATCAGCAGGGTTGAAAAGACCGATTGTTTCCACTCCTTTGAAGATGCAGATGACGATGTTGTTTCCATTCCACTGCCAAACAGACGATGAAGGGAGCTGCGAACATACATGTCCTCTTCCGGTCCTCCTGTACGGCCTTTCCGCTGTTTTCTTCCATTATTCCTGTGTCTTTGTCTCCTTGCCTTTTCGGCCGCTCAGGCCCGGTCCGCAGTCCGGCATGTGAGGCCGTCCGGCACAGGAGAAGGATCGAGCTGGGAAAACGCGTCTCCTGACCTTGCGGAGGTGCTGAGGAGTGCCCAGCCGGGAGACGAGATATGGGCGGCTGCGGGAGTCTATGCCCCCGCTTTCGACAGGCTTGGGGCCCCGGAAAACGGCGCGTCCCGGACCTTTGCCCTGAAGAGCGGGGTGAAGCTCTACGGCGGTTTCCCGGCGGAAGGAAATCCGGCCATGGCCGACAGAAATCCGGCGGCCTCTCCGACGGTCCTCACCGGGGATCTCGACGGGAACGACCTGGTTGATGCCCAGGGGAAACCGGTTATCGTGGGGTTGAACGCCTATCACGTGGTGTATGCTGCCGGGGCGGACGAAACAGCGGTGCTCGACGGTTTTGTCATAACGGGAGGCAGGGCGGACGGCCAGGGGGAAGATGGCCTGGGGGGCGGCATGTACTGTTCAAATGCCTCTCCGGTCATTGAAAACTGCCTTTTTCAGGGGAATGCCGCAAAATACGGCGGCGGGGGAATGTACAATTCCGCTTCCAGCCCGCACGTTCTGAAAGGTGCCTTTCTGGACAACAGCTCTTCGTCGGGGAGCGGGGCGGGCATGTTGAACTCCGCCTCCGGCCCAACCGTGGAGGACTGCCTTTTCCGGGGCAATTCCATCTCTGCCCTGTCCGGCCAGGCAAACGGCGGAGGCATGGCGAATTTTGCGGCCTCCGCACCGTCGGTGAAAAACTGTGCGTTTATCGGAAACAGCGTGTACTCGCCGGACGGCTCCGGCTACGGCGGCGGAATATATACAGCGGCGTCCAGTACCGTTGAGGCAGTTAACTGCACCTTCAGCGGGAACGATGCATCGGCGGCCGGGGTAGGAAAAGGCCACGGCGGGGCCCTCTACGTGACGGGATCAGGTTCTTCTCTTGTGCTGCTGAACTCGACGCTTTCGGGAAACAGCGCCAAGAATTCCGGCAGCGGGCTGTATGTAAACGATGGCTTTGTCACGGCGGCAAACTGCATTTTCTTCGGCAGCGATTTGGTGCAGGTGAGGAAGCAGGCAGACGGCTCCCTCGCGCTCCTTTCCTGTCTTTACCCGGCCGGAAGCGTCACAGGAACGGGAATTGTCTCGGAGAACAGCATTTCCGGCGATCCGCTCCTCGGCGAGCCGGCGGACAACGGCGGTTTCACTCCCACCATGGCTCCCGGAGAGGGAAGTCCCGCCCTTGATGCCGGCGTCGGGCCCGGAGAGGTCAGCTTCAACGGCGGAGTCCTCGTCATTCCGGACAGGGACCAGCGGGGGAAGGAGAGGCCGGGCGGCGGGGCAGTGGATATCGGGGCCTGCGAGATTCAGTGGTACTCCCTTTCGTCTTCCGCCTCGGGAAACGGTGAGGGGCACGTTGCTGTTATTCCCGAAGCAGCGTCGTATCGTGAGGGAACGGAGGTCACACTCTCAGCCCATCCGGCGGAAAGCTCCCTCTTCAACGGATGGAGCGGCGATCTGGCGGGGACCGAAAGTCCGGCGGCGCTGACAATGGACGGCGGCAGGACGGTGAGTGCCGCCTTCGCCCTGAAAACCTTCACCATAACCACATCGGCGGGACCGGGAGGAAATGTTTCTCCATCGGTGTCAGTCCTATGGGGAGACTCCGTCACGGTCACCGTCACTCCGGACAGTGGCTATGCCGTCTCCGGGCTGCTGGTGGACGGGGTGCCTGCAGAACCTGCCCTCTCCTTCACCTTTGAGGATGTTACCTCGGACCGGACCCTTGCCGCTTCCTTCGTGGCGCTGAACCCCGGCGGACCCGGAGACCCTGGAGATCCCGGCGACCCTGGAGACCCCGGTGACCCCGATGACCCCGGTGACCCCGGCGGACCCGGAGACCCTGGAGATCCCGGAGATCCCGGAGACCCCGGTGACCCCGGCGATCCCGGTGACCCCGGTGACCCCGGTGACCCCGGTGACCCCGAGGAGCCAGGAGAACCCGAAGAGCCAGAAGAGCCCGAAGAGCCAGGGGAACCGAACGATCCGGAAGATCCGAATGACCCTGAAGAACCCAATCCCGCCGGGCGGATCGTCATCCCGGATCAAAGCGCCGTTCTGGATGCCCTCCTTTCCGGAACCATCACAGTTCCGCTCCCCGAGGGGACTTCACTCAACGATTTCTTCAGGGTGACGTCGGCGGACATTTCGGACATCACCCTTCGCTCCTGCTCTCCGGAAGAGCTCGGGACGGACCGGCCCGGGCGGGTGCTCTGCGCCGTTTCCTTTGAAGTTGAGGCTTCGGTGCCGCCGGGGAAGACAGGAATATTACCCGTGGACCTGGAGATGACGGTCCCGGAGGAACGCCTCTCGGAAGAATGCCGCCTGGCCATCGCCGGAGGCGAGGAGACCCTGAGTCTCGAGGAGGCGTTTCTGCAGCATATATCCATGGTAAAAATTCTTCCGGAAAGAGGGTACGACTTCTTCGCTCTTGCGAAGGAAAACGGATGGGGCGCCGATCCCCTGGACTTTTTCTCCGTGGTCCGGGACGAAGGGATTTTCAGGGTGGGGGTGCGGCTTCTCCTGGCCGACGGATCTGCGGGTGATCTGCCGTCCGTGCAGGCCGTGTCGTGGGAAAGCGACAGCCGTTTCCTCGTTTTCGACGGGGAACGGGACGGGATGTTCACCGATCCCGTGGCCGCAGCTGAAAAGGAAGACGACGAAGTGTCTCCGGCAGGCAGGGGAGGGTGTTCCGCCGCGGACTTCGCGGGGTTCGCTTGTCTCCTCCTCCTGCCGCTGCTTCTGCTGACAGGGAAATAGATCCGGTTGTGCTCCCTGTCCTGTACAATCTGGATGCGGAAGGATACGGCGAAGTACCGATGATTCCCGGGAGAAAGGGCTGAGACTGCCATGGAGGAAAGAACTGAACTGGAGAAAATGCTTGCCGGAGAACTCTATGACGCTTCCGACAGGGAGCTTGCGGGAATGAGGGAGAGGGCCCGGGAATTGTGCCGTCTCCTGAACAACTCTCGGGAAGCCGACGGGGACGGAAGGCGCTCCCTGTTCCGCAGTCTCTTCGGCTCAGGAGGAGAGACGGTGAACGTCCAGCCTCCGTTCTTCTGCGATTACGGTGTCCATGTTTTCCTCGGGGAGAAAGTGTACTTCAACTTCAACTGCGTCATCCTTGACGTGTGCAGGGTGACCATCGGGGATTATTCCATGTTCGGCCCGGCGGTGCAGATCTATGCGGCGGCCCATCCCATGGAAGCGGAGGCCCGGCGCGGCAGAGAGTTCGGCAGGCCCGTCACGGTGGGTTCCGATGTCTGGGTGGGGGGAGGGGCCATCATTTGCCCCGGGGTGACCGTGGGCTCCCGGTCCGTGATCGGCGCGGGCAGCGTGGTGACCAGGGACATCCCGGAGGAAGTCTTCGCTGCGGGCAATCCCTGCCGGGTGATCCGGAGGATCGGCGGGTAGAGGCGTCCGGGTCTTCTATGCTTTTTCGCTTCCTTCCTCCTGCAGGGGAGTGAAGGGTTCTTTCCCCATGGGCAGGAGGGCAAGGAGGCTGGCCGCCATGGCGACGGCCACCACGGAGAACCCTGCAAAGTAGCCTGCGGAGGTGAAGGTGCCCGGCACTTCCCCGGGAAAATGGTCGATGATGATGCCCGTTCCCCACTGGAAGGCCACCGCCGCCAGCACGGCGGTCATGTTCATGGCGCCGAAGACCGCTCCCCTCTTGCCCGGGGGTGAAACAGCCGTGATGGCCGCCAGGGAGAACACTCCACGCATCCCTGAGGTCATTCCCACGGCGAAGGCCGCCAGTCCCCCCATCCATATGCAGGAGCCCCATTTGGCTGCCGCGAGCAGGAAAAACCAGCTCAGCGCGTTGGATGTGCTGACCTTCCGTATGATCCCCGGCAGGCTCGCAGGGGAGACCACCACGCCGCTCGTGAAGACGGGACCCATCATAAGCCCCACGCTCACCAGGGAACTCCAGAATCTGGCCGAGACCGGGGAAGCGCCGTAGGATGCGGCAAACCACGATACGCCCCACAGTCCCTGGAAAGCGAGGAGGGAGGCCGAGGAGATAGCCCAGAGAGTCTGGAGCGCCCGGACGCGGCGGTTTTTCATTATGAACAGAATGGCCTGCCCTATGCCGGGGAAGATGGAGAGGATGCTCCTTGTGTCCTCTCCGGCGGTGGAAAGACGGATTGGATCCCTGACCGCCTTTCGGGCGAGGATCATTGCCATGGCAAGTGGGATGGCCGAGAGCAGGGCGAAGGTTGCCGTCATGCCGAAGGTGTCCACGGCGAAGCCCAGGGGAGCCACGGACACGATGGCCCCGAGGCTCGACAGTCCAAGGTTGATGGCCGCGTAAAAGCAGTATCGCTCCGGCGGGAAGGCGAAGGCCTGGAAGACGAGGACCGCGGAATACATGGGGGCGACGCCGAATCCCGAAAGAAGCCGCCAGGCACCCAGGGTGAAGGGGGTCCTCACGAAGGTGAGCAGCAGGCAGGACGCTGCTGTGAGAAGCAGCCCCGAGGTCACCACTCTCACGGGGCCGTACCGGTCGTGGAGTGTTCCGGAAACGGGCTGCAGAAAAGCGTAGGCGTAGAAGTGGAGACTCGAAATGAAGCCGACCAGGGAGGCGCTCATGCCAAGGCGCTCTCCCTCCAGGGGCAGCACCACGGAGGCGGAGATGCGAAAGAAGACGGTCAGGAAGAAGGAGCCCACCAGGAGGAGAAAGAGGGGAAATGAAGAATCGGAAATCAGGCTGCGTACGGTGCTTTTCGATAATGACACGGGGGACTCTCCTTTGCTCCAGTCAATGTGACGAACAGCATACCACAGGACAGGGCGGTTCAGAAGAGGGCGGAAGGACCGGAAAAATGACCGTCCCCTCCGGAAGGGGGGAATGGTAATATTAAATCAGACCGCACCGAGGAGGAGTAAAATGAACGCCCCAGACTGGAAAACCTCTGCCTGCCCCTACGACTGCCCCGACGGATGCGCCCTGCGCGGCCGCTTCGACGGGAACGCCGTGACCCTGGAACCGAACCCCGCCCTTCCCTATTCCACCTTCCTCTGCGAAAAGGGGATGCGGTGGGCGTCCCGGGCCACCAGCCCGGCCAGGCTGTCCTCTCCCCTCGCCCGGAAGGGAGGGAACCTCGTTCCCGTCTCCTGGGAGGAGGCTTTGGATCTCTGGGCGGAAAAAATCCGGGACGGGGTGGAACGGCACGGCCCCCTGTCGGTGATGTACCTCTCCAGCGCCGGCTCCCTCTATTTCTCCAAAAAACTGCTGCCCCACGTCTTTGCGGCCCTTGGAGGATACACCACGAAAAAAGGAAATCTCTGCTCGTCCGCGGGAAGCCTGGGCCTGAAGGAAACCTTCGGCGAAGTGCCCGTCGTCCGGCCCGAGGAGATGGCGGACCATTCCCGGGGGGTGCTGTTCTGGGGACGGAACGCCCTGGAGACCCACGTCCACGTGGTCCCGGTGCTGAAAGCGGTGCGGGACAGGGGCGGGGAAACGGCGGTTCTCGAAATCCGGAGCACCCCCACCACCCGCTCCGCCGACCGGTGGTGGAGGCTTGATCCCGGCGGCGACTGGGCCCTGGCGGCCTGGATCTGCCGGAGGCTCCTGGATGAGGGGACCGCGGTCCAAGGATGGCGGGACCGGACGGCCAACCCGGCGGAGTTCGCGGCGGCGGTGAATTCCCTGGACTGCGGCGCCCTCCTCTCGGCGGCAGGGATGACCCGGGACGGAGCGGAAGAGGTATATTCCTGGCTTCTCCGTTATTCTCCCGTCACCCAGTACCCCGCCTTCGGAGCCCAGCGGTACCTTCACGGTGACGGCCAGTTCCGGTGGATCGGGGCCGTGGCGGTTCTTCTCGGCGCCTTCGCGGACAAGGGAGCGGGGCTTGCCTTCAGCAAGGACGAAATGGCTCTCTTCCCGGAGCGGCTCCTCCCAGCCCCGGAAAAGACCAGGGCCCTCTCCGTCTCGGGGTGGCCCCTGGAGCTCGACGGCCTCGAGCCGCCCGTGGAGGTGCTCGTGGTGTCCGCAGCCGACCCGCTGCGGCAGAACCCCGCCACGGATCTTGTCCGCAGGGCCTACGAAAAAATCCCCTTCACGGTCTGCGCCGATTTTGTCCTCTCCGACACGGCAAAGGCCTCGGACCTGGTGCTGCCCGTCACCACCTTCCTCGAGGAAGAGGGAGACTGGAAGGGTTCCTACTGGCACAGCTACCTCGTCCGCAGCGAGCGGGTCCTTCCTCCCCGCCCCGGAACCCTTGACGAGACGGAAATCTATACCCGTCTTGCGGACAGGCTTGGCCTTTCCTGCGACCTTGTCGCCATGAAGAAGGAAATGGACAGGGACCTCATGGCCTCCCCCCTGCTCGAGTCCGTAGGCGGCGGGGTCTACCGCTGGAACGAGCCGCCCTGCCGGCTGGACGGGGGCCGGAAGGCCCTGCTTCCCACGGAGGTTCCCCAAACGTCCCCGGGGCCGGAAGGGTATCTCCGGCTGGTGACGGTCCACAGGAAGGAGTACATCAACGGCCAGAGCTGGGACGCTCCCTGCGCGGCAGGTACTCCCGTCCTCTTGCTGAACCCCGCCGACGCCCGCAGGCGCGGGGTGAAAGACGGAGAGGAAGTCCCGGTACGGAACGCCAGGGGAGGCAGTCTGGATGTCCGGGTGGCGGAAGACCCTTCCCTGGGTGAGGGATACTGTATCCTTCCCCAGGGAACGAAAGGCGTGAACCTGCTCACCGATCCCCTGGTCAGCCCGGGGTGGGGTGCGCCCTTTGCCGAGAGCTGGATTGAAATCGTGCAGGGGAAGGAGGTGCGCCCGGAAAAGGACATACCCCGGAAATGAAGAACAGAAAAGGAGCTGATCCCATGGGAAAACGAGCGATACTTCTCTCTGCCCTTGTCGCTGTACTGGCCTTGTCGGCTGCGGCATGGGGAGCGGGTCCGGAAGACTTTTTCAAGGCCGGGATGAAGGCCGCCGGAGCGGGCGACTTCGAACGGGCCGTCGCCGCGCTGCGCCGGGCGGTTTCACTGAAGGAGGATTATCCGGAGGCCCATTTCAACCTCGGTGTTGCCCTGTCCGGCCTGAAAAGGTTCGGGGAGGCGTCCGTATCCTACAGGAGAACCACGGAACTCAGGCCGTCATACGCCCCCGCATGGAACGGCCTCGGCATCGCCTGCAGGGAGCTGGAGCGGTTCGACGAAGCCGAGGCGGCTTTCCGGAAAGCCGCTGAAACAGACGGGAAATACTGGGTACCCCACTACAATCTCGGAGATCTTTATGCCGCCCTCGGAAAAAACGACCGGGCGATCGAATCCCTCAAGCACGCCGCGGACCTGTCCCCCCGTTCCCTGGAACCCCGGCTGAAGCTCGGAGCGGTCTATGCTTCGCTGAAGCAGTACGGGAACGCCCTTCCACAGTTCGAGCAGGCCCGGGACATCCGGCAGGACATTCCTGAAATCCATTATTCCGAAGGGGTCTGCCACGCCGGGCTGCAGAACCAGGAAAAGGCAGCCGGGGCCTTCCGGCGGGCCGTGAAGCTCCGACCCGTCTACCCCCTGGCGTGGTACAACCT
>CAZJAR010000087.1:0-10349 GCA_964543785.1 uncultured Synergistaceae bacterium | reverse complement strand
GCCTACTCGGGGAACGGAAGGCTTGGAAGCGGCCTGCCGGGAAGCTGGGTGGACTGCGCCAGGAGCCCAAGGTCCCCAGGTTCCGCCCTGAAGCCCTTCGCCTATCTCGCCGCCTTCGACCGGGGCATTCTCACCCCGTCAAGCCTCCTCGCAGACACTCCCCTCGCCTTCTCCGGCCAGGCCCCGAGAAATTTCGACCTGACCTACCGGGGCCCGGTCACAGTACGGACCGCCCTGGCCGATTCCCTCAACGTCCCCGCCGTGCGTGTGTTCCGGGCGGCAGGACCGGAACTGGTGCTCGACCTGCTGCGGAATGCGGGCTTCCGCTCCCTCGACCGCCCCACAGGCCATTACGGAGATTCCCTCATCCTCGGGGGGTGCGAGGTCACCCTCCTCCAGATGGCGGAGGGCTACGGTGTCCTCGCAACCCTCGGCACACACCGCCGGCCCCGCTTTCTGGCCGGGGAGGGTCTCCCGGAACGGAGAATCGTTCCTGAGGCCGCTTCCTTTCTCGTGGCGGACATCCTGAAGGACACCGGACGACTTCTCCCCGTCCACGGCAGGCGTATCGAGCACCGGAGAGACTGGTTCGCCTTCAAGACGGGTACGTCCTACGGATACCGGGACGCCTGGACGGCGGCCTACAACCCCCGGCATACGGTGGTGGTCTGGATGGGTGACCCGTCAGGGGCACCCCACCCTGAACTCGTGGGGCTCTCCGCCGCTGCGCCGGCCATGGTGGAGGTTCTCAGGACCCTTCCCGCGACGGACTGGTACGAGCCACCCCCCGGAGTGGAATCCCGAACCGTCTGTACCCTGTCCGGGGCCCCTCCGTCTCCCGTTTGCCCCTCAACCCGGACGGAATTCGCAATTGCCGGCATTTCGTCCACCACGCCCTGCACCCTGCACGTCATCCGGAATGGTGCTCCGGCAGTGCGATGGCCCTCGGAGCTCGAGGAGTTCGCCCTCCGCCGCTCCCTGGAATTCGATCCCGGCAGGACCGTTTCCATCGTCTCCCCTCTTCCGGGGTCCCGCTATTTTCTTACTCCTCTCGGGGGAGAGCAGAAAGCGGCCCTCAAAGCGGAGGGAGCGGTCCCGCCGGTGTTCTGGTTCGTGGGAGGATCCTTTGCCGGGAAACAGGAGGGAAGCACGCCCCTCTTCTGGATCCTGAAGAAGGGACGCCATACAGTATCCCTCGTTGATTCGAGGGGAATGACTGCATCCTCGTGGGTGGTGGTAGAGGCCATAGAAAAAGGGCCGGAGCAGCGCCCCGGCCCTTCGTCACTTCTTCTTAGCCCCGCGGATTGAACAGGGATTCATTCGCCAGGGCTTCCAGCAGTTCCCGCTCCCTGTCCGTCAGCTTCTCCGGGATCACAATCTCCACGCGGACGAGAAGATCCCCGGGAAGAGCCCCCTTCCTCCGGGCAAGCCCCTTCCCCTTGAGGCGGAGCTTTCTGCCCGCCTGGGTTCCGCCGGGCAGCTTCATGGTGACGGAACCGGAGGGGGTATCCACGGGAAGGCTCGCGCCGAGGGCCGCCTCCCACGGGGACACTTTCAGGGTAGTGGAAATGTCGTGCCCCTCCACGGTGAACCTGGGATTGGGGGCTATCCGGAGAACAAGGAAGAGATCCCCGCCTCCGCTGCCCTGTCCCTTCAACCGGATTCTCGAGCCGTCCGTAACTCCGGACGGGAGGTTCACATTCACCGTTTTCCTGGTTTTCCGCAGCCTTCCGTCCGATCCCGGCTCGCTTCTTTCGAAGGAGACAGTCTTCGTGCCGCCCTTCAGGATATCCTCGAGAGAAAGCTGGAGGACCATCTCCTGGTCCCGGCCCCGGCCCGTTCCGCCGCCGAAGAACATGTCCTCCATGGAGGCGGAGCGGGCTCCCCCGGAAAAGCCGCCGAAGATGGTCCGGAAAAAATCACTGAAGCCGCCTGCGTCTCCGCCGAAATCCATGTGCACTCCGCCGCCCCATCCCGGGGGGGGAGTGAAATCCTGACCCTGGCTCCAGTCCGCACCGAGGGTATCGTATTTCTTCCGCTTTTCAGGATCCTTCAGGACCTCGTAGGCTTCGTTTATTTCCCTGTATTTTTCCCCGGAGCCGGCTTCCCTGTTGACATCGGGATGGTATTCCTTCGCCAGCTTCCTGAAAGCCTTCCGTATTTCCTCCTGGGAAGCCGTCCTGCTGACGCCGAGTATTTCGTAGTAGTCCTTGTACGAGACGGCCATGTCCCCACCTGCCTTCCCAAATATCTAACCAATGCTGACCTTTATATTGTACCCTTTTCTTCCATCATCTCAAACGCACCGGAGAGGAATAATGGTCCGTTTTTCAGCTTTTTCTTTCATTTGCTGTGATTTTTTCCGTTTTTCATTGCTCCTGCGTTCCGGAGGGCCTGCACATCGCCTCCCCTTGCGACAGCGACGATTTCCGCCAGGACGGAGACTGCTATCTCTTCGGGGGTCTCAGCACCGATGGGAAGACCCACGGGCTGGTAAATCCCGTCCAGGAATTCCGGGGATACCCCCTGGCCGAGAAGCCGCTCCCGAACAAAGGCGATCTTCCTCTGTGACCCGATCATGCCCATGTAGGCCGCTTCCCTGCCCTCAAGGAGCTTCACCACGTCGGCGTCCAGGACATGGCCCCTGGTCACGATGATTGCATAGGTGTCCCCGTGAAAGCGGGGCATCTTTCCGGGAAGGTCATCCAGGGAACAGCACAGGGTTTTCCCCCAGGGAATATGCGCAGGATTTGCGAATTCCTCGCGTTCGTCCCATACGGTAACGGCAAATCCCGTCATGTCGCCGAGCCTCGCGATGGCTTTTCCGACGTGGCCGCCGCCGAAGATCACGAGTTCTCTCCGTCTGCCGATCACTTCGAGGTAGACCCCCATGGAACCGCCGCAGGCCGCGCCTTCGAGAGCGGCCTCCGTGGCGGACAGAGTTTCCCTGTACACCAGGGAACCGGTCCCTTGTTTCAGGAGCTCCAGGGCCTTTTCTATCACCCTGTGTTCCGTGACGCCTCCGCCCACGGTTCCTTCAATTTCCCCTCCGGGGAAGACGATCATGGATGAACCGGTGCTTCTCGGTGTGGAGCCTGATTCCTCCACCACAATGCACAGAACCGCAGCTTGTCCTGTTTCGTAAAGATCGGCGAGACGCCGGGAAATCACGCTGTCCATTCTTCCTCCTCCTTCCGGTGGCGGATGACGCCTCCTCCGGCCACCCGTCCTTCCTTATCGTACACCACGAGTCTCTGTCCGGGCGCCGGTGCGAAATGAGGCTCCGCGAACCGGACAAGCAGTTCGCCGCCTCCGCATTCCAGAACGGTGAGGGGCAGAGGCTCTCCCCGTGACCTGGTCTTTCCGAAAAGGGCCGCGCCGGGAACGAGCAGGTCCGGAAGAAGGACGTTCGTCTCCTCCGCCCTGACCATCCTGCGGAAAGCCCTCTCTCTGGGCCCCACCACCACCAGGTTCTTTCCGCCATCTATCCTCAGCACGTACAATCCTTCCCGGGAGGATATACCGAGCCCTTTCCTCTGCCCCACGGTGAAGTTGGACACTCCGTCGTGGGTGCCCAGGGGAGCGCCCTTCTCGTTCACGATAAGGCCGGGCCGGGAGGAACAGTCGCCGATGATGCGCCGGTAGTCGCCCTCGCCGGCGAAGCAGATTTCCATGCTTTCCTTTTTTTCCGCCACGGCAAGCTGTGCCTCCCGTGCAAGTTCCCTGACCCTCTCCTTGCTCCGGTCCCCGAGGGGGAGAAGAAGGTTCGGAAGCCGTTCCCTGCGGATTCCATAGAGGAAATAGCTCTGATCCTTGGACAAATCAGCCCCTCTCGCAAGGGCGCACTCATCACCCCGGCGGAGAATGCGGGCGTAGTGGCCCGTGGCCAGTGCGACCGGACCGATGGCTTCCTCCACGGCATCCCAGAGGCTCCCGAACTTCAGATTCGCGTTGCAGTCGGCGCATGGATTCGGTGTCTCTCCAGAGAGATAGCTTTCCACGAAGGGAGAGATGACCGATTCCCGAAATTCATCTTTCAGATCAGCCATGTAGTGGGGGATGGAGAGAGCGTGTGCCACAGAGGCAGCATCCTGGCCGCAGCAGTTCCTGGAATCAGGCAGGTCGTCCCGGCCGGGTATTCTCATGGTGAGCCCCATAACGTGCCATCCCTCTTTCTTCAGAAGCCAGGCCGTGACAGAACTGTCCACGCCGCCGCTCATCAGGACCACCACAGACCGTGGACCAAGAGACAGCACTGGAGATGAAAAGTTTGAGGAAGGGTGTATTTCCATTTTCTCCTCCGGAACGGATTGGATTGAAGTCCTTTCTCATGTAGTATAGGTAAAAAAGGAGACAGTCACAAGGGAGGATGAAATCGTGGCGCATCTGGATGAAAACAGGACCGGAAAACTGCTTGCTCTTCTGAGGGGCATGAAGAAGGCCGCTGTGGCTTTTTCAGGAGGAGCGGACAGCACCCTCCTCGCCGCCGCCGCCGCCAGGGCTCTTGGAGACAACGCCGTAGCCGTCACTGCCGTCTCGCCAACCCTTCCCGCATGGGAACTGGAAGATGCTGCGCGATTTGCAGACCTTATCGGCATCCGGCACGTGGTCCTGCCCGTCTCGGAACTCGACTGCCCGGAGTTCGTCAGAAACGACAACGAGCGGTGCTATTACTGCAAGAAATTCCGTTTCGAGCTGCTCTGCCGATGGGCCGGAGAACAGGATATTTCCTGGGTCGTCGAGGGATCGAATACGGACGACCTGAAGGATTACCGGCCCGGGATGAGAGCGGTGGGGGAACTTGACAGAGTACGGAGCCCCCTTCTCGAGTCGGGGTTTTCCAAGGCGGACATACGGGAGCTTTCGAAGAAATGGAATCTTCCGTCATGGGAGAAGCCGGCGGCGGCATGCCTTGCGAGCAGGATCGCCTACGGCACCCCCATCACTGCCGAGGCGCTCCGCCAGGTCGAACAGGCGGAGGAAATCGTCAGATCCTTCTGCCCCCCCAATGTCCAGGTCAGGGTACGGCATCACGGCTCCCTCGCCAGAATAGAGGCTGAACCGGACGTCCTGCCCCTGCTCGCCTCAGCGGAAAGGGCGGCGAGGATTGCCGCTTCCCTCACCGCCCTCGGGTTTGTCTGGGTTACCGTGGATCTCGCAGGCTACCGCATGGGCAGCATGAACGAGCTACTTGCAGATCGCCGAGATCGTTCCGGGAGCGACCCACTGGCCGTTGAGATAGATTTCAAGGCTGCAGGTCCCGATAGTAAAGAAACACAGTGAGGCTGACGTCTTTCCCTCCCCCTCGAGCTTCCTGAAGAGGGGGTATTTCCGGATGCGGTCAAGCTGCCTTACCCCGGCTGCTCTGGCGGCTTCCTCCACGCAGGTCCCGTCGAAATGCTCTTCCCCAAGCCACAGGCGAAGCCCTTCCGTGTCGAGATGCTCCGGTTCCCTGGACGCCTTGACCGCGCCGCAGTCCGTGTGGGCCAGCACTACCACGTTTCTGACGCCAAGATGAAGGAGAGCGTAATCAAGGGCAGCGGCTACAGAAGGATCATCCGTTCTGGCAAGGTTGCCCACATTCCTGAGAACGAAAAGTTCCCCCGGGCGGGCGTCAAAAATATCCTCCGGAATAATCCTGCTGTCGGAGCATGTTATGACGAGCGAATGGGGCGATTGTCCCGCACTCAGGCCGCAGTAAGCCTTCCTGTCCGCCCGTTCGAAAAACCGAGTGTATCCCTGAAGAAGAATATCCATAGAGTACCGAGCATCCTTTCCTGAAAAAAAGTTTTACCTGGAATAGGGGATAAACCTGAGAGAGGCCGAATTGATGCAGTACCGCATCCCCGTGGGCGGCGGTCCGTCGCTGAACAGGTGCCCCAGGTGGGCGTCGCATCGGGCGCACAGGACTTCGGTTCGGACCATACCGTAGGAAAAATCCCTTTTCTCGGCTATGGGAGCGTGTTCCAGAACAGCCGTAAAACTGGGCCATCCGGATCCGGAATCGAACTTGTCCCGGGAGGAGAAAAGTTCAGCGCCGCAGCACACGCAGGCATAGGTGCCCTCTTCATGGAAATCCCAGTATTTCCCCGTGAAGGGAGGTTCAGTTCCCTTCTGTCGCGCCACATGGAACTGTTCAGGGGTAAGGAGGACTTTCCATTCCTCCTCGGACTTCTCCACCCTGTCGGTGACTGCCGCAAGAGCATCCCGGGCCAAGGCCGGGATGAAAACTGCCGCCATCAGAAGCAGGAGGCTGGTCATGAAGACCTTCCTACAAACTCCGGACATAGTCCATAAATTCCCTGATGCCCTTCGCATTGGTCCACGAAATATTGAACCTCTGGCGGACATGCAACCCCTTCTCTCCCCTTGAGAGAATCTGGCAACTGAAGTCGTTGTCAGAAAAAACAAGGTCGAACTTGAAGTGGGTCTCGTAGGTGTCATCCATGGCAAGAAGCTTATCGTCATCTGTAAAAAAGAGCATAAGGCTTCTCTCTTCCATATTCTGCCGGATAAAGCGGGTTATGATAGCGGATACATGCTCCATCGAGAAATATCCTCCCTCCCCGGTACGGGAAATGTAGTCTTATTTTACGCCATCGGCGGAAAAAGACCATGGGTGCAAGAAAAAAAACAGAAAAAGACAGCACCTTTTTTGTCCTGCGGCAATACATAAAAACAAACACTCTTCATGAGAAATGGGAGGATCATTTTTCGAACCATCATACCCCGCTTGGGTATGTGATGGTATAATTCGTAAAAAAGGAGGCTCAATCATGAAGCGACAAAATTGGCGGAAGGCTCTCATGGCCCTCGCAGTGCTCTCTCTCCCGGTAACCATGTTTTACCTCTCTCCCCTGCTGACCCTGCAGGGGGCGGCGAAGGGGATCGTGACATCGAGCCTGATCTTCGTGGTTCTGTCGGCGGTGCTCGCCTTTTTCGCCGGAAGGGTCTTCTGCGGCTGGATCTGCCCGGGCGGGGCAGTACAGGAGATCCTGTTCCCGGCCAACGACAGGAGAGTCCCCGGAGGCTGGCTGGACCTGATCAAGTACGGCATCGCCGCAGCCTGGCTTGCCGCCCTGGTCGCTTTCTTCGCGAAGGCGGGCGGAATCCTTTCCGTGCAGCCTCTCTTCGGCATCGAAGGAGGACTTTCCCTGGCCACCCCGGTGTCGTATCTCATGTTTTACGTGGCCATGGGTGGGATGGTCGTCTTTTCCATAGCCGCCGGAAGGCGCCCTTTCTGCCACTACGGGTGCCTGCTTTCCCCCTTCATGACAGCGGGGAGATTGGCCGGCCGGCTTGCCGGAACGCCCCAGCTGCATCTCGAGGCGGAGAGCGAAAAGTGCATCGACTGCAGGCTCTGCACGAAAAACTGCCCCATGAGCCTCGATGTGAACTCCATGGTGCGGCGCGGAAGCATGTTCTCCCCTGAATGCATATCCTGCGGCGCCTGCGTTGATGTCTGCCCGAAGAAGGTCATCTCCTTCTCCTGGAGCGCGCCGAAGAAAGGCCAATCTACATAAAGGCCATGCTGGCCAGCCCTGCAGCGAGGCTTGCCAGAGTGACAGGCACGCCCACCCGGGCGTGCTCCTTCCAGCCAAAAGGCAACCCCATGCGCTCCGCCTCACCGGCAACAATGATGTTGGCGATGCTCCCCACGATAAGAAGGTTCCCTGCGAAGGTACTGGAAACGGCCAGGATATACCCTGCTCCGGGAATGTCCCTGACCATGGGCAGGAGGAGCATGACCGCCGGCACATTGGACACCAGGTTCGACAGGAATGTGGTCACGCCGTAGAGCCAGGGCGCTGAAGAAAGTGACACTCCGAGGCTGGAAAGACTTCCTTCGATCATTTCCAGGCCTCCCGCCGCTTCGAAGGCACCGTTCACCACGAACAGCCCAAGGAACAGGGCCAGCAGCTGCCAGTCCACGGTGTCCAGGGTCCGTCTGGATGCCATGGTGCGGCTCAACAGCAAAACCCCCGCAGCCCCAAGAGCCACTAGATCCCGGGGAAGGGAGGTGAACAGAAAGAGTGTGATCACCGTTCCGAGGACTATTCCTCCCTTCGCTGTCTGCCAGGCGTTGAATGGCCTTTCAGGTTCATCCTTCACGGAAACGGCCAGAAGGAACCTTCCCCTGAAGAGCGCCAGGACGATGGCCCAAAGGAAGAGCAGAGAAAGAGCCACCGGCAGGACTGCAAAGACAAGGTAGCCTCCGAAGGAAAGACCGAGAAACTGTCCGATGAGCATGTTCTGGGGGTTCCCGATCAGGGTGAGGGCGGAGCCAATGTTGGCTGCGCAGGCAAGGGCGAGAAAAAAAGGAAGCGGATTGAGGCCCCGGCGAATGCATCCCTGCCCAAGGACCGGCGTCACGGCAAGACAGACCACGTCGTTTGTGAGAAGGGCTGACAAAAGCCCCGAAAAAAGGATGACCGTTCCGAGAAGGGCTGCAGGGGGAAAGGGAAGAGCGGCTATGCGCCGGGATATCTCTGAATAGAATCCCCCGAGCCGGAACTGGGCGGAAATCACCATGAAGCCGAAAAGAAGCAGGATGGCAGAGACATCGATGCCCGATCGTCCCCCCTCGAGGGACGCATGGCCAGATGCGATAAGCGCGATAGCCCCGAGCACCACGATGCCCGTCCTGTCCAGGGCCAGCCTGGGCAGACGTCCAAAGATCATTCCGAGATAGACAAGAGTGAAGACAACGTAAACAAAAGCACTGTTCTCCATGGAAGTCCGCCTCCCGCGCCGGATGGCTCTTTGAAGGTATGAAAGGGAGCTCGCGCCCCCGACGAATGGAAATTATACTCCTTCCGCAAAAAGAAGAAAGGGCACCGCCAGCTCCCAATTCCCCAGCCCAGGGAATTAAATTGAAGTGAAAAGTCTGTCATTGCCAACCTTGACAGTCCGCGGGAAAGAAGGTACCATCCTCTACAATATTCAGACAGGCATTTCGCCGGAAAGGAGGATACACAATGAGAGCTTCCCGTTCTTCCCTTGTTCTGCTCCTCGTCCTCGTACTTCTCATTATTGGCGGTCCCCCTTCCGGTGGGTTCGGCACATAAGCCGTACACCAGACACCGGAACCGGGGACCGCTTCCACAAGCGATCCCCGGTTTTTTGTTGCCGGTTTTCGGCCTGTCATTATCTTTTTAATTTCTGAAGGGAGATGCGGAAAATGGAAAAGAAGCAAGCCAGCACTATGGAAGCGGAAGGACACTGCGAGTTTTACCGACGGGATGGGCGGCACCTCACCGGCATGTTTTCAGCAAGCTGGAGGGGACCCTTCGAGGGTTTTTCTGCCGGCAGAAAAGTTGAGGCTCCTGAACCTGCGTCCTTTTCACCGTCTGAAATGCGGTGGAGAGGTCCCTTCGAAGGACTCCGCTAGAGAATTACACGGGAGCCCCGCCGGCAGCGGGTCTCCCGTGTCTTACTGTTTTCCTGCGTCCGGGTGCCGGAAGCAGGAGACAAGATGGTCGTTCACAACTCCCGTGGCCTGCATGTGGGCATAGGCTATAACGGGCCCGAAAAACACAAAACCCTCCCGCTTCATGGCCTTGCTGATCTTTTCCGCCAATGGGGTGACTGCGGGAATTTCCTCAAGGCTTTTCCACCGGTTGACCACCGGTTCTCCGTCCACGAATCCCCAAAGAAAGGATGAAAGGGACCGGCCGGACTCCCGAAGGCGGAGGTAGGAGCGGGCATTTTTCACAGCCCCCTCGATCTTTCTCCTGTTCCGGATGATCCCGGAATCCCCGAGAAGGGCTTCTATCCTTCGCTCGTCGTACCGGGCGATTTTCTCCGGGGCGAACCCGTCAAAAGCCCTTCTGTACTCCTCCCGTCTCCGGAGAATGGTGATCCAGGAGAGCCCCGCCTGGGCACCCTCGAGAAGAAGGAATTCGAACAGCTTCCCGTCATCCCGGACGGGCGTCCCCCACTCCTCGTCATGGTAGGCCACGTACAGGGGATCTGAGCCCGGCCATGGACACCGGATCAGTGACGTGCGGTCCACGGATCAGCCGTGGTGATGGGCGTGATGGTCCACCAGTTCGTCGTGGCTCTCCTCTTCCCATACGGGAAGGCCCATGTTTCTCCTGTAGTTGTTTATGGCAGCGTGGATGGCCTCCTCAGCGAGAACGGAACAGTGCATCTTCACAGGAGGCAGTCCGTCGAGGGCTTCAGCCACCGCCCTGTTGGTGAGGTTCCAGGCCTCCTCCACGGTTTTGCCCTTCACCAGTTCCGTTGCCATGCTCGACGACGCTATGGCCGAAGCACAGCCGAAGGTCTTGAACCTGATATCCGTAATGACGTCATTCTCCACCCGCAGGTAGATTTTCATGATGTCG
>CAZJAR010000086.1:0-10571 GCA_964543785.1 uncultured Synergistaceae bacterium | reverse complement strand
ATGCCACCACCAGGACAGCCGCTATGCCGATGTAGACCGCCCGGCGCATGGCCCCCTCCGCAGCGAGGGATTCCGACGTGGAAGCCGCTGCGGAAACGATGTACCCGTTGGCCAGGCTCTGGAAGGCCATGGTCTTCTCCTGGCCTTCATAGGTATAGGAGAAACGCCCGCTCTTCTGCGCGAGGAACTGGTCGGCAAAGGGGGCAAGGGAACCGCCGGACACCTCCCGGATCGTGGGGCCGTCAAACTTCAGGGTGGGATGATGGAGAAACCTGAGCCCCCTGTTCATCAGGAAAACGTACCCCGTATCATAGACCTTTGCCGCCGACAGCGTCTCCCTGACAAAGGAGAAGTCAAAGGAGATACCCACCACTGCGGCAGTCTGGCTGCCCATCTTCACCGGCATGGTGTACAGCACTTCGTCAAAACCTTCTTCGGACTTTCTCAGGTCTCCCCAGTATTCACCGCCCGTGTCGAGGGGAGTCCAGAACCATGCTGCGGCTGGATTCTTTCTGTCGATGAGCTCCTCCGGAGTCAGGCCGACGGAGTCCATGAACATGTAGAGGGCTTTTTCGTCAGATCTCTTGAAACCCACCATGAAAACATTCTTCGTGCCGAAAAGCTCGGGGTTGAAAACGATGAAGAGACTCCGGGCATCCGATGACTGTATCCCCAGGTCGTTGATGAACTTGCCGTTCTGGGCCCCGAACTGGTTGACCACCACTTCTCCCACATCCGGATTGAGCATCTGGGGAGTAAACCTGGTGGTCACAAGGGCTGAGAGGGCCTGGAGCATGCCCTCGAAACTGCTGAAAGTGGCATTCAGCTCATGGGCGAGACCGTTGGCCAGAGAAATCTCGTAATCTTCCACCACGGCGTTGAGGCCGCTGCTTCCTGCGTTCATGGAGTAGAACCCTATACCTC
Organism: uncultured Synergistaceae bacterium; assembly: GCA_964543785.1. Classification (GTDB taxonomy): domain Bacteria; phylum Synergistota; class Synergistia; order Synergistales; family Aminobacteriaceae; genus Aminivibrio. Next base: position 9,647 of record CAZJAR010000086.1, on the reverse strand, counting down.
CCACCGAAAGAACGAGAAGCGAAATAACCACTACAAGAATTCTTGCACCCAGACGGTTCAGTTTCACGGCTCCATCTCCTTTGTACGATTTTGGGAAAAGTGATTTCTTTCCCGAAAAATTGTACACTCTCCCCTAACGGGGAACAAGCCCCGAAGATTCGCCGGCAATTTTGAAGCGGGCAACGGACTTCTGCATTTCCTCCGAGAGCATCACAAGCTCTTCGGCGGACTTGGCGATGGATTCCGTCACCCGCCCCTGCTCCTCCATGGAGCGGTTGATGTTTTCCACCTGTTCGCCTATTTCGGACCCGGCACGGGCCACGTGGTCCATGCCCGCCGTCATCTCCTCCGCGCTCGCAGACTGCTCCTGCATGGTCGCCGCTATGGACTGCACGTTCTCCGTGATGGAACCCACCTTCAGAATGACGTTGTCTATCACCGACTTCGTCTCCTGAGCCCGGACCACGAGCTGCTTTATCTGCTCCGCGCTTCCTTTCTGGTCGGACAGGGCCTTCTCCGTCTTGCCCGAGATCTCACCGATGACCTTCCCTACCTCGGAGGCCGCGCGGTTCGATTCCTCCGCGAGCTTCCGCACTTCCTCCGCCACCACCGCGAATCCCCTGCCGGCCTCGCCGGCCCGGGCTGCCTCGATGGCCGCGTTCAGCGCCAGAAGGTTCGTCTGGTCGGCTATCTGGGTGATGGTGTTGACAAAGCCGGTAATACCGGAAACGGAGGCAGCCAGCGACCCGACTGCAGCACTCACCTGGTCTCCCGACCCTGATACTTTTTCTATGAGGGAGGACATCTCCTCCAGGGCCTTGCCGCCTTTTTCCGCCGCCATGGAGATCTCCTGGGCCTGCTCGCCCGATTCGGCGGCGGCCTTCGCTCCTGCCTGGGATGCGCTCGCCACTTCCTCCACACCGGCGTTGGCCTCTTCGATGGCGCTCGACGTATCGTGGGTGTTCTTGGCGACCTTTCCTACAAGACCGATCACTTCATGCACGGAGGCGCTGCTCTGCTCGGACGCGGCGCTCAGGTCCTCCGCCCGGGAGAGAAGAGACGTGGAGGCAGAGATGACTCCACCCGCAAAACCGGCCACGGAGTCAATCATTCCGTTGAAGGATTTCTCCAGGGTCTGGATTTCACTGAGGCTCGAATCGTAGGAGAATCGTGAGCTGAAATCCCCCCCTGCGAGGCTGTTCATCTTTTCAACCACTCCGGCGAGGGGTTTGGAGACGCTTCCCGCTATCAGGATGGAGACACCCACCATGAGGACCACGGCTGCCACGAGGGCAAGGAGGATGATTTTCCGCATGTTCTGCACCGGGGCAAGGAATTCTGACACCGGAGAGACCATGAGCACCGCCCACCCCGTGGATGGAATCCGCGCGAAGGAGGTCACCCGTTCGATCCCCTCCATGGCGAAGCGGACAACTCCGGACTCTCCGCCGAGGGCCCGCCGAACCGCAGTGGTGAAGCCTTCAGGAAGTTCCTTTCCCGGAACGGAGGCGTTCACTGCCCCGACATATTCCTTTTCCGGGTGAACCACCAGCAGTCCCGTGGAATCGGTCACCACGGAATAGCCCGTTTCCCCCCACTTCTGGGCAGAAGCGAGGTCGACGAGGGTGTTGGCCGTGATGCGCCCGCAGAGGACGGAGCTTACGTTCCCCTGGCCGTCGAGAACCGGCGAGGCGATGATGACCACCATCTCCCCCGTGGCCCGAGAGAGAACAGGCTGTCCGACCACCGTGGCTTTCGAGTCCCGGGCACGCTTGTAATATTCCCTGTCGCCCAGCTTGTTGACCTTTCCGTCGAGGTAATGGCCGTTTCCATCCATATCGATGAGGAAGTAAGCCTGGATCTGGAGCTTCGAAGCATCGAGCGTTGAAAGAAAGGCCTTCTGCCGCCCGAGGTCGCCGCTTTTCATCTCTCCGTGCTTTGCCGCCGCCTCCAGAAAGGCGGCCCGGGCCGTGAGATACTGGTCGAACCCTTCGGTGAGCGTCCCCGTAATGGCGACTCCCTCCTGTTCAGCGAGCTTCAGAATTCCCTGCTCCGACTGATGAAGCGCGACGAAGCTCACTCCTCCGAGCAGCAGGAGGCCCAGCGTGAGAAAAGAAACAAGAATTCTTCCTTTAACGGTATTCATCCTTTTCTTCCTCTCCCTTCGCGATATGCGTTCACGCATTCGCACATGATGTACTCCAACCAGTTCACGGGATTTTCGGAGTTCTTCTCCGGAAAACCCCGTACAGTTCCACAAGCCTGAACTGCTGCTCCGGCGACGGGTCCGTGAACTCGACGCCGGCGATGAAGCGGCCCGGCTCTCTCATGTAGACCCGGAGAAAGCAGCCTCCGATTTGAAAGAAACCTCCGCCGAGCCGAAAGCGGAAGGTGCTGTCCGCCCACTCGAAACGTTCCGGGGGAAGGGTTTTTCCCCTGAAGAGGGGATCGAACCGGACCTTCATTCCCGCCACGCTGAGATCCAGCACTTCCGCAGGCACCCAGGACTGGTGGTCCCTGAGCCGGAATTCAGTCCGAAGTACGCATTCCACACGAAAAAAACGCCGTTTTTCCTCACCCGGAGGGGGGACGGGCCCCGGTTTCCTTTTTCGGTCTTTTCCAAACACTGGCGAACACCCCGCAGACCCGGACAACGTCCCCGCTGCCGCAATCAATTTGTAGTGGCGTCTTTTTCTCCTTTACGATACCATTGATGCAGTATTTCCGCTATAGGAAAAGGAAAGTACTATTCCTACCCTTTATGAAGGGACGTTGAACAGCCATGAAAGACCTTTATGAAAAGACGAATTTTCTCCTGGACGGGGGTATACTGGTCCTTCTTTCGGAATACCTGTCGGAACGGATTTCGAGAGGATTGATCGTCCGTCCGGAAGGCAGCGACCTGGCGGTGCTTGACGCCTTCGGGACTCCGATGGAGAGCCTCTTCCTCGAAGACGCCGCGAATTCTCTCGGCTCCGTCTTTCCGTCCCCTCCTCTCAGGACACCTTTCGAGGTTCTTTCGGCCCCCCTTGCCGGCGAGTGGTCCTGGGCCGTGCGGCTGCGGGGGACGGGATGGTGCTTCTACGTCCTCCTGGGGGAGGAGCCTTCCCAGGAGCTGATGGAAGAAATGCCTGCCTTTGCCGGGCTCATCAACCTCTGGCAGCTCCACCAGAAAACTGCCGGCGTGGAGGAGCGGCTTTCACGGCTGGCCTACATGGTCCTGGCCACGAAGAATACCCTCGCCTCTGTCTTCGAGCCCATGGGGATACATTACTTCGCGGCTTTCCTCCATGACGTGGTAAATGAGAGCCTCTTCCCGAACCGTTTTTCACTGATCCTCGACGACGGTGAAACCCTCTCGCTCCTTGAAGGGGAGGAGATGCTTCTGCCGCCGCGGAAGGGGATATTCGCCCGTGACATACTCTCACCAGTCCCCATAAGGGTTGAGGAGGCACAGCGTGAACTCCTCGGCCACAGCGTCTTCGACTCCCTCGCCGAAGACTGGTCGGCCGTTCTCCCCATTCCCGGGGGAGCCTTCCGCCTCTTCTGCTTCCTCAAATGGGAGGAAACCCCCGGAGAGGAGGCTTTTAACTTCATGGAACTTCTCGGGAACGTGGCCTCCAAGGCCCTTTCCCTGACTGGACTCAGGGAAGAGAGGGAAAAAAACATTTCGGAGCTCTCCCGACGGGCCTTCCTGCTCAACGCCCTCCACGAGGCGGCCATGAGGTTCATGGAGCAGTCCTCAAGGGAGGATCTTCTCCTCCAGATCCTGGACATCTTTTCAGAAATGGCCCAGGCTCCCCGTTCCCTCATCGTGGTCTGGCAGCCTGCCGCCGGAGGATATGTGCACCTTGCCTCGAAAAACGACGGCGTACTTGAAAAGAAGGGGACCTTTGCCGGTTTTCCCGTGGGACTCCTCGAAGGAGACCGCCCAGGGTCCTTTTCGCCGGAAGAGGGGAAGAGAATCTTCGCCTTCATGGAAGTACCCGCCCTTGCCTCTGTTGAAGGGCTTGACGGAATGGACAGGATATTCCCCTTATGGGACGGCGACAGGATGACCGCCTTCGTAGGCGTTTCCTCCTCTCTCGCCGGAACAGACACCATGGACATTGGGACCCTTGAGAGCCTCGCACGGACGGCTTCCGTTGCCATGCGAAAGAGCGAGTGGGATTCAGGCCATCTCGCGGCAGGGAAATACCTGAACCTCGCCGCCCTCGCCGACTGGGAAACAGCAAGGGTCGGCGGAGAAATACGAGCCGACGGCGGAATCCCTGTTTTCATCAAGGGTCCGGGAGCCCATGCCGTATCATCGGAACAGGAGCGGTTCTGCCGCCTGGTGATCCGCTCGGAATGCGCCACCCTCTGCATCGCGGAATCGTCAGTTCCCCGGCTTGGGGAACTGTTTCCCGCCGCTGAAGGGTGGATCATGGAAATGGAGGAAATGCGATGAGAAAACTTCTGTTCGTTCTTGCCCTGTCGGCCCTGACCTTTCTTTTCCCGGCACATCCGGAAGCGGTTCCTTTGCCCGAAGGCCCTGCCGCAGGGGCAGAACGGGTTGAGACCCAGGACGGGATCGCTCTTCTCGTAACCTACAGCGGGAGAGGATCAAGATCCGAGGCACGGCATCATTTCGTCGAAATACACGGAGTTCTCGTGCCCGACTTTTTTTCCAGACTGAAATACAAAAACTATGCCTTCCAGTTCGTCTCACGAAACTATCTCTGGGGAGACGACGGCTACGTGAGAACAGAGGAATTCAGCCTGAGCGAATCAGCGTCGCCCGTAACGGAGGAACAGCTGAAAAAGGGATGGTACCAGGGAACAGAGCGCCTCGCAGGCACTCCGGAGGATTGGGTCTGGGGCGAATGGAACGGGGGGGCTCTCTTCGCTGCACCGGAGAAGCTGCGCGAGGCAGCGACGGAACTGAACCTCACTCAGCTTCAACGGGACGGCTCTCTTTTCCCGGCACTTCTCCGGCCGCAGCCGGCGGAAAAAAATCCGGGGGAAACCGGGGAAACGTCCCCGGAGGATGTACTGAAGGCACTTGAGGAGACGCTCAACGAAAAGAAATAGGGACTGCTATCGGCCGATGTCCTCGACCGTAACAAACGTATAGCCTTTTTTCCTGTAGCCGTCGATGATGCCGGGAAGGGCTTCAATGGTGGGGCGAACTCCCACGTGAAGCAGCAGGATGTCGCCGGGGGCCGCCTTCGCCAGCACTTTTCGGGTGAGCTCGGGAGGGGTGAGGCTGTCCGAGTAGTCCCCCGGGTTGTTGGTCCACAGGACGATCCGAAGCCCCTCGCCAACGGCCTGGTCCGCTACGAAGGCATTGTACCGTCCTCCGGGAGGCCTGGCGAACCGGGGTTTTTTCCCGAGGATGTTCTCGATGGCCTCGCTGCAGAGCCGCCAATCCCTGTACACGTTCTCCCGGGGAAGGGCGGTGAGATTGTTGTGGTAGTAGGTGTGGTTGGCCACCACGTGCCCGCCGTCGGCCATGGCCCTGACCAGGTGGGGATGTTCCGCCGCGAAGCGCCCCACCACGAAGAAAGTGGCCCGCACGCCCTTTTCTCTCAGTATGTCCAGCAGGGGTTCCACGAACCCGGGCCGGGGGCCGTCATCGAAAGTTAAAGCCACAGTCCTGCCCTTTCCTCTCTCAAGGAAGGGCTGGCCCCAAACAGTTTCAGCAGCGAGTGCCACCCAGGCCAGAAGCACCCAGCAGATAATTTTTCTCCTCATTTTTTCTCCCCGCTCCCGCTTCCTTTTGCGCAACAGGGCAGATCATAGCAAATTCCCCCTCTTTCCGCCATGACCTCCGAAATTGGCGGACATATCTTGACAAATGAACGGGACACTTCTAAGATACTAACATATCAGTCGTCTCTTCGCGCTAGTGTCAATTGCGCGCATTTTCCGGCTAAAAACCCTCTGAGAAAGGGACGTTGCCAATGCTCTCCTATTTCGACATGAGCGAGCTCAAGGACGGTGTCACCCGACAGGTGTACCTGACCCTGAAGAAGGACATTCTCAACTGGCGCCTCCTCCCCGGGAGGCGGCTCAGCGAAAAGGATATCGCGGGCCGGATGAACATAAGCAAGACCCCCGTGCGGGAGGCTTTCATCAAGCTTCAGGGTGAGGGGCTCCTTGAAATCCGCCCCCAGAGGGGTACCTACGTCTCCCTCGTGGACATGGAGCAGATAGAGGAAGTCCGGTTCACCCGCTACTGCGTCGAAAGCACCGTTCTCTCACTCTTTATCCTCTCACCCGCAGACGATACCGTTCTCTCCGGCATGGATTCCATTCTCGACTCACAGGAACAGACCATCGCCGAAAAAGATGTGGACGGCTTCGTGGATTCCGACGACGCCTTCCACATGCAGTTCTTCCTCGCCTGCGGAAAGACGCGGGCATGGAACTTCATCGACCACTTCAGCGCCCAGTACAAACGCCTCAGGTATCTCAGCCTCCAGAATTATCTCGATTTCGGAAACGTGATCGCCGAACACCGGGCCATCCTCTCGGCATGCAGGCGCCGGGACAGCGATGACGCTCTCAGGTGGCTCTCACGGCACCTCAACAAAATCCTTGGCGAGTCTGAACACCTTCGGGAGAAATTCCCGGCCTACATTCTGAAAAATGGGGTCTCCCAGGACCCCGCGGCACCTGGTACCACCAAACCCATTCAAGGAGCGTGAAGAAAATGAAGGGAAAGGCTTTCCGGCGTATTGGCGTTTCTGTTGTTGTTCTTGCGGCTGTTCTGTTGGCGGGAGGCGCGGCGTTCGCTGAAAAAACGCACGTGCTCAAGGTGAGCTCCGTGCTCAACGACAAGGATCCGATCATTCTCGGTCTTCTGGAAATGCAGAAAGCGGTCGCGGAGCGAAGCAACGGACGTCTCGCCATCGAGGTCTACCCCAGCTCGCAGCTCGGCAGCACCGACGACAGCCAGGAGCAGGCGAAGATGGGAGCAAACGTCGCGGTGGTGACAGACGCCGCCCGTCTTGCCGATATCGTCAAGGAGATCGGCATCCTCGGCGCACCCTATATCGTGGACGATTACAAGGGCGCCCTGAAGCTGGTGAAGTCCGACCTCTTCAAGAGCTGGGCGGAGAAGCTGGAGCCGCATGGCTACAAGTCCCTCTCTTTCAACTGGTACCAGGGAACGCGCCATTTCATGGGGAACAAGCCCCTCACCACCTCCGAGGAGATGCGCGGCGTGCGCACCCGTACCCCCGGCTCTCCAGTATGGCGCGAGAGCGTCGCGGCCATGGGGGCAACACCCGTGGACATCTCGTGGGCCGAGGTCTACCCCGGAATGCAGCAGAAGGTCATCGACGCCTTCGAGGCGCAGTACCCGGCGATCGTGGGCGCGAGCCTTTTCGAAGTGGCAAAGGTTGTTTCCAAGACGGGACACTTCCAGCTGATGACAGGACTCGTCTGCGGAAAGAAATTCTTCGACTCCCTTCCCGGGGACCTGCAGACAATCCTTCTTGAAGAAGCGGAGAAGGCCGGCGACTACGCGACCGAGATGACGGCCTCCAGGCTTTCCGAGTACGAGGAGATGATGAAGGGACAGGGCGTCACTTTCCTTGACGTGGATATCGCCCCCTTCAAGGCAGCGGTCGAGCCTGTCTATGAGAAGCTCGGGCTCACCGGGGCACGGAAACAGGTCCTGGAAGTTCTGGCGAAGTAGCATACAGAGGTTTTCCCGGCCCCCGGAGCCTTGATCTCCGGGGGCTTCGGGGCTCCGCTCTTCACGGAGCGGCCCATCCATCGCATCGGAGGAGGTATTCATGGCTTCCCTCAACCGGATTCTCTTAAAGACAGTCGATGTGCTCGCGTCCTTCTTTCTTGCCGCTATCGTCGTTTTGGTCTTTCTGGCGGCGCTCTCCCGCTGGTTCAACTACCCCCTGATCTGGTCCGTGGACACGGCGCAGCTCCTTTTCGGCTGGCTCTGCTTCTTCGGGGCCGACGCGGCCATGCGCCACAACAGCCATATCGGCATGGACGTGCTCGTACGCCTGCTCCCCCAGGGGGTGCAGAGGAGGATCCGTATGCTCCTGATGCTGTTCGCCATGCTCTTCCTCGGCATCATCGCCGTCTACGGCTTCATTCTCTGCTGGCATAACTACGAGCGCCTCTTCAACACCATCCAGGTCAGCTACTCCTGGGCCACGCTGAGCGTTCCCGTCGGCTGCCTGCTGATGCTCCGCACCATGATCGACCAGTTCCTCCGGGAACGGGCGAACAGCGGCGGAACGGAAGGGGGGACGAACCCATGCTGCTGATGGGCGGTCTCTTTCTGGTCCTGCTGCTGCTGGGCATGCCCATCGCCTTCACCATCGGCATCTCTGCCCTGGCCTTTGTCTTCACCGAGGAGTTCATCCCGCTGACCATCGCCGTCCAGAAGATGATCAGCTCGACGCAGTCCTTCCCCCTGCTTGCCGTACCCTTTTTCGTCCTTGCGGGCAACCTGATGAACGCAACGGGCATCACGAGCAGGCTCATCACGTTCGCCCACGTGCTCACGGGACACCTCATCGGCGGACTGGCCCACGTGAGCGTTGTTCTCAGCGCCCTCATGGGGGGCATTTCGGGTTCCGCGGTGGCCGACGCCGCCATGGAATCCAGGCTTCTCGGCCCCTCCATGATCGAGGCGGGGTACTCGAAGGGATACGCGGCCGCCGTCATTGCCCTTTCCTCGCTGATTACGGCCACCATTCCGCCGAGCATCGGCCTCATCCTCTACGGCTTCGTCGGCGAGGTGTCCATCGGCAAGCTCTTCATCGGCGGGATCGTTCCCGGGATTCTGATGACCTTTATCCTGATGGGGGTTTCCTGGATCACTGCAAAGAACCGTGGCTACGGCCGGGCCCGCGAGACGCGGGCCACCCTTCCCGAGTTTCGGGAGGCCTTCAGGGAGAGCTTCCTCGCCCTCCTGTTCCCCCTCATACTGATCGTGGGCATCCGCTTCGGCATCTTCACGCCGTCGGAGGCGGGCGCCTTCGCGGCCGTCTACGCCTTCGTCGTGGGAAAATTCGTCTACAGGGAGCTGACGTGGGATACGCTGAAGGAAGTGCTCCGACAGACAGTCCGCGACAACGGAATCATCATGCTCATCATCACCTGCTCGGGCATCTTCGGCTACGCCATCGTCTACAACCGCATGCCCCAGACCATCGCCCAGTGGCTTCTCGGCGTGACGAACAGCCCGGGCCTGCTGCTTTTCATCGTGCTCTCGTTCCTCTTCGTGGCGGGCATGTTCATGGAGGCCACGGTGAACACGCTGCTGCTGACGCCGATCTTTCTGCCGATCATGAAGTCCGTCGGCGTGGATCCGGTCCACTTCGGCATCCTCATGATGACCATCATCACCATGGGAGGCATGACACCTCCCGTGGGGGTGGCCATGTACACCACCTGTTCGCTGCTCGACTGCCCCACGGGGGAGTATATCAGGGACTCCCTTCCGTTCGTGGCGGCGATTCTGCTGGAGGTGGCTCTGCTGGCGATGTTCCCGTCCATTGTTCTCTTCCTGCCGAACCTCGTGTTCGGAGGATGAATCTGATATGATTGCTCACATCTGACATGGAGACAAGGAGACCGGACCGATGAAACTGGCAATGGTGTTCTACAGGCATCATCTCACCAGG
>CAZJAR010000085.1:0-10710 GCA_964543785.1 uncultured Synergistaceae bacterium | reverse complement strand
TGTCAAGCCTGCGCTCGAGAAGCTGCAGGAAATTGTGGCCTGTCTGTCCGGCCATCTTGTTGGCCATCTCGAAAATCCTGTGGAACTGCGCTTCGTGCATGCCGTAGAACCGGCGAAGCTTCTGCTTCTCACGAAGACGGATGCCATATTCGCTGATCTTCGTCCGGGGACGTCCTTTTTTCATTCTCGTATTGGCGCCGGCCTCTTTTTTCGTGATGGCGCACTTTGCGGAATAGCAACGGTCGCCCTTCAGGAAGAGCTTTGTCCCCTCAGCCTTGCACAAATGGCACGAAGGCCCTATATATCTGCTCATAAGAAATAGATTCCCTCCTTGACTGACCTTTTCCTACACTCTGCGCCGTTTCGGAGGACGGCAGCCGTTGTGAGGAATGGGGGTGGTGTCCTTTATCATGTTTACCTGGAGCCCGGCGGCCTGTAGAGACCGGATCGCTGATTCACGGCCGGGGCCGGGACCCTTCACGACCACGTCGATCTCCTGCACGCCATGTTCCTGGACCGCCTTGGCTACCTGGGTAGCGGCGATCTGGGCAGCGAAGGGAGTTGATTTTCTCGTTCCCTTGAAGCCGACGTTGCCGCCGGAAGCCCATGCGAGAATGTTTCCGCCCTTGTCGCTTACACAGACGATCGTGTTGTTGAACGTAGAGTAAATGTGAGCGACACCGTAGCTTATATTCTTTCTTTCCTTGCGTTTCCCTTTACGGACTGTGCGCTTGGCCACTTAATCCAGCCTCCTTGTTTATCCTGGGTTCAGAAGGCTACTTCGTAGCCATCTTCTTGCCCGCGACGGTACGGCGGGGTCCCTTGCGGGTGCGGGCATTGGTCTTGGTCTTCTGTCCGCGGACGGGAAGGCCGAGCTTGTGGCGCTGACCCCTGTAGCAGCCGATGTCCATAAGCCGCTTGATGTTCATGGACACTTCCCTGCGAAGGTCGCCTTCCACCTTGTGGTGATCCTCGATCTCCCTGCGGAGTTTCTGAGTCTCCTCTTCGGTGAGATCTTTCACCCTCGTGTCGGGGTTTACCCCGGTAACCTGGATGATCTTTTTGGATGTTGGAAGGCCTATTCCGAAAATATAGGTCAACGCAATTTCTACACGCTTGTCTCTGGGTATGTCAACTCCGGCGATTCGGGCCATAGCCAGCCTTACCTCCTTGCACCCTGTCTCTGCTTATGGCGCGGATTCCTGCTGCATATAATCCGCACGACACCCTTGCGCCGGATGACCCGGCAGAACTCGCACATCGGCTTAACCGAAGGTTTCACTTTCATCAATTCCACGCTCCTCTGGCAAAGAACTTGAAAACAGATGCCCTGCACAGGGCTTCTGTAAATACCGCATTTTCTCCAAGCGTTAAATTATACAGTAGTATCGGTCAGAAGAAAACACTTTTTCCGGAGGGCTGCCCCATTTTTTTAAAAAAACTTTTGGAAAGCTGCTCCTCCCGCTATTTGTATCTATAAATTATCCGGCCACGTGCCAAGTCGTAGGAGGATATCTCCACCAAGACCTTGTCGCCCGGCAGAATGCGGATGAAATGAAGCCGCATTTTCCCTGAAACATGGGCGAGAATCCTGTGCCCGTTGTCGAGTTCCACCCGGAACATGGCATTTGGGAGAGGTTCTATTACTTTCCCCCGTACTTCTATGACGTCGTCTTTGTTGGACATGCGGTTTCTTCATCCTCCCTGCTGTTCATTTCGATAAAAGGCCCGAGAGAAGAGCCCGAAATCTTCCTGCGTCCATTCTTCCTTCCGACAGGATACTGTGCGCTATTTCGTCAAGATACCATCCCGTGCACTGCAGGTGGATCGTGTTTTTTGGCTTGGGTTTCGCGGGCGTGAATTTCACTCCGTCCGCGAGATTTACCCTTCGCCCGTCTTGTGCAACTCCGACGATCACATACCATCTGCCGGCATCTTTTCCTTTTCGGGATCGAACAACTTGACCGATTCTGCACAGGCTGTCGTCGGGAAGCTCATTCAGGCCCATGTCCACGGAGTAAGAATTTCCGGCTCTCCATCGCGTATGAGAACCGATCTTTCGAAATGAGCGGCATCGGAGCCGTCTACCGTCATGACCACCCACTGGTCACGGCCGACCTCCACATCTTCGGCGCCGGCCATCACCATAGGCTCGATGGCCAAAGTCATTCCCGCTTTGAGTGTAATTCCCCGTCCCGGCCGTCCGTAGTTGGGTATCTGGGGCGGTTCGTGCAGATGAGCGCCGATTCCGTGACCGGAATAATCTCTCACGAGACCGAAGCCGTGAGGAGCAATAAAGCTCTCGACGGCGTATCCGACATCGCCGAGGGTATTCCCTGCTTTTGCCACGGAAACAGCCTGTTCGAGGCTTCCGCGGGTGACATCCAGCAGTTTCCGGCGCACGGCATTCACTTCGCCGACGGGGAAAGTACAGGCTGCGTCCCCGTAAAACCCTGCATAACAGGTACCGACATCTATGCTGATGATGTCGCCTTCTTCGAGGCGGCGATCCCTGCTCGGAATGCCGTGAACGATTTCCTTGTTGATGGAGGCGCACACGGCCCCGGGAAAGGGACGGGGAATACCGGGAACCCGGTATCCCTTGAAAGCGGGAGTCGCCCCTGCTTTCCGGATGAGAGACTCCGCCGCCTCATCGATATCGGCAGTGGTAACCCCGGGGCGGACGATCCCGCCGATCATGTCGAGCACGTCGGCTACGATCTTTCCCGCTTTCCGCATAAAAACAAGTTCCTTATCTTTTTTCAGTGTTATCATTCCATACCGCCGATTGCCGTCTCAAGTTCTTCGAGAAGTGAATGGCCGTGCCGCGCCGAGTGGAGCCTCACGAACATGTGCTTCCCCTCGTAATAGGATATCACCGGCGCGGTCTGGTCATAAAAAACCTTCAGCCTTTTCCGTATGACGTCTTCACTGTCGTCATCCCTCTGAAAAAGTTCACCGCCGCATTTTTCGCAGAGGTTTCCCTTCGCAGAGGGCTTGAAATCCACATTGTAGATCGCTCCGCATGACCGGCAGGTTCTTCGCCCCGAGAGGCGCTTGACCACCGTTTCTTCGTCCACATCGAGGAGCACCACTTTATCAAGGCTGAGGTGCAACTCTTCTAGGATCTTCTCCAGGGCTTTCGCCTGGGGAACCGTCCGTGGAAAACCGTCGAGGATGAATCCCTTTTCACAGTCGGGCTCGCGCAGCCTTTCCTCCATCATCGCAATGACGATTTCGTCAGGAACAAGCTTGCCCGCGTCCATATAGGACCGCGCTTTCGTACCAAGCGGAGTGTCGTTTTTCACGTTCTCGCGAAAAATGTCTCCGGTGGAAATATGCGCCACAGGGTATTTCTTGTCGATTTCCGCCGCGAGTGTTCCTTTTCCTGCCCCGGGTGAACCAAGAAGAATTATGCGCATTTGTCCTTCTCCTTAAAAGCGAAGTAGTCCGCCGGATTTATCCTTGCGCTTGAGTATCCCCTCATAATGCCGCATAAGAAGCTGCCCCTCGATCTGGTGCACTGTGTCGAGAGCAACACCGACGACGATGAGAACTGCTGTTCCGCCGAAGTAGAAGCTGGTAATTCCCATGAACTGAGTCATGAGGTTTGGAACGAGCGCAACCCCGGCAAGGAAAACCGCGCCGCCGAGGGTGATCCGGCTCATCACTTTCTCGATGAAATCCGAGGTAGGCTTGCCCGGACGTATGCCGAGTATGAAACCTCCGTACTTCTTCATGTTGTTCGCCACATCCGAGGGATTGAAAACCACGGCGGTGTAGAAATAACTGAAGAAGATGATGAGCGCCACATAGATCAGGGTGTACATCATGCTGCCCGGGGCGAAAATGCGCTGGAAGAAGAGGGCGATGTCCCCGGTGAAGAACTTTGCCACTGAATATGGGAACAGAAGCACCGAAGAGGCGAAGATGATGGGGATGACCCCTGCCTGGTTCACTTTCAGGGGAATAAAGGTACTCTGTCCGCCGTAGATCTTGTTGCCGACAACTCTCTTCGCATACTGCACCGGGAGGCGTCTCTGCCCTTCCTGCAGTACGATGCATCCGGCGATGACGCCCACCATGAGAAGAATGGCGATAAGCAGGATGAGAGCGTTCATTTCACCAAGCTTGATCATGTTCCAGCTCTGGATTATGGCTTCAGGAACACGGGCAACAATGCCTGCGAAGATGAGCAGTGAAATGCCGTTTCCGATGCCATGGTCGGAGATCTCCTCGCCAAGCCACATGACAGCGATGGAACCTGCTGTGACCGTGGCGACAACAATGAGACCGTCGAATAGTGCCCCGCTGAAGATTCCAAGCCCGCGGAGCCAGAACGTCATGCCAACCGCCTGGACAAGGGCGAAGAGAACAGCGGCATACCGAGTCCACTGTACAATCTTCTTCCTGCCGTCCTCGCCTTCCTTCTGCATCTTCTCGAGAGTCGGGAAAATGACCACGAGCAGCTGCATGACAATGCTCGCGTTGATGTAGGGGGCGACGCCGAGCGCGAAGATGCTGAAACGCCTCAGCGCGCCGCCCGCGAATATGTCGAGGAATCCGAGGACCCCGCCTCCGTCGAAGAGGCGGGACATGGCCTCAGCGTCGATCCCGGGCGTCGGGACGTGGGCCCCCAGGCGGAAAATAAACAGTACCCCGAGGGAGAAGAGGATTCTTCTTTTCAGGTCAGGTAGTCTGAAGGCATCCCGGAAGGAATCGATCACTTAGATCACCTCGGCCTTCCCACCCGCTGCTTCGATCTTCGCTTTTGCCTGGGCACTGAAAGCCTGGGCCTGTACCGTGAGCGCCTTGTCGATTTCGCCCGAGGCCAGTATTTTCACGGGAACATTGTCCTTCTGTACAAGGCGCGCCGCATACAGCTCGGCGAACCCAACCGTTGTCCCCGCTTCAAAACGCTTGGCAAGGGATTCCACGTTGACAATCTGGAATTCCTTCGCGAATCTCGCGTTGTTGAATCCCTTCTTTGGAATCCGCCGCATCATGGGCATCTGTCCGCCCTCAAATCCCGGCCGGACTCCGCCGCCGCTCCTGGCCTTCTGTCCCTTGTGCCCTTTTCCCGCCGTTTTGCCCGTCCCGCTTCCGAGACCCTGTCCGAGCCTTTTGCTCTTTCTTTTGGCACCGGGTGCGGGGCGCAGTTCATGCAAGCTCATGGAGTGTCCCTCCTAATTCTCAACAACGACACATTCCACCAGGTGGCTGACCTTGTTGACCATGCCGCGGATCTGGGGGGTGTCATCGTGTTCTACTGTCTGGTTGAGTTTTTTGAGACCAAGGGCCCGAACAGTCCTCTTCTGGACTTCCGGCCTGCCGATGGAACTCCTCTTCCAAGTGATTCTAAGCTTCGCCATGAGAATGCCTCCTACTCAGCCGCAGCTTCGGGGATTTTCTTTCCCCTAAGCCGAAGAATTTCATCGGGGGTCCTCATCTCTTCGAGAGCCTGCATCGTTGCCCAGGCCACGTTGATGGCATTGGAGGTACGGCCGATGACTTTCGTCACCACGTCCTTGACTCCACCGAGCTCCATGATGGCGCGGACGACTCCGCCCGCGATGACTCCCGTTCCGGGTACGGCAGGCTTGAGAAGGACGGAGGCGGCGCCGAAGACACCGTTTATGGGATGAGGAATGGTATTGCCCAGCCTCTTCAGTTCAACAAGGTTTTTTCCTGCCTTGTCGATTCCCTTCCGTACCGCTTCTGAAATTTCCTTCGCCTTGCCCATCCCGACACCAACATACCGGTCTCCGTCTCCTACAACAACGAGGACGCTGAACTTGAAGCGCTTTCCGCCCTTGACAACCTTGCTGACACGGTTGATGGCGACGACGCGCTCCGTAAGTTCCATCCCCTTGGCATCGATTTTTTTCCTGATCATCCTCTGCGCCTCCCCTTAGAACTTCAGGCCGGCTTCGCGGGCGGAATCCGCCAGAGCCTTTACTTTGCCGTGAAACATGTGTCCGCCCCTGTCGAAGACCACCGACGTGATGCCCTTGGCGAGAGCACGCTCAGCGGCGACTTTTCCGATCGCCTTTGCGGCTTCCATGTTGCACGTTCCCGAAAGTGCGCTCTTGACGGAAGGCTCTACCGTGGAAGCGGCCGCAAGCGTATGTCCTGCTTCATCATCGATGAACTGGACATAAATATGGGACAGGCTGTGAAAAACAGCCATCCTGGGTTTTGCGGCGGTACCGGATACCTGCTTCCGGAGCCTGGCATGACGAATTTCGCGCATAACGCTTCTGCTTTTGATCTTCATGTCATTTCACCTCGAATTACTTGGCGCCGGTTTTTCCGGCCTTGCGGATAATCCGCTCGCCGGCATACCGGATTCCCTTGCCCTGGTAGGGTTCGGGAGCGCGGAATCCGCGAATGATCGCTGCAACCTGACCCACCGCCTGTTTGTCGATTCCCTTCACTGAAAGCTTGGTGGGGCCGTCGAGGGCGATTTCGATTCCCGTGGGAGCTTCATACTCCACGGGATTGGAATAGCCCAGGTTGAGAACGAGCTTGGAACCCTGCATCATGGCGCGGTATCCCACGCCGACGATCTCGAGGTCCTTTTTGAAGCCGGTGGTTACACCGGTGACCATGTTTGCGACGAGTGCCCTCATCATTCCGTGCCAGGACTTGGTCTGCTTCTGCTCGTTCTGCCGGGAAACGACTATGTGGCCATCCTCAACGGAGACGTCTATTCCCGGAACAGTGGGAGTTGAAAGCTTTCCCTTGGGCCCCTGCACTGTTACAGCGCCGTCTTTGACCGCAATGGTCACGCCGGAGCCAAGAGGGATAATTTTTCGTCCGATACGAGACATCTAGCGCACCCCCACTTTACCAGACATAGCAGAGAACTTCGCCGCCCAGGCCGAGCTGCGTCGCTTCCGTATCCGTCTTGAGGCCCTTGGAGGTGGAAATAACCGCTATTCCAAGCCCGCCCATGACCTTTGGAAGGTCGGCATGGCCGACGTAGATTCTTCTGCCGGGCTTGCTGATTCTGCGAAGCCCCTGAATGACCCGCTCCTTGCTTGGACCGTAGGAGAGGAAAAGCCTGATGGAACTGTAGGGCTTTTTCGGGTCGCTGACAACCTTGAAGTTCTTTATATAGCCCGCTTCCTTGAGAATCCGGGCTATTTCCATCTTGATCTTGCTTGATGGCACATCAACGCTTTCATGGAAGACCATGTTCGCGTTCCTGATGCGCGCAAGCATATCCGCTATCGGATCGGTAACATACATTCCTCGTGACCCCCTTCAGTCCACTCTTCTACCAGCTAGACTTCACTACGCCGGGGATTTTTCCCTCGCGAGCGAGCTTTCTGAAGCAGCACCGGCACATGTTGAATCGTCTCATGTATCCGTGAACACGGCCGCAGAGCGGGCACCTGTTATACTTTCTCACCGCGAATTTCGGGGGCTGTGTTGTTTTGTACTTAATTGCCTTTCTTGCCATCTCAAAATCCCCCTTTCCTACCGGTTGAAGGGCATGCCCAGCTCGCGAAGCAGAGCATGGGCTTCCTCATCCGTTTTCGCGGATGTTACGATCGACACGTTCATACCGCGGGGGCGGATGACCTTGTCATAGTTGATCTCCGGAAAAATGAGCTGCTCACGGAGGCCAAGGTTGTAGTTGCCCCTGCCGTCGAAACCCCGCCTCGAAACGCCCTGGAAGTCCTTGATGCTTGGAAGGGCGAGGGTTATAAGCCTGTCGAGGAACTCCCACATGCGGGCTCCCCGGAGGGTGACGGTGCATGCTACAGGCATTCCCTGGCGGAGCTTGAATCCGGCCACGGACTTCTTGGCCCTCTTGAGCAGAGGACGCTGTCCGGTAATTGCCGTCAGTTCCGCCATGGCGATATCCATGTACTTGATGTCGACCTTGGCCTCGCCCGCCCCGATGTTCACCACTATCTTCTTCAGGCGGGGTATCTCCATCACATTTTTGTAGCTGAATTCCTTCGCGAGGCTGCCTGCGATTTCGTTTTTATACTTCTCGAGAAAACGAGGGGTCATGGCGCACTCTCCTCCTTACACCTGGTCCACGATTTCGCCGCATGCCTTGCACAGACGGACCTTTTTTCCGCTGTCAAGGTAGCCGCGACCAACGCGGGTAGCAGCGCCGCAAGAGGGGCACACGAGCATGACCTTGCTTGCGTAAATAGGCCCTTCCTGTTTCACAATGCCGGACTGGGGGTTCTTCTGGGAAGGCTTCACATGCTTCGTCGCCATGTTGATGCCTTCGATCACCAGGAGATCCCGGTCGGGAATCGAGCGGAGAATTTTCCCCTCTTTCCCCTTGTCTTTTCCGGAGATGACCCGGACCCGGTCACCTTTTTTCAGTCTCATCTTGCCCATAGTCCATTGTCCTCCGTTACACAACTTCCGGGGCGAGGGAGAGGATGCGCATATACTTCTTCGCTCTCAGTTCCCGTCCCACCGGCCCGAAGATTCGGGTTCCCTTGGGGTCGCCGTTGTTGTCTATGATCACAGCGGCGTTGTCGTCAAAGCGGACATACGTTCCGTCTGCCCTGCGAATTTCTTTTCTTGTCCTGACGATGACCGCCTTGACCACCGATCCCTTCGCGATATTGCTGTTGGGTATCGCTTCACGGACTGAGGCCACAATCACATCGCCGATTGTTCCGAATCTTCTCTTGCTGCCGCCGAGAACCTGGATGCAGAAAAGCTTCTTAGCACCCGAATTGTCAGCTACATTGAGAACAGTCGTCAGCTGAATCATGGTCTATGCCTCCCCGCCGTTCTCCTCGACCGAGTCGAACACGGGCGCACGCCGCACGATCTCGAGAAGGGTCCATCTTTTGGTCTTGCTCAGGGGCCTTGATTCGCCGATAGTCACAAGATCCCCGATTCTGCATTCGTTGTTTTCATCGTGGGCGGTATATTTCTTCGCCCGGATGATCCTCTTTCCGTAGAGGGGGTGTTCGTCATACCGCGTAACCCGGACTACAACGGTTTTTTCCATCTTGTCGCTGACAACCGTACCGGTCCGAATCTTACGGTGAGGTTTCCGCTCTTCCATTCGGGGCTACCTCCTTCCGGCAGACTGCTCGCCGGCCATCTGTTTCTCACGGACAACCGTCAGCACCCTGGCGATCGTCTTCTTCACAGCATTGATCCTGCTGGTATTCTGAAGCTGCCCTATCGCGTTCTGAAAACGCAGATTGAACAGTTCTTCCTTATACTGTCTGTGCTTCTCGTTCAGTTCTTCGATCGTTAGATCGCGCAGATTCTTGGCTTCCATGTTCATTCACCACCAAAACCTTCTCGGGCGACAATCCGCACCTTGACAGGCAACTTGTGAGAGGCTGTGCGGAAAGCTTCCTCTACGACCTCTTTCGGTACACCGGCGATCTCGAAAAGTATCCGGCCTCTCTTCACAGGGGCGACCCAGAATTCGGGAGAGCCCTTTCCTTTTCCCATTCGGGTTTCGAGAGGCTTTTTCGTGAAGGGGTGATCAGGGAAAATGCGTATCCAGATCTTGCCGCCCTTCTTCATTTTTCTCGAAATTGCCACACGTGTGGCTTCAATCTGACGGGCGGTGATCCAGGCACAATCGAGAGTCTGAAGCCCGTATTCGCCGAAGGCCACCGTCGCTCCGCCCTTGGCCCGTCCCTTGAGAGGACGGCGGTAGGGCTTGCGGTATTTTACCCTGCTCGGCATCAGCATAGTGCGCTACCCCCTTTTCCGGGACTGCCGGGGCGACTGGGCGGGACGTTCATTTGCCTTGTCCCGGTAAATCCAGACCTTGACTCCGATGACTCCGTACATGGTGCGGGCCTCGGCAAACCCGTAGTCGATGTCGGCGCGGATGGTGGAAAGAGGGAGCTGTCCCTCGTTGTACCATTCCGTCCGGGCGATTTCCGCTCCGCCGAGGCGGCCTGCGGTGGAAATCTTTATTCCCTTTGCTCCGCCTTTCATGGCGCGGAATATGGACTGCTTCATTGCTCTCCGGAAGGAGACTCTTCTCTCCAGAGCGGCGGCAACACCCACAGCCACAAGCTGGGCTTCAACATCAGGATTCTTGATCTCCTGGACATTGATCATGATTTTGGCGCCCGTTTTGGCCTGAAGTTCGTCCTTCATGATCTGAATCTCGGCCCCGCCTCGTCCTATCACTACACCGGGCCGGGAGGTCCAAACCGTGAAACGAATGACATGACCAACACGCTCTATTTCGATGCGTGAAATTCCCGCATGCTCCCACTTCTTCGCGATGTACTTGCGAAGAGCGATGTCTTCGTGAAGATTCTTTGCATATTCCTTACCGCCGGCATACCACTTGGACTCCCATTCGCTGACGACTCCAAGACGGAATCCGATTGGGTGAACTTTCTGTCCCACGAGTTCCCCCTCCTTAACGTTCTGCCACTGTGACAGTCACATGGCTCGTACGGTGGTAGTAGGGGTGCGCCCTACCCATCGACACAGGCCGGAAGCGCTTCATCTTCGGCCCCTGATCCGCCGTAGCTGCTATTACCCGCAGCTTGTCCGTATCCATGCCGAAATTGTGTTCGGCGTTTGCAACGGCGCTCTGCAACACTTTACCGACGAGTTTGGCGGATTTCTGCGGGCTGAAACGAAGGGCCACAAGGGCGTCTCCAACTTTCTTGCCCCGGATAAGAGCCAGCACCCGACGAACCTTTATCGGTGAAACCCGTACCTGCCTGGCAACGG
>CAZJAR010000084.1:0-11439 GCA_964543785.1 uncultured Synergistaceae bacterium | reverse complement strand
CCGTAGAGGGACGTGAAGGTGGCGATGTTGATCTTCCAGATGTCCCTGTCGCGGAAAAGTTTGCCGTATGCTGCAAGGGACGGGGAGACGTCGTTCCGGACATCAGGCAGGTATTTCAGGAACATGAAGAGCACGAGGACGGAGGGAACCGCCAGGAGAATGAAGGGGACCCTGTAGCTGCCGAAGAACTGGTAGAGGGGACCGCTGACGGCCATTCCCCCGATGGTGCCGACGGCCATGCCGATTCCGATGAGCCCGGAACTGAACCCCCTCTTTTCGGCCGGGACGGTGGAGAGCATGGTGCCGAAGCAGCAGGGGTAGTAGGCTGAGGCTCCGAAACCGTGGAGGGCGGAGAAGAACAGAAGGAGGGTGAAGGACGTACCGAAGAGCCCGAACCCGAGGATGCCGAGGCCGGAAAGAGCAAACATGACAATGAGGACGCGCCTGGCGCCCCATCTGTCCGCCGCGAAGCCGCTGGGAATCTGCGGCAGAACGTACAGCAGGAAATAGGCGCTGGTGATGGCTCCTGCGCTGGCGGACGATATGCCGAGGCTGTCGGCTATAACGGAAAGAAGCGGATACAGGGCTGTCCGGTCTGCGTACAGGACAGCCCACCCAAGAATGAGAGCCAGGATCACGGTGAATTCCTCCAAGTATAATGGTGTGGCATCTATTGTATCCCTTTTTTGCGGAGAAGTGAGCGGGAAATTGCCAGACTTCCTGAGGAGGGCTACAATGCTTGCAGAAGATGTATCAGTACCAGAGAAGGAGGCGTGGGGATGGCACCGGACGATATGGCCGAAAGGCTGAAGGAAATCCAGGACAAGGTGAGCGAATCCCTGCAGTACAGCATTGACAGCCTGGCAGCTCTCCGGGAGGAGGAGCGGGAGCGTCTCTTCGAGATCCGGACCCGCCGCGAAGGAGTGCAAAAAGAGCTGAACGAGGTTATCGTCGCTTCTGACAGGGCTGAGGCGGAATACCGCCGCTCCAGGCAGATGCTCCTCGATGCCTCCAGGACGGGGGATGAGTCCAGGGAAAAAGAGGCCTATGAACGGGCCATGAACCTCATGAAAATCCGGGGCGCCTTCGAGGAGAGAGAAAAATCTCTTGCTGCCCAGCGGGATGATATTGACCGCGAGGAGCGGCGTATTGAAAAAATCATCGCCAGGAGCGAGGAAATGGGAAACAGGTTCAGGGTAGTGCTTAACCTGCTCAACTTCAGCCTCGAGGGAGATGAGTACGTCTCAATTCCCCCTGAACAAAAGGATTTCAGTACAGGCCTCATGCTGGCGGAGCGGGAAAGCATTTCGCTCGCACGGGAGCTCCACGACGGGCCGATCCAGAAATTCGCAGCCGCCGGCCTGATGATTGACCTCGCCCTGGAATTTCTTTCCAGGGGAGATTTCGGAAAAGCGAAGGATGAGCTCGCCAGAACCCGCTCCCACATCGGCGATGCCCTGGAGGAGTTCCGCTCCTTCCTTTTCCAGCTCAACCCCACCGGGCTCAAGGAGGGGTTTGACGTTGCCCTGAGCCGTCTCACCTCCCAGACTTCCTCCATTTCGGGAGCGGATGTGCGCTATGCCGTGGAGGGTCAGTCCGACAGGATATCCCTTCCCCTGCGCACCGCAGTTTTCAAGATCATCCAGCAGGCGGTGGCCAACGCCGTGAAAAACGGCCGTGCACGGCGCATCAAAATCCTTGTGGGCATAGGCCGGGAAATGCTCCGGGTGAAGATAGCAGACGACGGCCTCGGTTTTGACGTGGAGAAAGCGCGGGGCGAAGCGGAAGAAAAGGGTGCCTGGGGGCTGGCGAACATGGAAGAGCGGGCTTCCCTGGTAAGGGGAGAACTGGTCATAACAAGCGAACCGGGAAAAGGGACCACGGTTTCTCTCTCCGTTCCCCTTCCGTCCTCGAGATAGACGAAGAGGCCGCTCCCTTTCGGGACGCGGCCTCTTTTTTTAGGCAGACAGTTTTTTTGCGGCTTTTCTGCGTTCCCCGTCGTCGAGGATGATTTTTCTCAGCCGGATGGATTTCGGTGTCACTTCCACAAGTTCGTCCTCGGCAATCCACTCCAGCGCTTTCTCAAGACCCATCTTCCTTGGTACGTCGAGCTTGATGGTGAAGTCCTTTGTGGATGACCTGTGGTTTGTTGCCTGTTTCCGTTTTGTGGGATTGCAGGGCATGTCGTTGGGCCGCGAGTTCTCCCCCACGATCATGCCGGTGTAGATTTTGTCCATGGGAGATATGAAGAGGGTCCCTCTCTCCTGGAGATTCTCCAGCTGGTAGCTCGTGGCTTCCCCGGTATCGAGGCTCACCAGGGCGCCCCTGTTGCGCGGGGTAATTTCTCCTGCCCAGGGGGCGTACCCTGAGAAGCGGGAGGACATGATGCCGAGTCCCCGGGTGTCGGTGAGGAATTCACCCCGGTAGCCGATGAGTCCTCTCGTTGGAATGGAGAAAAAGATGCGCATGAGCCCGGTGCGGAGGTTCTGAATCTCCTTGACCCGGGCCTTCCGCCTCGAGAGTTTTTCAAAGACTACGCCCTGGTAGTCTTCGGGAATGTCCACCACGAGATCCTCCATGGGCTCGTGAAGAGCACCGCCGATCTCCTCGGTGATCACCTCGGGCTTTGATACGCAGAATTCCATGCCTTCCCGGCGCATCTCCTCGATGAGGATGGCCAGCTGCAGTTCTCCGCGGCCGGAGACCTTCACGCCGTCCGGCCGTCCCAGGTCTTCCATCCGAAGGGCCACGTTGACATGCATCTCCCTTTCCAGCCTCGCCTTGAGCTGCCGCAGGGTTATGGCCTGTCCCTCCTGACTGGAGAAGGGGCCGTTGTTCACAAGGAAGAACATGGAGACCGTGGGTTCCTCTATATCCAGGGGCGGAAGGGGCTGCCCTTCCAGTTCGGGAGAGGAGAAGGTGTCGCCGATGCCGATCTCCTTCGGCCCTGAGATCCAGACGATGTCCCCGGCAGAGGCCTCTTCTACTTCCAGGCGCTCCAGTCCGCGGGTGACGAAGATCTGGACGGCCTTTGTGCGTTCCGACTCCGTGACTGAGAAATTTTCATTTTCCTTATCGGAAGAGTCTTCCCAGCGGGTGGCCATGCGGAGAAAGTCTTCGCCTTTCCGGATTTTTCCCTGGAGGATTTTCCCGCAGCCCATCCGGCCGGTGTATTCATTCCATGCCAGGGTGCTCACCTGCATTTTGAATGGAGCCTCCTCGTCGGCCAGGGGAGGCTGGACGCAGCGGATGACTGCCTCGAACAGGGCGTCCATTCCCTTCGACTCTCCACCCTCGATCTCCGAGAGGTCCGAGACGGCCCAGCCCGCAAGGCCGGAGCCGTAGAGCACGGGAAAATCCGCCTGCTCTTCGGTGGCCCCGAGCTCGAAGAAGAGGTCGAAGGTGGCGTTGAGCGCCATGACCGGGTCTGCTTCCTTGCGGTCCACCTTGTTGATGTAAACGATGGGTTTCAGCCCCATGCGGAGAGCGTGGGACAGGACATACCGGGTCTGGGGCATGGGCCCTTCGCCTGCGTCCACGAGCAGGAGCACAGAGTCGACAGTGGAGAGGATGCGCTCCACTTCACCCGAAAAGTCGGCGTGGCCGGGGGTGTCGATGATGTTGATCCGGCAGCCCTTCCATTCCACGGTACAGTGCTTGGCCCGGATGGTGATGCCTTTTTCCCGCTCGAGCTCGTTATTGTCCATGAAGCGTTCTTCTATTCGGGCGTTTTCCCTGAATACCTGGGCTGCCCTGAAAATGGAGTCGATAAGGGTGGTCTTGCCGTGGTCAATGTGGGCGATGATGGCGATGTTGCGTATATGTTCCGCTCTTTTCATTAAATATCAGTTCCTCCGGTGCAGTCGGACTTGGTGTTTCTTCTCTGCAGGGAAAGCATAATACATCCTGCGGAACTGAAACGCAAGAGTATTCCGCTGATCAGGGTCCGAATACCGGCTGCAGCATCACCGGAAAACACAGCCGGAAGTGATGTTCCTGCCGGGAAAACCTTCACCGGGTCCTGAGCCTGTCCGGTGCTGCTTAAAGAAGATTTCGTATCGCCTGTTCCAGTTCCTCCCTGGTGGGTACGCCCTCGAAAACCTTCTTCCCGTTCAGTATCCAGGCGGGGTCGGTACCCCGTACCCGGTAGCGGAAGAGGTCGAAAAAGGAGAAGATGCTCCTGGGGTCCATGACCGAAATGGCGACGCTGTTCCCGAAGGTCTCCCTGATACCCGAGAGCAGTCTGCCGATCTCCTCCGTGGTGTCCTTCCGCCACTTCCCCTCGTCGCTTCCGGGAAGGTAGGTGCTGCAGCCCCCGCTGCCGCCCGCAGAGCTTCGCTCCATTATCAGCTTCAGCCTGACCATTGACATGATCTCCACCTCCTTTGAAACACGTATAATAATACGCCAAAGAGTCAGAAAAGTGAAGCTTTAACTTTTTTCTTTCCCGTTGCATTTGACGTCGGAGCCGTCATAATAGATTCAATCAAGAGAAATCAGGGAGTGCGCAGTAAATGGATGAAAAAGGCGTTATCGTTTCCGGGGAAGTAGTTGACGAAGGACTGGAACTCCAGCTTTGGACCAGGGGAAAAACTCCCCGGCTGGTGATAGTCAACAGGGTGAAGAACACGAAAAAGATGAGTCCCCTGAGATGGCTTGAAGGTGAAGAAAGAAAGCTGTCCCTCAAGGGGCCCGGCGGCAGGACGGTTCACTACCCGGTGGAAGATCTGGTGGAGCCGGTCAGGAGGATGCTTTACCGGTTCGCCCAGGATCCGGTGTTCAAGGGCCTTCTGTGGCATTCCGTCCTTTTTCTGTCTGACCTGTTCCATGCCCCAAGATCGGTGTTCGACAAAAGCGAGATGGCCCTCCTTCCCGAAGGGAAGCGATGGTGCCTTTGGCTGGCGGATTATACCGATGGAGGCGGGCAGGGCTTCTTCCGCCCTTTCTTCCCCCTGTCCGGGGCGGAGATGGCCGTCTTCGGCGGAGAGCCCTCCGTCCCGATTGCGGGAGGAAAATCACTGGCCGACCTGAAAAAAACGGGGATAACGAGGAAGCTCGCCTCCGTCAGGCCTGAACGATGGTACGAGACGCCCCGGACTGCGGCGGCGGCGGTTCTTCTCGGCTTTTCCATGTTTTCCGAGGAGAGCGGCGACTTTTCCTCCTTCCTGTGGAAGGCCGCGGAGGGCGGCGTAGTTTCCCCGAAGGCTCTTTCGGAGAATCCGGCAGATTCTTCCATTTCGAGGTTCGCCATGAAGATGGCGGGGTACGTGCGTCACTGGACGGCCCTGGACAGCATTTCCGCGGAAACGGTCATCGACTCCTTTGACACGATGAAGGAGAGGGGCTTTTCCCGGAAGAGGAGGCTGGAATTTCCGGCAGGTCCCCTGGGAAACGTTGACTATACGGTAACCATCTACGCTGCTGATCAAGGAAGAATGGCTGTCGGGTGTGTTCCCCGCCAGACCACGGACCGTCACAAGGGTGAAATGGTGTTCACCATGCCGGCTGAGGTCTATGAACAGGCTCTGCGGGACGATTCATTCGGAGGAGCGGAAGACGAATTTTTTACTCTTTCGACGCTGCTTCAGGCTAAACTGTATGAGCGGTGGCACCGCAGGATCAACCGCTTCGTGGATGTCTTTCTTTCACCGGGAGGATAGCATGCCGGGCGGAGGAATGATCCGGATCGGAACCTGTTCATGGGCTGACCGGGGGCTCGTCGCCAGCGGATGGTATCCACCTTCGTCACGGACGGCTGCCGCGAGGCTGGCTTTTTACGCGGCCGGTTTCGACACCGTGGAAGCGGACAGCACCTTCTACGCCATCCCTGAACAGGCTGCAGCCTTCCAATGGGCTGCCAGGACTCCTCCGGGGTTCCTCTTCAATGTGAAGGCGTGGGGGCTGTTCACCTGGCATTCGGTGAAATACGAGACCCTCCCTGAATGGGTACGGCAGGAAATCCCGAGGCCCGAATCCGGCCGCCTTGATTTCCAGGGGCTTCCCAGGGAGCTTCGCCCCGTTCTCTGGAAACGGTTCACCTCCGCCCTGGAGCCCCTCAGGACAATGGACCGCATGGGGTACCTCCTGTTCCAGCTCCCCCCGAAAGCCTCCTTTTCGCCGGTGATGATGCGCTACCTCGAACGGGTAGCGGAAGTCACCCCTCCCTTCCGCACCGCTGTGGAGGTGCGGAACAGGTCGTGGATGGAAAAGGGGAACAGGGAGTCCTTTCTCTCGCTGCTGAAGGCGGCGAACATGGCCTACGTGGCCGTGGACGAGCCGGAGCTCGACTGGACCGTGGGGAGGGAGTTCCCGGTGACTGCCACCTGGGGAGCCGTGGTGCGGTTTCACGGGCGGAACAGGGAAGGCTGGACGAAAAAAGGAGCTACCGTGGCGGAGAAATTCCGTTACAGCTACTCGGACGGGGAACTTCTCTCCTGGGAGGAAGCGGTCAGGAATGCCGCGGAGAAGGCCGGCAAGGTCTTTCTCATGTTCAACAACTGCTTCCGTGATTATGCGGTAAAAAACGCCCTCCGGATGAAATGTCTTCTCGGTGTGGCCTGTTCTCCCGGGGAGGGAGTCCAGGGAGAACTTTCTTTTGAAGAATAAAGCTGATTATGAAAGAAAATAAGAGTTTCTGCCCGGGAGCGGCCACTATTTGGGCCCCACTGGGCCTGATCTCCCTTGATATAATATATCTGCAAGGGTACAATACCCTCAACGGGTTATCCGGACGGAGAGAGCAGAAACGAGAAGCAAGTCAGGAAAAACCGAAAGAAGCAGAAACAAGTCCAAGACAGTCTGTACCATGTTCCATCAGCACCGGAAGCTGTACCGAAAAGAACCTGAACATGAGCAGTATGCAAGGTATATGCAGAAACATCAAGGAGCTGGTTGTTTGACCAAGTGTCAGAACCACCGTCCTGGATAGCCCGTAAGCAATCGGAGGGGGGAATTTTCCCCCTCCTTTTTTTATTTTCCATCCATTCCGACAAAAAAGTGCTACTATTACTGTGGAACACAATATTCGTCAAGGGGAGGGAATGTGCATGCGTTTTTGGGTTCTTTTCTGCCTGGTCTTTACAATGCTTTTTACCGGGGTTTCCGGGCTAACTCCTGCACTCGGGGCTGAAGAGCCTCTGCTTCGGGGAGTCGTGTTTGACGAAGGGCAGAAGGGACTGCCCGGCGTCGCGGTTTCCGTGTGGGACGGACAATTGTCCTACAAGGCCGTTACTGATTTCCACGGGAATTTCACCATTCGGGGACTCCTTCCAGGAAAACCCTTTGCCATCCGGTGGACCCCCCGGGGCGGCAATTCGGTGAAGGTGGACGCCCTTTCCTTTCCTCTGGAGGGAGACCTGCATCTCTCCATGGACTTTGGTTCAGTGGGCAGGGGAAATGTCTACACTGTGCGCCTCGCATCCAACCCCTCCACGGGGTACGGCTGGACGGCCCTTCACCAGGGGGTTGCCGTGGTGCGGCTGAAGGAAAATACCTTCCACGGAGAAGGAGACTCCTTCCCCGAGAGAGCAAGGACCGGACGGCCCGGAACGGAACTGTGGAGGTACGAGGGCATCGCGAAGGGGAAAACGGCCCTCATTTTCGGCTACCGGCGCCCGTGGGAGAAAGACACCACCCCCGTGCGGTACCATGTTCTTTCCATGACGGTGAGATAGTTTACGAAGAAAGCCATTAAGGGCAGCCCTCCTTCAGAAGGCTGCCCTTTTTTATCCTGTGAAACCGGGAGGAATCCGATGAAAATCCTTCGATCCTTTCTGCTCTTCTGCGCCGTTCTTTTTCCTGCCGTTATTATTTCATTTCCCCTGGAGGCTTTTCCCGTGTTTACCCGGCCTGCCGGGGAAGAATTCGCCCGGTTCCGGGAGAATCCCTCCGTAAGAAGGACCGCGTCTGCCCGTCCCCTGGGCTACCGGCCATCGCCCCTGGACCTCTCCCATGTACGGCCCTCCGCGTCGCTCAGGAGCGGGCTGGACATCCTGGCCGCCGGAGCGGGAGGGACGCCTGTTTTTCCCCGGACCTTCGACCTGAGGGAACTGGGCGCCCTTACCCCGGTGAGGGACCAGAACCCCTACGGCACGTGCTGGGCTTTTGCTTCTCTGGCGTCCCTCGAGTCCACCTTCCTGAAGGCGGGAAAGGGGGCCTTCGACTTTTCGGAATGGCACCTCGCCTATTTCGCCTACGTGGACGAGGAACCTGCGCTGCCGGCTTTCACGGCCATCGCCCCGGGATTTGGTTCGGACCCCATCTTTGACCAGGGAGGAAGCGTGTTCCAGTCCGCGGCTCTTCTCGCCCGGTGGACTGGTGCCGTGGCGGAATCGGACCGTCCCTACCAGGATATCAGCCCGTGGCCGGAATCGGGGAGGCCCCGGGCCTCCGACAGGGCGGCGAAGAGGCTGGAAAATGTGTATTTGATCGATGGGGAAGGAATAGACGGCGAGGGATTGCTCGACCCGGAGGCCGTCAAATACGCCCTGATGCGCTGGGGGGCTGTGAGCGTCCGGGTGGTCTGGAATGACGGCGCCTATTCCGAAGATCATTTTTCCTACTACAACGTCCCCGAATCAGGGGGCGGTCATATTGTGACCATTGTTGGATGGGACGACACTTTCCCGGCGGGGAATTTCGTTTCCGATCCCGGACGCGACGGGGCGTGGATCGTCCGGAACAGCTGGGGAGCCGACTGGGGGGAAGAGGGGTATTTCCATCTGTCCTACGCCGAGCCAACCCTGGGCTACCCGGCGGTCTTTCTCGGCGGAAACAGCGGTACTTTCGACAGGATCTACCAGTACGACCCCCTCGGGTGGGTGGCCTATGTGGGCTTCGGGAGGGAGACGGCATGGTTCGCCAACATTTTTGAATCCCGGGGAAATGAAACCCTCGAGGCCGTATCCTTCTATGCCCCGGCGCCAGACGCGTCTTTCCGGGTGGAGGTCCGGCGGGGAGGCGCGGAGGGCGATCCCGTAAGCGGCGAGCTCGTCTCGGTAATGGAGGATATACTGGGACCATCGGGATACCACACGGTGCGCCTTACGCGGAATGTCCCGCTGTCGGGGGGCGAGAGGTTCTCCGTGGCGGTGCGGATTGTCACCCCGGACTTTCTCAGCCCCGTTCCGCTGGAATCCAGGCAAGGGGGCTACAGCGACAAGGCGGATGCGGAACCGGGCCAGAGCTTCATCAGCGTGGACGGGGCAACCTGGACCGACCTGACGACCCTCCCCGGTCACGAAAAGTCCAATGTCTGCCTGAAGGCCTTCACTTCCGTTTCATCGTCCGGGGGTGGGTGCTCCTTTGGAGGAGAATCCGGAGTTTCCGGCCTTCTGCTCCTTCTGCCCCTGGTTCCGGTGCTCAGGAAGCGGGGGAAGTAAAATCGGGATCCCTCCCCTCCGGGGATGCTTCGCGATCGCTGCGCTCAGGATGACAAACCGTTGCGCTCGGGATGACAGCTTGTAAAGAATTCGATGCCGATTTTTTTGAAAAGGAGAGCCCCTTCCATGAGACTGACCCGTTCCATTCTTTTCGCCGCCGCGTGCATTTTCCTGCTTTCTCCGGACCTGTCCGCTTCTGAAACGTGGAGAACAGCCCCTCTCAACCCTGAATTTCTCGCCCAACGGACAGGAGAGAGTTTCAGCCTCCATTCGATGGATGGTCCTGCCAGAATGAACAGGACACAGGGGCGGATGCTCGGAGAGAAACCTTCCCCCCTCGACCTTTCCCACGTGAGGGCTCCTGGGCATTTCAGAGGAGTTCGGGGCGGGGGCGATGTGTCCGCCGCCGCTGTTTCTTTCCCTTCATCCTTCAGCCTTCCCGCGGAAGGGCGGATGACCCTCATACGGAACCAGGCGCCCTACGGAACCTGCTGGGCCTTCGGCGGTTTTGCTTCCCTGGAGTCCTTTTTCGCCGGCCAGGGGGAAGGGAACCTTGATTTTTCGGAGTGGCATCTCGCCTATTTCGCCTACGTGGACGAAGGGGAGGAACTGCCGGGATTCACAGGAAACACGGACCCCCATTTCGGCGGAGACCCCATTTTCGACCAGGGGGGAAACGCATGGATGTCCGCGGCACTTCTTGCCCGCTGGACCGGCGCGGTGACGGAAGCTGACCGGCCCTACCAGAATGTCACCCCCTGGCCGGAGGAAAGCAGGCCCCTCTCCTCGGACAGGGCGGCGAAGAGACTGGAGCACGTTCTTTACCTCGGCTCGGCGCCCGATATGGACAGCATAAAATACGCTCTCACCCACTACGGAGCCGTCCGTATCGGCGTCAGATGGCCCTGGTGGGATTTTCAGGACCAGGTGCTCAGCCCTTCCTTCGCCTTTTACAACTATGACCCGGTGGGCTTTCAGAGCGGCGGCCACGCGGTGGCCATTGCCGGGTGGGACGACAATTTCCCTGCGGTCAATTTCGTCAGGGATCCGGGACGGAACGGTGCCTGGCTGGTGAAGAACAGCTGGGGGGAAGCATGGGGAAATGACGGGTATTTCTGGGTTTCCTACGCCGACCCCACGCTGAACAGCCCGTCGGCGTACATCGGGGGAAAACCGGACATCTTCGATTCCGTCTACCAGTACGACCCGCTTGGATGGGTGAACGATTACGGCGCCGGGAACGAGACCGCCTGGTTCGCCAATGTCTTTGCCGCTTCGGAAGGGCGCTCCGGTCTGGCCGAGGTCCTTCAGGCCGTTTCCTTCTATTCGGCGTCCGCGGAGAGTTCGTATCGCATTGAGATCAGACGGAACGTATCCCGTGCGGCTCCTTTCGAAGGCACTCCGGTTTCCGTGAAGGAGGGGGTGCTGGGGCCCTCGGGGTACCATACGGTTCGGCTCGACAGGGAGGTGTTTCTTTCCCCGGGCAGTCTTTTTTCCGTGGCGGTTCGGATCACCACGCCGGGCTACGCCTATCCCGTACCTCTCGAATCATCGGAAGCCGGCTACAGCGAGAAGGCGGACGCTGAACCGGGGCAGAGCTTCATCAGCGCTGACGGGGTTTCCTGGAGGGATTTGACGGCTCTTCCCGGCCACGAAAAGTCCAATGTCTGCCTGAAGGCCTTCACTTCCTTCGAGGAAACTTCCGGGGGCGGGTGTTCCTTTGGAGAAGAAGGAGGAGTTTCCGGACTTCTGCTCCTTCTGCCCCTGGTTCCGGTGCTCAGGAAGCGGGGGAAGTAAAATCGGGATCCCTCCCCTCCGGGGATGCTCCGCGATCGCGTTCGCTCGGGATGACAGCAGTTTCTGTCGTCCTGAGCAACGCGAAGGACCTCGGTTTTGATTCTGCTCTCTCTCAAGGATGCTCCGCGAACGGCAAAAAAACCGGCCTCGGGATGACAATCCAAGGCCGGATCCTTCTTCTCCAGAGATGCTCACTCGTGACCGCATTTTGTTTGTCATCCCGAACGACCGAAGGGCGGAGGGATCTCGCCTTTGGTTCTCG
>CAZJAR010000083.1:0-11448 GCA_964543785.1 uncultured Synergistaceae bacterium | reverse complement strand
GTCTTCTCGGGGGCCCTGCGGCTCTCCAAGTTCCGCCTGAAGGATCCCCTCCGGGGCCAGGGAGGCTTCATCGGCCTTCCCATCACCGTCAACTCGTCGTGGATCGCCCTTTCGGCCTTTGCCGCCCAGGTGCTGTACCCGAATGACCACATCCTTGTCACGGGCCCGGTCTCGGTGGTTTTCCAGTTCCTGATCCTCGTCATGATCTCCCTGCAGCTCTCGAACCTCAGGTACCCCAAGCCCTCGAACAAGGTGAAGTACTTTGCACCGGCGGCTCTCCTGGTTCTGCTGCTGTGGATTCTCAGCGACACCTACGCGGCGTGGATCGCCTCCATTCTCGTGCTGGGCTGCCTGGTCTATGTCCTCACGGGGCCCATGATCCACAAGCGTTCCGCACTCAAGCGGGTGGAGCAGTAGTTCTGACATGAAAGCGGTGGGAGTGGACCTCGGAGGACACAAGATAGCCGCCGCCCTCGTTGAGGACGGCCATATCCTGCGACGGATCTCCGAGGCCACTTCCGGACGGGAACCTGACGGGGTTCTCTCGCAGATCGCCGTCATGGTGAAATCCCTGGGCGCCTGCGCCGGCTGCCCGGTGGGCGTAGGCATTCCGGGCGTTCTTGACGCGGCCCGGGAGACGGCCCTTCTCCTTCCGAATTTCTCCGGCTGGAACGGCCTCCCCCTCCGGAAAATGCTCTCCTCAAAAATCGGCTTTCCCGTGGCCATGGAAAACGACGCCAATTGTCACGCCCTCGGAGAGGGATGGGGGGGAGCGGCCGTCGGAATGGACGATTTTCTTCTCCTTGCCCTCGGAACGGGCATCGGAGGGGCCATCGTCACCGGCGGACGGATTCTGAAGGGGTTCCACGGCATGGCCGGAGAGCCGGGGCAC
Organism: uncultured Synergistaceae bacterium; assembly: GCA_964543785.1. Classification (GTDB taxonomy): domain Bacteria; phylum Synergistota; class Synergistia; order Synergistales; family Aminobacteriaceae; genus Aminivibrio. Next base: position 10,556 of record CAZJAR010000083.1, on the reverse strand, counting down.
CTGGTTGTGGGCTCGGGCGAACCCTGCGGCTGCGGATCCCACGGCCACCTCGAGGGAATCAGCGGTGCCGACGCCCTCGAGCGCCAGGCCGAAGCCATGGGACTGCAGCCGGACCTGAAATACCTGTGGACCCGCAGAACCGACCCCGCGGTGGCCCCCCTCTGGGACAGGGGACTCGACCACCTCGCCAAGGGCATCGCCTCCGCAATCCACCTCCTGGATCCCCAGGCCGTCATTCTCGGCGGGGGGCTGAGCCGGGGAGAGGATTTTCTCGCCGTCCTCAGGCCGAGAGTGCTGGACTATCTCGCCGCCCCTTTTCGGAAGACCCTGGACCTCCGCCTGAGCCTCCTCGGGAACGACGCCGCCACCATCGGAGCGGCCGCCCTGACCCGGGACTGACCTCATCTCCCGGCGTTCAGCGCCGGCCACCCGAACGAACCGTGAAATTTCCAGCCGAACTCCGCCTTCCCCGGGATATACTCACGGCCCAACCGGTTTCCGGGCATCTCCTCGGCATCCTTCCCCTGGACGGACGGTTCTCCCTTTCCGTGGGCACGGGCAGAATGGCCCTGGCGAAGGCCCTGGACTCCCTTCCGGCGGCACGGATGACCGGACGGGCCTGGCTGCCGGCCCTCTGCTGCGCCTCCCTGGCGCCGTCCTTTCTCCGCCGGGGATTCCGGCTTTTCTTCTACTCCAACCCCAGGTGGTCGCCCCTTCCGGAGCTGCTGCCGGGGGATGTGTTTCTGTACATTCATTTCTGCGGCTTTCCCAACCGCCCTGTTGAGGAAGCTCTCGGCTCGCTGCCCCCGAAAAACAGGCCCGTCATCATTGAAGACTGCGTCCATGCCCTTTTTACCAGCGGAGTGGGAACCTTCGGCGACTTTGCCCTGTACAGCTTTCGGAAATTTCTTCCCGTACCGGACGGCGGGCTGCTGACCTCCCGGCTGCCCCTCAGCGGGAAACTCGCCCCGCCCCTCGAAAGCTTTATCTCTGTCAAAACAGCGGGGCTGCTGACGGGGGAACCCGCTTTTCTCCGGCGGGGAGAGGCGTCCCTCGACAACGACGACGAAGCGAGAGAGCCTTCAGCCATGGGAAGCCTGCTTCTCGACAGGCTTCCATGGGAACACATACCGGCCGCCAGGAGGGAAAACTATTCCTTCCTCGCCGGGAAGCTTGGCCTGCCTGCTCTTCAGGACGGAACCGTGCCGCTGGGAGTTCCCTTTCGGGCGGAAAGGGGAAAGGGCGAACTGGAGCGGCGCCTTCGGACGGCGGGCTTCGAGCCGCCCCTCTCGTGGGACGCCCCCGCAGGGGCTCCTTCGGACGAGGCGGAAAAACTGGTGATCCTTCCCTGCGGCGAGGGGCTGGAGGGAAAGGATCTGCAGAGACTTTCGGAAATATGTCTCGGATGGAAAACGTCACACCATACTATCTCAACATAGCCGCCTTCCTGATCTTTCATAATAGTCCGCCTGATGCGCACCGGAAAGAAGATTGTTTCTTCCTTTCCGGTGCGCTGAAACTTTGGATTGACTAATTTTCTACACGATATATAATGCAGGATAGATCAGTTTTATGGATACACAATATGTATCCATAAAATGAACCCGTTAGGGGAGAAGACCATGGCAAAAAAAAGCCAGCAAGCAGAGGAACGGGCGTTCCAGACGCTTTTCGAACTGATACGAACAAGAGAAATCCGCCCGGGAGAGCGCATCTACGAAACAGACCTCACCGAACGGTTCGGAATGAGCCGTACTCCCCTCCGGACCGCCCTGGGACGCCTTGTCGCCGAAGGAGTTCTCAACAAGACACCGGGAAGAAAGGGGTATGTCCTCCCGGTGCTCTCTGGCGGCGATATGCGGGACGTTTTTTTTGCCCGTGCCGCCCTGGAGGGAATGGCAGGACTGCTGCTCGCTGAAAAATGCCCGGACCCTGCCATAGGGGAGCTCACCGACATCATCCGCAGGCAGCGTGAACTTTTTGAGACGGGAATACGTAAAGGGGAGTACGCGTCCCTCAACGGCCTCTTTCACTTCACCCTCGTGGATCATGCAGGAAACGGCTATATCAAAAGGGCGTTCAGTCCCGTCTACTGGCGCTCCATTATGTACACCCTTCTTTACGCTACGTTCTACACCGGTCTGGAAGACGTGGAAACACCCCATCATCCCCGCCGACCAAGCTGGGAACAGCACCAGGAGATAGTGGAGGCCGTGAAATCAGGGGACGGGGAACACACCCGGAAGATCATAGAGAGCCATGTCCTCGAAAACTGCGAATACTGGAAGGGAGACAAAGCGGAGGACGAGGCCGGACTGCCTGAGGAGGCCATTGAACGCCTCTGAAAGGAAGAAAACACACACCATGGGACAGGGGGACTTTCAGATGCCTGGAATTTGTTCGCAGATCACGTTTTTCTACTACAGGAACTTTGAAAGGGCGCGGGATTTCTACGAGAGGATCATGGGATTCGAGCTCGCCGACGACCAGGGGACCTGCCGGATTTACAGTGTCCAGGGAACGGCCTTTCTCGGCATTGTCGACGAGAACCACGGACACTGTTCCGCGCCGGTGAGCGAGAGCAACGTTCTCGTCACTCTGGTGGTGAACAATGTTCGGGAGTGGTGGGAGCACCTGCGCAGGGAAAATGTAAAAATAACATCGGAGCTGCTCTTCAAGCCCGACATTTCCATAGAAGCTTTTTTCTTCGAGGATCCGGAGGGATACGCCCTTGAAGTCCAGTCCTTCCTGAAGCCGGAACTGCAGGAGGTCTTCAGCCAGAAATAAGCGGATGGAAAGCGCTGCGAGGGTTTTATGGACAGAACCATACGGGTGAGACAAAAGGAGGTACTATGACATGAAAGTGTTCAGATCAGTCTTGGCAATAGCGATGCTCCTTCTTTTCGGAACAGCGGCGTGCGCTGCCACAGCCCAGCTTAACTTCTCCACAGGCTCCATGGGAGGAGGCTTCTACGCCATAGGGGGCGGACTTGCCGACTTCGTGACCAAGCATGCACCGGGAGTCGAGATCACCGCCGTCACTTCCGGGGGTGTGAACGAAAACATCAACAGGCTCGATTCGGGGCAGGCCGAGATCGGCATGCTCAACACCATCGACCCGCCCCTCGCCTTCGAGGGGAAAGCCCCCTACAAGAAGGCTTTCAACAAGATGCGCGGCGTAGGCATTCTGTATCTCCAGTACGGCCAGCCGTACACCCTTGCATCCACGGGGATTAAGACCTATCTCGACCTGAAGGGAAAGGTCGTCTGCGCGGGATCCCCCGGAGGCTCAATGCACCAGCAGTTCTTCGACTGGGTCCGTGCCCACGGCCTTGACCCGGAAAAGGATTTCAAAAAAGTCGTCTACCTCCCCGCGAGGGAGGCCATGGAGGCCCTGAAGGCCGGCCAGGTGGATGCCGTCATGGAGGTCTCGACCCTTCCGACACCCACGATCTCCGAGCTTGCCCTTACCCATGACCTGGTTCTCATCACCTTCGCTCCCGGCTACAGGGACAAGCTGATTGCAGAAAAACCCCAGTACCTTCCCCTTTCCCTTCCCGCCGGAACGTATAAAGGCGTGGATGCGGACGTTGAAACCGTAGGATCGGGCGCCATGTGGGGCGTTCGGGCCGACGTGGATGAAAACGTGGTGTACGAGATGGTGAAGGCCGCCTACAGCCCGGAGGGGCTGAAGTATATGGGCAAGGTCCATGCGGCGGGCAAGGGGATGTCCCTTGAAAATGCGGCCAGATGGATACCCATTCCTCTTCACCCGGGCGCAGAGAAGTTCTTTAAAGAAGCCGGAGTTCTGAAATAGCGGAAAATAATCGTTTTGCTGCCGGGCGCATGTTTCCATCCATGCGCCCGGCTTTTTGAAAGGAGCCGCTTCCAATGGAGAAGAGAAATCCACAACCTGACACAGCGAGCATTGAACGTTCTTTTTCCGGTATTCCTCTTCATTTCGTCAACTTCGGCCTTGCATTTCTCTCGTTTCTTATTCTGTACTGGACCATTTACATAGGAACGGACGTAGTGATAAAACACGCCGTCTTCCTGATGACGGTCTGCATTCTCACGGCCGTCATCTATCCCTTCTCACGGAATCCGGGACACCGGCGCCTCTCCCTGGGGATGGACGTGCTTGTTCTAGCCCTGACCATTGCCGCGTCACTCTATGCCATGTACGACTACAACGAGCGGTTTATGCGCCTCGGAAGCCTCGATCCCCTGGATGTCGTCATGGGAACGGCGATGATTCTCGTCGCTCTCGATATCGGGCGGCGCGTCATCGGATGGGCGCTGACCTCGGTTTCCCTGGTGCTCCTGGCGTACGCCTTCTTCGGCAACCTCATACCAGGAGCCTTCGGCCACAGGGGGGCTGATCTCGCGGGCGTGGTCAACAGCATCTACGCCGGACTGGAGGGTTTTTACGGACTGTCCGCACGGATGATGATCCTCTACGTGGCTCCGTTCATCATCTTCGGCGCCTTCCTGGAGAAGACGGGAGCCGGAGAATTCTTCATCCGCCTCGCCTTCGCCCTGACGAAAAACACCGTGGGCGGACCGGCAAAAGCCGCCGTCATAGGCAGCGCCATGATCGGTTCCATCTCTGGAAGCGCCATCGCGAATGTCTCCTCCACCGGAGTGTTCACCATTCCCATGATGATCAGGGTTGGGTACAGGCCCCACGTCGCAGGGGCGGTCGAAGCCGCCGCATCCACAGGGGGACAGATCATGCCCCCGATCATGGGAGCCATAGCCTTCCTCATGGCCGAGTTCACACAGATTCCGTACATCACCATCGCCACTGTTGCGACAACGCCGATACTTCTGTATTTCGGCACTGTCTTTCTCTTCATCCACTTCGAAGCGAAAAAGCAGCACATCGGACGTGCGGACGCCGAAAACATTGAACCTGTCGGAACCGTGCTCCGGGACGGCTGGCACTACTTCTTCGCCCTCGTGCTCATCGTCGCGGTCATGGCTCTGGGATATGCTCCGGGCACGGCGGCGCTGGCGGGAATAGGCGCTCTCCTGGTCACCCACGGCTGCAAGACCCGGAGAATAGACCTTAAAAATTTCTACGAGTGCATGGTCCTCGGAGGAAAGTATCTCCTGAGCATCGGAAGCCTTACCGGGTGCATCGGCATTATTCTCTCCATCGTAGGTCTGACCGGGGTCGGACTCAAATTTTCCTGGTTCTTCTCGGCCCTGTCGCAGGGAAGTCCCTTCATCGCCATTATCCTCGTCTGCCTGATTTCCACGGTTCTCGGCATGGGGCTCGCCAGCAGCGCCGCGTACATCATCACGGCCATATCCGTCGGCCCGGCCCTTCTGGATATGGGATTCCCGCTCATAGTCGCCCATTTCATCATGATCTGGTTCAGCATCAACTCGGAAATCACGCCCCCGGTGGGCCTGGCGGCCATCGTCGCGGCCGGGATAGCAAAAGCGGATCCGTGGCGGACCATGTTCACGAGCTTCAAATTCTCCAAGGGGCTGTACATCCTCCCCTTCCTCTTCTACTACCGACCGGAAATGCTGCTGCAGGGCTCTCTTTTTGATTTCGCCATTACAACCGTTGTCGTCATGTTCGCCCTGACAAGTCTCGCGGCGGCCATCGAGGGGTACCTGAGCACGTCACTCTTCTTCTACGAACGGGTTCTCCTCGTCCTGTGCGCCGGCCCCCTTTTCATACCGGGGAGAACCTGGGACGCTCTCGGAGTGTCCATTTTCGCCCTCGTCTTTTTCCTGCAGAAACGAAGGGCCAGGGCTGCTGAATTCCCCCGGAAACCCTGAGAAGAACAGACTGTCACCAATACGTAGAGTTATTCACCAGGCATGGGAAACAGCGTCAGGGAAGCGGCCTTTTTTGGCCGCCTCCCTGACGGAAAGGCGATGATGAACAGTCGGAATGCGGGGGGGGAAGCTACCTTCTTCCGCCGGAAGGAAGCAGCAGGGATGCCAGGTAGACCGCCGACGCCACCAGGATGATCACCGCGCCGGCGGTGAGGTTGAACCGCACGGCCAGGGCGAGTCCGGCGAAGGAGAAGAACGTGCTCAACGCGCACGAAATGCCCATCATCGACCAGAGCGAACGGGAAAACTTCTCCGCCACCGATGGGGGGATGGTCAGCAGGGCGATCACCAGGATAAGCCCCACCACCCGGATGATGAGCACCACCGCTACGGAAATGAGCACCACCACCACGAAATGGAGCAGCGTCACCGGCACGCCCCGCGTCCGTGCAAAGTCCTCGTCGTAGGAGAAAGCGGCGATTTCGCGGCTCCAGAATATCCCGACGAGGAGGGTCAGCGCCAGCAGTCCCGCCATAAGCAGCAGGTCCTCCCGGGCCACGGTGAGGATGCTTCCGAAGAGGTAGCTCATGAGGTCGGACCCGTACCCGGGTGTGAGGTCGGCGAAAATGATCCCCGCCGCCATGCCCACGGCCCAGATGACGCCGATGATGGCGTCCGCCCGGGAGGCCTTCTTCAGCATGACCCAGGCCATGAGCAGGGCCAGGGCAAGGGAGAAGCCCACGGCGCCCAGCCTGGGGGAAATCCCAAGGTAGAGGGCGAGCCCCACCCCGCCGTAGGCCGCGTGGGCCACCCCGCCGGCGAGGATCACGTACCGCTTCACCACCACCATGGTCCCCAGGATGCCGCACAGCCCGCTGCAGAGCAGTGCAGCCCAGAGGGCGTTCCGCATGAACTCGAACTGCAGCAGGTCAGTCATGGCTGCACTGCTCTCCGTCGTGGCGGTGGTCGTGGTCATGGACGGCCAGCACCCGGTGGGGGATTCCGTGGGCCACGAGTTCCACGGGGCACCTTCCCCAGACCTGCTCCATGGCATCGGGGCCAATCTCCGCCGAATCATGGTAAAAGACCTTCCGGTTCACGCAGGCCACGGCGGTGGCATGGGCGGAGACTGCCGACATGTCGTGGCTCACCATCACCACCGTCAGCCGCCCGCAGAGCTCGCCCAGCAGGGTCAGCAGCATGTCCCTGGTCTCGGGGTCGATGCTCGCCAGGGGCTCGTCGAGAAAGAGGATGCCGGGGTCCGAGGCCAGTCCCCTGGCGATGAGCACCCTCTGCCGCTGTCCCTGGGACAGCTCCCCCATGGACCGTCCCGCCAGGGACTCCATTTTCAGAGCCTTCAGCGCCTCCATGGCGACCTCCCGGTCCTTTCTGCCGTAGGACAGCCTCGCCCCCGAAAACCCGAGCCTCCCCTGGAGCACCACCTCCAGGGCGGTGACTGGAAAGTCCCTGTTCCGTCCCGTATCCTGGGGGACGTACCCCGCCGCGGACCGGTCCTCTCCCGGTCTTTTTCCGAAGACGGAGATCGATCCCGATTCGGGGACGAGCAGCCCCAGGGCAAGCTTCAGCAGGGTAGTTTTGCCGCCCCCGTTGGGGCCGATGATGATCAGGAATTCCCCCTCCGGAACGGAAAAGGTCACGTCCCGGAGCACGGGGTCCGTTCCGTAGGAAAAGTTCACGTTCCGGAACGAGAGAGCGGTTCTGCCTTCCATCATGACATCACGATTCCTTCCTGTGTTCTTTCCCGGGGCCAGGGGCACATCCCGGACGGGCTTCATTCCTGCCGCCCCGTCAGCCCCGCGGCCCTCCGGAACAAGTGTACTCCACTTCAATCGGGGTTGAAAGACCGGCTGATGATGTAGAATAGTGATGTTTCAATCTTCGAACGAACGGGGGAGATACCATGAAGGCCATTCTCGATGAAGCGCAGGCCCTGTCGGGCGAGATCACCGCATGGCGGCGCTCGCTTCACGAAATTCCGGAACTGGGGCTTGAAACGCCGAAAACCGCCGCCTTTATCGTGCAGGAGCTGAAGAAAATGGGCGCGGAGGACATTCGGGAAAAAGTGGGAGGATGGGGCGTGACGGCCCTGGTCAGGGGGGCCCTTCCCGGCAGGACGCTGGCTGTCCGGGCCGACTGCGACGCCCTTCCCATCAAGGAAGAGACGGGGCTTCCCTTCGCCTCGAAAAACGGCCTCATGCACGCCTGCGGCCACGACGCCCACACCGCCATGGCCCTGGGAGCCGCGAAGCTCCTTCTCGCTCGAAAGAGCGAGCTTGCCGGCACGGTGAAGTTCATCTTCCAGCCGGCGGAAGAAAACGTCCTCGGAGCGAAGGCCATGATCGACGACGGCGTGCTGGAAAACCCGGCAGTGGACGCCCTCATCGGCCTCCACACCGGCTGCCTCTGGAAGGACATCGGCTTCGGCGAGATCGGCGTCCGGTACGGGTCCCTCATGGCGGCGGTGGACCGGTTCATCATCACCTTCAAGGGCAAGGGCGGCCACGGGGCCACACCCCATCTTGCAGTGGACCCGGTCACCATGACGTCCACAGCAGTGCTGGAACTCCAGACCATCCTCAGCCGGGAGCTTTCGCCCCTCGACCCGGCGGTGCTCACCATCGGCCGCATCGAGGGCGGCAGGGCGTTCAACATCATCGCCGAGAGCTGCACCATCGAGGGAACCGTCCGAACCCTCAGCCCCGCCACCCGGGCCTTCGTGGAGGAACGGATCCGCGCCATCGCGTCCAGGGTCGCCGAGGGAATGCGGGGCGAGGCGGAAGTGAAGTACGAGGCCGGGCCTCCCGCCCTGATCAACGACACGGAGTTCACGAAGAAGTTCCAGGCCTTCGCCACCGGCGTCGCCGGGGCGGACAAGGTGAAGGAAATCTCCGAGCCCACCATGGGAGGGGAGGACGTGGCCTTCTTCCTGGAAAAAGTGCCGGGCACCTTCTTCGTCCACGGATCGTGCAATCCGGACAAGGGGCAGGTCTACCCCCATCACAACCCGAAATTCGACATCGACGAGGAAGCGCCCTCTTCGCCGGGTTCGCCCTCACCTGGCAGAAGTAGCGGAAAGAGAAAAGAGAATAACTCCCGCCCCCGGATTTCGTTCCTCCGGGGGCTTTTTGGTATGATATAATAGTGAACGAAATATCATATCAAGCGAGGTGTTGTTCATGTCCAGAATCATGATCGCCCCGGGAAAGTACATCCAGGGCTACGGAGAACTGAAGCGGCTGAAGGACCATATCGGCGCCATGGGAAGCACATTTCTGGTGCTCATCAGCAGGGGAGGACTGGGGCGCCTTGAGAGCACCCTCAAGGCCGGCTTCAGGGGGAACGAATCCGCCCTTGTGTTCGAGATTTTCAACGGAGAATGTTCCAAGACTGAAATCGAACGCATCCGGGCCATCTGCCGGAACAAGAAGTGCGACGCCGTTATCGGCGTGGGCGGAGGCAAGATCCTCGACACCGCCAAGGCCGTGGCCTACTATGAAAAAACGCCGGTGGTCATCGTTCCCACCATCGCGTCCACCGACGCGCCCTGCAGCGCCCTGTCGGTAATCTACACGGACGAAGGCGTGTTCAGCGAGTACCTCGTCCTGCCGAAGAACCCAGACGCGGTGCTTATGGACACCGAGGTCATCGTCAACGCCCCCGCCCGGCTGCTCGTCGCCGGCATGGGCGACGCCCTGGCCACGTACTTCGAGGCCCGGGCCTGCATCGCCGCCGACAAGACCAACATGCCCGGCGGACACGCCACAAAGGCCGCCCTCGCCCTGGCGGAACTCTGCTACGACACCCTCCTCGAAGACGGCCTCAAGGCCCTTCTCGCCGTGGAAACCGGGAGCTGCACGAAGGCCGTGGAAAACATCGTGGAGGCCAACACCTTCCTCAGCGGCCTCGGCTTCGAAAGCGGCGGGCTGGGCGCCGCCCACGCCGTCCACAACGGCTTCACCGTGCTGGAGGAGTGCCACGGACTCTACCACGGGGAAAAGGTCGCCTTCGGGACGCTGGTGCAGCTCGTCCTCGAGAACGCCCCCGAGGACGAACTGGAGGAAGTCATGGGCTTCTGCGCCTCCGTGGGACTGCCCGTGACCCTCGAGGAAATGGGCGTGAAGGAAGCGGACCGGGCCCGGATCATGGACGTGGCCAGGGCCGCCTGCGCCCCCGGCGAGACCATCCACAACATGCCCTTCGCCGTTTCACCCGAGGACGTGTGCTCCGCCATCCTCGCCGCCGACGCCCTCGGACGGCACTTCCTGGCCTAAGCTATCCTGGAACCGACCGGCCCTCCCGAAACAACGGGAGGGCCGGTTTTATTCAGCGCTGATATTGCGGCAGTTGGTCTCCCTGATCAGAAAAGTGGAGACCGCCCCGCTCAATACGACGAAGAAACACAGGCAGAGCGAGGCCCGGGGCAAACAGAAATACTACCGGAACTCCGGCGCGAGGCAACTGTTGCATTTTTTGCATCAGTTCAGGAAGATGACAATCCTTGAGTTTCCCGTGCTTGAAGTATTCAAGACTTCACGCCATTTTCTCTCTGAGCTATCCCCTCAGCAGCATCATGGAGAGCAGAATCGCATCCTGAGGCGTTCCGTGAAAGGCTTCGTCTTGGATGACAAGAACCTGATGCAAGGACGGCCCAAGAAACCGCCTGGTGGTGGAGCCGGTTGGAGACAGCTTCGGAAGGCTGCTTGAGATTGTCGGCGGAGCAAGGGGAAGTGACTGAA
>CAZJAR010000082.1:6059-11745 GCA_964543785.1 uncultured Synergistaceae bacterium | reverse complement strand
AGGAGAGGACCGGACGTGATCGTACAGAAGTATGGCGGGTCGTCGGTGGCCACGGCGGAGAAGATCCGGGGCGTGGCCGAGAGAATTCGGCAGAGGGTGGACGGGGGAGAGAAGCTTGTGGTGGTGGTCTCCGCCATGGGGAAAACCACCAACTCCCTCATAGCTCTTGCGGAGCAGGTTTCGCCGGAGCCGTCCCCCAGGGAGCTGGACATGCTCCTTGCCACGGGGGAGCAGGTCACGTCCGCCCTCCTCGCCATGGCGCTGTGCGACATGGGGATACCGGCCCTCTCCTACAACGCCTTCCAGCTCGGCCTGACCACCACGGGCAGCTTCAACAACGCCCGGATCATGGACCTGAACCTCTCCAGGCTCAGGATGCAGCTCGAGCGGCGGAGCGTCCTCGTGGTCACAGGGTTCCAGGGGATTACCCCGGAAGGGGACGTCACCACCCTGGGCAGGGGAGGCTCGGACACGTCGGCGGTGGCCATCGCCGCCAAGTGCGGCTGTCCGTGCGAGATCTACAGCGACGTGCCGGGGGTGTTCACCTGCGACCCGAACAGGGTTCCCGGCGCCCGGAAGCTCGACTACATCACCTACGACGAAATGCTGGAACTGTCGTCCCTGGGAGCCAAGGTGCTCCATTCCAGGGCTGTGGAAATCGCGAAAAAATACTCGGTGGACCTCTACTGCGGCTCCACCTTCTCCGATGAAAGGGGGACCTGCGTAGTGAATTCCCTTCCCGAGTGGCTCGAGCAGCCCGTCGTTTCGGGCGTGACCGCCGACAGCAACCAGATGCGGGTGAACATCTCCCGCCTTCCCCGGTCCATGGAGGCCCTGAGCGCCCTCTTCACGGGGCTGGCGGAGCAGGGAGTGAACGTGGACATGATCTCCACGGTGAACGAGAACGGCCATTCCCACCTCACCTTCACCGTGGTGGACGCCACGGAAAAGGCTGTGCTCAGGACAGTGAGGGACGTCCTTGCTCCCTGGGAGGGATGGATCGTGTCCGAGGACCGGAACGTGGTGAAGGTCTCCGCCGTGGGAGTGGGGATGAAGTCGGCCCCGGGGGTGGCCGCGCGGTTCATCTCCGCCCTGAGCCGCAAGGGGATTGCCGTGCTTGGAACCACCACGTCGGAGATCAAGATTTCCGCCCTTGTGGCCAGGGAAGACGGCGACATGGCTCTCCGGGCCCTGGTGGAAGAGTTCGGGCTGGGGGAATGACATCCATGCTGTCTCCCGTCTATTCTCCCTGGGGCCTTGCAGTGGAGCGTGCCGAGGGAATGAAGGTCTATACGGACAGGGGCGTCTTTCTGGACGCCTTCTCCGGCATCGGCGTCCTTCCCCTGGGCCACAGCCATCCCGACGTGGTCCGGGCGGTGGCGGAAAAGGCTGCCCGGTTTACCCACCTGTCCAACTATTTTCTCGACCCCGACGCCGTTACCGTGGCGGAACAGCTCGTCGCCATGACGGGGCGCCCCGGGGAAGTTTATTTCTCCAACTCCGGCGCCGAGGCGAACGAGGCGGCCCTCAAAGCGGTGAAGAAGCACAGGAAGGGCGTGATCGTCTCCTTCGAGGGGAACTTCCACGGAAGGACCCTCGGCGCCCTCTCCGTCACCTGGGGGCCATCCATGAGGAAGCCCTTCGAACCCCTCGTTCCCGGGTGCGTCTTCCTTCCCCTCCGGGGAAGCATGCTGACGGACTTCGCCGAAGAATACGATGTGGCAGCGGTTTTTCTGGAGTGCGTCCAGGGAAACAGCGGCGTGATCCCTGTCCCCGGGGAGCTTGCCGAGGCGGTGAAGGCTCTGCAGCGGGACAAGGGGGTCCTTGTCATCGCTGACGAGATCCAGGCCGGGCTCGGACGGACGGGGAAAAGCTTCTCCTATGAACACTGGGGGCTGGCGCCGGACATCGTTACCATCGGCAAGGGGATCGGCGGCGGGCTGCCTCTCGGAGCGGCTGTCTTCTTCGGGTGGTCTCCCTTCGGTTCCGGCGACCACGGGTCCACCTTCGCACCCAACCCCGTCTCACTGGCGGCCGGGAAAGCGGTCCTCTCCCATCTCACTCCTGAATTTATCGCCGAAGTGTCCCGCAAGGGGGAGCGATTCGGCACACGCCTTTCGGAACTTCCCTGGGCAGGGGAGGTGCGTGGTAAAGGGCTCATGATCGGCGTTGTCACGGACGATGCCGCCGGAGTGAAGCGCCGGGCCTTCGAAAACGGCGTGCTCCTCAACGTGGCGGGAGGGGCTGTCCGGTTCCTGCCCTCACTCGCCGCCACAGACGCGGAACTGGATGAACTCGCTGACCGGCTGAACTTCTAGCAGGCGTCAGGGGAGGAGGAGTGGACCAGGAACCGCCCGCACTCCCGGAAACCGTTTTTTCTGTACAGCGGCAATCCCATGGGGGAGGCCTGGAGGGCGACGGCGGTACAGCCGCTCTTTCCGGCCTCCTCCAGCGTTGTGTCGAGCAGCTCCTTTCCCAGACCCAGGCAGCGAAATTCCGGCATCACGGAAAAATAGAAGAGTCCCGCGGTCTTCCCCGGAAGGGTCAGCAGGGCCGTGGCCGCCGGCCTGCCCCGGAAGAAAAGAGCCAGCAGCCGGAAGCTGGCCCGGACAGGTTTTTCCGTCATGGAGGACGCAAAGGCGGCGAAGGGTTCCCTGTGTTCCGGCCCCGAGCCGAATCCTTCCAGGGAACAGGCGGCCCATTCAGCGGCTTCCCCGGGAGTGCGGCAAATCATGGTGTCGGCGCCCGGAAACGAAAGACGGTCTTTCCGGGCCTGAGGGAAGGCACCATACATGGCGGGAGGGGAACACCGGAGAGGAAGTCCGGCCAGGGCAGCCTCCGCGCTTTCTGCGGATGCTCCCGGTCCGGGGGGAACCCACCAGGTGAAGGGCATTCTCTCCGATGCGAAGAAGGCCCGGGCAGATGCGGCCATGGCGTCCACGCATCCCGTCCCTGTCTTCATGGCGTAGTTCTGGTCCGGTATTGCCGTTCCCGTGGAGAGGAGGAGCATTCCCTCCCTCTCTTCCGCCCTGCAGGATGAAAGGGTTCCCCACAGTCGCAGCGAGGCCTCGAATGTTCCTGCGGTTTCTTCGGCTGCCTGCATTTCAGTGATATGATCCATGGAAATCCTCCGGCAGTGTGAAAATCTGTGCGATAATTGTACGGTATACTGGTGTGCAGGAAAAGCTCCCAGAAAAAACAGTGAATTTCAGAGAAGGAGGTTTTCACATATGCTCTACCGTACCATGCCCCAAACAGGAGACGAACTCTCCATTCTTGGCTTCGGATGCATGCGGCTCCCCCTCGACGGGGAGGGAAACATCGATGAAAAACGCGCCGCTTCCATGATCCGTACAGCCATCGACAGGGGAGTGAACTATATTGACACCGCCTACCCCTACCACGGGGGAGAGAGCGAGCCTTTCGTCGGAAGGGCCCTGGGGGACGGATACAGGGAGAAAGTCTTTCTCGCAACCAAGCTCCCGTCCTGGATGGTGGAGACTCCATCGGACATGGACCGGTTCCTGGACGAGCAGCTTGCCCGGCTGCAGACGGACGTGATCGACTACTACCTGCTCCACTCCCTCAACGCCGAACGGTGGGAGATCATGAAGAAGAACGGCTTCGGCTCCTTCCTCGACAGAGCCCTGGCCGACGGGCGGATCCGCAGGGCAGGGTTTTCATTCCACGACCAGCTCCCCCTGTTCAGGGAGATCGTGGACGCCTACCCGTGGCATTTCTGCCAGATCCAGTACAACTACCTGGACACGAACTACCAGGCGGGGACTGCGGGGCTGAAATACGCCGCGGAGCGGAACATGGGCGTGGTGATCATGGAGCCCCTCCGGGGCGGAAACCTGGCCCGGAATGTCCCGGACGTCATGAAGAAAATATGGAGCGAGTCGCCCAAGCCCTTCTCCCCGGCGGGATGGGCCCTCCGATGGCTCTGGGACCAGCCGGAGGTCTCGGTGGTCCTGAGCGGCATGACTACGGAGCAGGATCTCGAAGACAACCTCGCCTCCGCCGATGACGCCTGCACCGGCTGCCTGACCGCCGGGGAGCGGGACATGATCGCCCGGGTGAAGGAGGAGTACCGCACGAGGATGAAGGTCCTCTGCACGAGCTGCCAGTACTGCATGCCCTGCCCTGCGGGGGTGAACATCCCCGAGTGCTTCAACCGCTACAACATGGCCTTCATGTTCGATAACCTCGAACAGGCCCGGATGACCTACCCGGTCTTCCTGAAGCCGGGGGCCCGGGCGAGCGCCTGCGTGAAGTGCGGCGCCTGCGAGGAGAAATGCCCCCAGAACCTGCAGATCCGCAGTCTCCTGGAATCCGTGGCTGAACTGATGGAACCGAAGGAATAACCTTTCCGCCATCCCCGGGGCTTCTGCAGCGGTCCCGGGGACCGGTACTACATTACCCGCAAGGCTGGTGTTGTTCATGGGCCGCTACAAACTCCTCACCGGAGAAAGCAGGTTCCGGATCCACCTGATTGTCCAGGGGCTTGCCATAGGTGCCGCCGCAGGTTTTGCCGGCGTCTGCTACCGCCTTCTTCTCGGCAGGGCCGAGGCCTTCTCTCTCTCAGTTCTCACAGGCGAAACCACTATCCCCTTTCCTGCCGTTGTCCTTCTCTGGTGCGGTGCCGCCGCTGCCGTCGGCCGCCTCATGGAATGGGAGCCCCTGGCGCAGGGAAGCGGAATACCCCAGGTGGAGGGCGAGCTTCTCGGTCAGGTCTCCATGTCCTGGTGGAAGGTCATAGCCGCGAAATTTCTCGGAGGGGGGCTCGCCATCGCCCTTGGTCTTTCCCTCGGCAGGGAGGGGCCGTCGGTGCAGATCGGCGCCGCAGCAGGCAAGGGAATTGCCGTCATGCAGAAGCGGGGAAAGGTGGAGGAGAGGCTTTTTCTTTCAAGCGGAGCCTCGGCGGGGCTTTCGGCAGCCTTCAACGCCCCCCTCGCGGGGGTGATCTTTGCCCTTGAGGAGGTCCACAAGAGCTTCTCGCCTCTTGTGCTCCTTTCTGCCATGATGGCCTCCCTGGCGGCGGATTTCGTGTCGAAAAACTTTTTCGGTCTCGGACCGGTCTTTTCCTTCGGGATACCTTCTGTCCTTCCCCTCGGCCACTATGGGCACCTTCTTTTGCTTGGTCTGCTCTGCGGAGGGGGCGGGGCCCTTTTCTGCAGGGTGCTCCTCGACGTGCAGTCTCTCTACGGCAGGCTCCCCGTTCCCTCCCGGTACCGGGTGGTCATTCCCGCCCTGGCGGCCCTCTGTATCGGTCCCCTGCTTCCGGGCATCCTCGGTGGAGGACATGCCCTCGTGGAGCGCCTGGCGCATGGGGTGCTGCCGCTGTCCATGATTTTCCTTCTCTTTGGGGGCAAACTGCTCTTCACTGCCCTCAGTTTCGGTTCGGGAGCGGCTGGAGGCATTTTTCTCCCCATGCTCGCCGTGGGGGCTTCTCTTGGATCTCTCTATGGAACGGCGGCGGTCCAATGGACCGGAATTGACCAGGCTTTCATCCTGAACTTCCTCATCGTGGGAATGGCGGGTTTTTTCGCGGCGGTGGTGAGGGCACCCATTACCGCGATCATCCTGATCACCGAGATGACCGGATCCTTCACTCACCTGCTCTCGGTCTCGGCCGTGGTCATCATTGCCCCCATCGCGACCACCGTCACCAGCAGCACGCCGT
>CAZJAR010000082.1:0-6049 GCA_964543785.1 uncultured Synergistaceae bacterium | reverse complement strand
GCCGACCTTCTCCGGGCCCGGCCTGTCTACGACTCCCTCCTGCTCAGGATGCTCCGGAAAAGCGACGGGGCGGTCAGCGCGGGAAAAGTCCTGCTGGAGGGGACGGTCTGTCCGGGGGCACCTCTCGACGGACGGACTGTACGGGATGCCTGTCTTCCCGAGGGGTGTCTCCTGGTGAGCATTCTCCGGGCGGAGGAGGAGATTCTTCCCAACGGTGACACCATGCTCTCTGCGGGGGACAGAATAACAGCCCTTGCTGACGGCGCCAGGGCCCGGCGCATCAGGGAAAAAATGCTGGATCTTACGGGAGTGTGCACTCCCGAGAAGTACCTTTGGGAGTGAGGCGGAGCCGTGGTGTTTCTTTTTGCCGGTCGATGATCCGGGCCGTGTTCTTCCAGGTTTCCTGCAGCCGTACTGGAGAATCGGGAAGGCGAGGAATCCTGTGGACGTGCAGGGAATTCCTCCGCGAAAAGTGCCGTGCAGTTTATTCCGGGCTCCTGGGGGCGAACATCTGGAGAAAGACCTTGTGGGTGTCTCTCGGCAGTATGCGGTACCCCTTCTTCTCCTTGGTGAGCCAGAGAAAGTAATCCTTGTAAAATGACGAGCTCAGGTCGAGGATGGACTTTCCCCGGTTTTCCTTGATGAGCTCGTAGCTGTTCTTGATGACCCTGTCCTCGTCGCTGTCCCACCGAAAGGTGCCGAGGGCGTAGGCGGCCGCCTTCTCCGGGAGATTGTTCAGCGGGAAGGCGGGCAGCAGGAGCGTGTGATCGCTCCAGTCGTAGGTGCCGTACCCCTGACCGGGCACCAGGATCACCCTGGGGATGCCGTACATCCGTATCCTCGCCACCACCAGCATGTCCGGATCCAGGGCCGTCAGCTCCTCCACGACTTCCGCCGCCCGGTCCAGGGAGAGGGGCGCTTTCTGGCTCTGGCAGAGCTGTGATGGATCCCTCCGGGCGGACTTGGCCGTAAGGGAGATGTATTCCTTTTTGGCAAATACAAGGTCCTTCAGCCGTTTGCGCCGCACTGCGGGAGGGATGCCATCCAGATCGGCGGCGGTCTTTTTTATCCTTCGCTCCCACTTGGAAATTTCCTGGCCTGCGAAGACCATGTTCCTGGCTATATTTTTGGCGGATTCCAGCAGGCCCGAAACTTTCTGAATCTCGTTCCCGTCCAGGCCCCCATCTTCATCGCCGTTCCCCTTCAGGAATGAGGCCAGACGCTTCTCCGCCTCGGTAAAAGCATGGTGTTCCACCGCCATCTGCTGCCTGTCCTTTTCCGGTGCTTCCCGGAATTTCCTGGTCCTCATGGAGACCTCAGTATAGGATTCAAGATACCCGTGAAGATCCGCAAGAAGGTGTTCCGTCTCGGAGGGCAGGGCTCCCTGCTTCGCCAGCACCACGGGGAGGATGATCCTGATCCTGGCTTTCAGTCCGTCGAGCTGCTTCCGCATCTGGAGAACCTTGTCCCCGGGCGAGAAACCGCTTCGGGGCGGCGTGACCGGTTTGCCCATGATCATGGTGTAGGCTTCGGCGATGAAGTCGGAGAATGTGTAGTACTGGAAGAGCCCCGGTGCAGTCTTCGGATTGAGAGATTCACGGAGTGCCGGAGAGGCCGGGGTGATTTCGTCATTGACATAGCCGAAATCAATAAAAAGCCGTTCCCTGTCGTCGAACTGCAATTCCTCCGGAATGCTTTCCGTGTGGGCGTCCACCAGCGCGGCGAGAACGTCCCAATACAGGACCGAGATGGTCTGCCAGAGTTTCCTGGCGGCAATCCGGTCGTCGGTTTCGACGGAATCCTTTACGGCGAGGTAATTCTTCGCCGCCGCGTTAAATTTCTCCGTCGATTCGCGCAGGAGCGGATTGTCGCTCCATCTTTCAAAAAGTAGTGTTTCCATGGCGTCATCTCCGTCTGCCGCAGGTCCTTCGGTGGTCGAATCCATTGTATGATACCATAAGAGTCTTGAAGCTCATCCCGTCTGCCAATCAATCTCCGTTCATTTCCCTGGTGCGGTTTCTTCGAAAAAAAGGGGACGGTCCGAAAGCCGGACAAAGATGAATCCCTTCTTCCGGAGGAGAGGCAGGGCTTCTTTCAGCCCTTCCCACGTCCGGCCGTCCGGCCGGTTCATGTGAAACAGCACGATCTCCCCTCCCCGGAGGGAAAGCAGCCCCTCCACGATCTTTTTTTTCGGGTAGGACGCTCCCCCGTCCCCGTTATGGGAATGACTCACCGCTGTATGCCCCAGATCCGCCGCCACCCTCACGGCCACCTCGTCGTAGTGGTTCGTGCCGGAGCGGAAATATCTGGGCCTCCGCCCCGTGATTTCCTCCAGGAGCCGTGCGTTCGCCTCCACCTCCCGGGCTGCACCTGTGACGGATTCGGTCCCGGGGATCCCGTAGGCGGACCGCCCCGTCACGGAAAGAGGACGGTGCTCCGCGCCGTGGTTGCCGATCTCGAAGAGGGGATCCCCCGCCAGCTCCCGGGCGGTTTCCCTGTTCTTCGCCAGCCACCTCCCGCTCAGAAACAGGGTGGCCGGAATGCGCTCCCGTCTCAGGAAATCCAGGAGTTCCCAGTCTACGGCCGATCCCTTCTTTCCCCCGCAGGCGTCGAAGGTGAGGGCCACCTCCTTCCCTTCGGCGGCGATCCTCGCGGCTGTCCCGGAAACATGCTCTCCCCACTGCACGGGAGAGGCGTTCCGGTACTTTTCCGCGAATTTTTCCGGCAGAAGGGGCGTTCCCTCGCCTGGAAAGCATAAAAAGTGTAGAATTGACAGAATCACAAGGGCAGAGGCGGTCGGCAAACGGATCATCTCTTCAATACCTCCATGATGTTCAGTATATCATTTCGCTATAACGGAGGAGGATATGACAATGGGCCATCCGGTACGCAGGAAAGACAGGGAGATTACCGACAGCGCGGAAATGTACGAAATTCTGGACAGGGCGTTCACCGGGCATCTCGCCCTCTGCAGCGGAGACGAACCCTACGTGGTGCCCCTCTGTTTTGGGGTGATGAACGGCGCCGTCTATTTCCACTGCGCCCGCGAGGGACGAAAGCTCGACATCATCGCGCAGAACCCCCGGGGCTGCTTCCAGGCGCAGTGCGACGAGGACCTTGTGCGGTCTGCGGAGCGGGCCTGCGGGTGGGGCATGCTCTACAAAAGCGTCATGATGTCGGGACCTTTAACGGTAGTGGCGGACGAACAGGAGAAGGGCGCCGCCCTCCTGGCAATCATGAAAAAATATGCGGGTGAGGATTTTTCCCATGAATTCTCATCCGCCGAATGCGCCTCCGTGACGGTGCTCCGTCTCGACCCCGAGAAGCGTTCGGGCAAGGCCAGGCGCCCCGCCTAGCGTAGGGGTGGCGGAGGATGTTCCGGGTCCGGAGGATCTTCGACGATCTCTCCCCGGCAAACGAAAAGGCTCTCGTCCGCATCGGGGAGATCCTGAAGGAGCAGTTTCCGGGGGCCCGCCCAGGCGAGGCTGAATCCATCCCGGAAAAGCTGCGCAACCAGCTCAAGTACGGCTTCCAGACCATCCTCTTTGCCGCCGAGAAGGGGGCGGGGAAGGTCCACGGTTTTGCCCTGGCCCTGTACGACCCCCTGCTGAAGTTCGCCTTTCTGGACTATATCGCCGTTCCGGGGACCGAAGCGGGCGGCGGACTGGGAGGCATACTCTACGAGAGGGTGCGGAAGGAGGCCCTGGACCTCGGGTGTGTGGGGATCTTCTTCGAATGCCTTCCCGACGATCCCGAACTCAGCCGGGATAAGGAGATCCGGAAGCAGAACTCCGCCCGGCTGCGCTTCTACGAGCGATACGGCGCCGTACCGGTGACGGGGACGAAGTACGAGACTCCCCTGGAGCCGGGAGAAGACAATCCCCCGTACCTGGTCTTCGACGGGCTGGGAAGACAGGAGCCCCTGAGGAGGGAAAAGGCCCGGCTTATCGTCGCCGCCATCCTGGGGAAGAAATACGGAGATCTCTGCCCGCCGGAGTATATCCGGATGGTCATGGACTCCTTCCGGGACGACCCGGTAAAGCTCCGGCCCCTGAAGTACGTGACCGCGCCGGAACGGACAGCTGTGGCCGCGGCCCTTCCCGAGAGCGAACGGGTGGCCCTCTTCGTCAGCAGGGACCACGCCATTCACCATGTCAGGGAAAGAGGGTACGTGGAGTCTCCCGTCCGGGTGGAGGCCATCCTCCGGGAGATCCTCCCCTCGGGGCTCTTTACGGAAAAAAAGGCCCGCCATTTCGGCGAGCGGCATATCCTGAAGGTTCACAGCGCCGTCTTCTTCTCCTACCTCCGGAAGGTCTGCACGGCCATGCCGGAGGGGGAGTCCGTCTACCCCTATGTCTTCCCCGTGCGGAACGCAGCCCGGCCTCCCCAGGATCTCTCCGTCCGGGCAGGATATTTTTGTATGGACACGTTTACGCCTCTCAACAGAAATGCCTTCCTTGCAGCCCTGGCGGCGGTGGACTGCGCCATGTCGGGCGCCCAGGCCCTTGCGGAAGGCCGGCACCTGGCCTACGCCCTGGTGCGGCCACCCGGGCACCACGCCGAACGGCGGCTTTTCGGCGGCTTCTGCTACCTGAACAGCGCGGCAGCGGCGGCGGAGTACCTGTCTGCCTTCGGCAGGGTGGCCATGCTCGACGTGGACTACCATCACGGGAACGGTCAGCAGGATATCTTCTTCCAGCGGAGCGATGTCCTCACCGTCTCCCTTCACGGGCACCCCCGGTTTGCCTACCCCTATTTCTCGGGATTCGAGGACGAAAAAGGGGAAGGAGAAGGCCGGGGATTCAACCTCAACCTTCCCCTTCCCGAGCATCTTTCGGGACAGGAGTACCTTGACGCCCTCCGGAGGGCGTCAAGGAGAATAACAGACCATGGAGCCCGGTTTCTTGTTGTGCCTTTCGGCGGCGACACCTGCAGAAAGGACCCTACGGGAACCTGGAGCCTTGCCGCCAGAGATTTCGAAAACAACGGAAAACTGATCGGCGGCCTGGGACTTCCCGTCCTCGTGGTCCAGGAAGGGGGCTACAACACCCGCCTCCTTGGGGAGAACGTCCGGGCCTTCTTCAAGGGGCTCTTCGAGGCCTCCCGTTCCGCCGGGGCTAGGCTATGGTCACCTGCTTCTCGAGATAGACGTCCTGCACGGCGTGAATGACCTCCACGCCCTCCTTCATGGGACGCTGGAAGGCTTTTCTGCCGAGGATGAGGCCCATGCCGCCGGCCCTCTTGTTGACCACCGCCGTCTTCACGGCGTCGGCCATGTCGTTTGACCCCGAGGCACCGCCGGAGTTGATCAGCCCCGCCCTGCCCATGTAGCAGTTCGCCACCTGGTACCGTGTCAGGTCGATGGGATGGTCGCTGGAAAGCTTTTCATAGACCGCCTTGGACGTCTTGCCGAACTTCAGGGCGCTGAAGCCTCCGTTGTTCTCGGGGAGCTTCTGCTTTATTATGTCGGCGCCGATGGTCACGCCGAGGTGGTTCGCCTGTCCCGTGAGGTCGGCGGCCACGTGGTAGTCCTTTTCGGCCGTCTTGAAGGCGCTGTTCCGGAGGTAGCACCAGAGAATGGTGGCCATGCCCATGCTGTGGGCGATTTCGAAGGCCGTGCTGACCTCCTGTATCTGCCGGGTGGATTCGTCGCTGCCGAAGTAGATGGTGGCTCCAACTGCGGCTGCTCCCATGTCCCGGGCCTGCTCCACCGAGGCGAAGAGGATCTGGTCGTACTTGTTGGGGTAGGAAAGCAGTTCGTTGTGGTTGATCTTCAGCACGAAGGGAATCCTGTGGGCGTACTTCCGGGCCACCGAGGAGAGAACTCCCAGGGTGCTGGCCACGGCGTTGCAGCCTGCCTCCAGGGCCAGGCGCACGATGTTCTCCGGGTCCAGGTAGAGGGGGTTGGGGGCGAAGGAGGCCGCGGCGGAGTGCTCGATGCCCTGGTCCACCGGCAGGATCGACAGGTACCCCGTGTGAGCCAAGCGTCCTGTGTCGTACATCCGCTGCAGGTTGCCCAGCACACGGTTGCTACGGTTTGAGGCCGACC
>CAZJAR010000081.1:0-11827 GCA_964543785.1 uncultured Synergistaceae bacterium | reverse complement strand
CGATGACGGCGTATCCCGCCCACGGGTGGAGCCCCCAGTGGAAGAAGGTGGTCCGCAGAGCGTCCTCGGCGGCCCTGGCACTGCCGGCTGCCGCTCCGAAGGGAGGCGTCATGAAGTGGAACACAGGCTCGCCGACTCCGTAGAAGACGAGACCAACGCCCATTCCCGCCGAGAAGAGCATGGCGAACCAGGAGATATTGCTGAACTCCGGCTTCGAACCGGGCTCGCCGAGGCGGAGCTTTCCGAAGCGGCTCATGCAGAGGAGGATGGGGAAGAGAACAAAGATGTTCATGGCGAGCATGTACCCCCACCCGAAGTACTCGATGAGGAATCCAAAGAGCCCCTTGGCCGCCGCGTCGAAACTCGCTGGGGAAATGATACCCCAGAGAACTGTGGCTGCGGTGACCGCCATTGAGATGAAGAACACGGAATTATCTTTCTGAGACTGCATACTCGTCCCTCCTTCACTTGGTTCCGGGGGAGGAAATCCTCCCCCGGAGAGGTGTTCTAGATCTTCACAGGAAAGATGGTCTGCTCGCTGACATCCGTCTCGAGGGCGTCAAGCGCCACACCCGTCCTGTGGTAGCGGAGGGCCCATTCATCGTCAGGGCGAAGCTGGGGATTGCCCAGGGGATAGGGGACGGAGACCGTGGGAACCATCTTGTTGACGCCGACGGTCTTCGCGATGTTGGTGAGGTTGCACATGACAACCACGGGAATGCCGCTGCGCTCGATTTCCTTCGCGATCGTTGACCCGCAACGAGTGCAGGTTCCTCAGGTCGCGGTAAGAACAACGGCTTCCACGTTCCGTTCATGGAGCACCGCGGCGATCTCACGGCCCATGCGGGCGGCCTCGCCCTGGGTGGTGCCGGTGCCGACGGTGGTGTAGTAAAAATCGTCCACTTCGCCGATCCTGCCCTCCCGCTGGTAGGCCCGGATGGCGTCAAGGGGGACCACCACGTTGGGGTTCCTGTCGGCCTGCTCGGGATCGTAACCGGCGTGGATTGTCTTATACTCGGGCGCTGTGAAGCCCTTGTCAAGGGCGGAGATGTCGTATCTGCCCCATTTCGTGGCGGAGCAGGACTGGATTCTGTCAGGGTTTTCCCGGGGAACGATGCCGCCGGAGGTCACCAGGGCCAGGCGCACTTTCCGCAGGTCCTTCACCGCCGGGGCGACGGGGACACGGTCCAGGGCCGGCATGGGCAGCTCGGTCTGGTAGGGTTCGCCCCTGAGCTTGGCGATCATCATGTCCACGACCCGGTCGGCCGCCATGACGGGCTCCCTGCCGATATCCTCCAGGAAAACCTCGTGACGGATTCCCCTGGGGAAATAGCCTTCCATGACCGCCGGAAGGAGCTTCCCGCCCCGGGCGATCCTGTCGGCGAAGGCAGCGAGCTTTTCCATGTCCTGTTTCATGAAAGTGGCCCGGTTGCCGCCCCGGAAGATGTACATGTCCTTGTGGAACAGCTCCACTCCCGGATTTTCTTCGTTCATGGACGTGATCACGGGAACGCCGTGTTTTTCCTTCACGGCCTTGCAGACCTGGCCGCAGGCTGCCCCGTACCGGCCTGCGTTGAAGGCCGGGCCGGCGATGAAAATGTCGAACTCCACGCCCTCGAGCATCGCCAGGATGCGGGCCAGGGCCTCGTCCGTGCGGGATGCCATGAAGTTGTCGCCGCAGATGATGGTGTGGGTCACTTCCACGTCCTTCGCGAGACTGTTGAAAATCTGGGTGCACCCGACGGTTCCGGTGCGGATTTCAGGCTCGTAGTCGGCCATGTCCTCGCCGCCGACCTGCCCGAAAAACTGGTTGATGTAATGAATCGCCTTGAGCATTATGCCTTCTCCCCTTCCTAGTAGTCCATGCAGGTCTTCACGGAGAAGCCGCTGATGTGGTCCGAGCAGAACATGCCGTTGTTCTCCATGACAAGGGAACCATCGGCGCGGACACACCCTTCCCAGCCGCCCGAGAGGCCGTCGCGGGCCATGGATTCAAGTTCGCCGAGGACGGTCTTCATCGGGGGCAGCTCGAAATACTGGGATACGTTCCCCGTGGAAACCAGGGCGTTCGCCGCCGGATCGAGGGCCACCAGGGGCTGCGATCCTCCGTCGCGGCCGGTGCACTCGTTGGAGATGCCGACGGTCTTGACGCCGACCTTCTCCAGCTCGACGATGGTCTGAATGTAGTCCACGTCTGGGTTGCCGTACCCCTCTTCGGCGACGATCGCGCCGTCGGCGCCGAGGTTCTTCGCCATCTGGGCCACCATGTAGGCGGAACGCTGCTTCTGGTCCATGGCCACGTTGAGGTTGGACATGACGATCCCGAGGAAGTTCACCGTCTTGCCGTGCTCCTTCATCAGGCGCTTCACCACGGGGTTGTTGCAGTGCTCGTAGGTGGACATCTTTGACGAGACAGGCATGAAGCTGCCGGAGACCACAGCCCCGTCGAGCAGTTCGTTGGGGTGCATGAAGGTGGGAAGCATGTGGTTGCCGTCCCATCCGTAGATCAGGGTGTTGTATCCCATGGCCTCCATCTGGGTCTGGGGCTGGAGGACATAGACCACCGACGGAAGCCCCTGCACGGAACTCTCCCTTCGGTTGACGGGCTCGAGTTCCCAGGTCTCGATCTCCTCGGGCTCGAGAGCGGCCACGCACTTGCCAACGTACTCGGCGAGACGGTGCCCGGCCCAGCGGAGAGCCCGGTTTTTCTTCTGCTGCTCCCGGCGCTCGAACTCTTCATCCGTATCGCCCACGAGGACGAGGTTCTTCAGGGAACCGAAAATCGTGTTCCTCCGGAAGGGGCCGCTCATGTCGATCAGGCCGTCCTGGAAGCTTCCCCAGTGCTTCCCGACCACGATCAGGGAGCAGTCCTTCAGGGCGTGGGTTCTCCCCTGCCCTGCCGGCGTCACGGGATTGGTCATGCCGGGGAACATCACGCCGCCGGAGACCTTGCAGCGCATTTCAATGGCTTCCTTCACGGGGACCATGCGGACTTCGTCGCCCGGATTGACGATGTACAGATCAGCCTCGGTGATGTGGCTGTCTTCCTTCACCACCGCAAGGGCCTCTTCCTTGTTTATGGTCAGTACGCCCTTGCTGTAGCCGGTCTTCTCGCCGAAGACCATCTCCTTCACAAAAAACTTTCCTATTTCCAGTTTCATAGGCTCACCCTCCCGGAATGGAATAACGTATTCCTCCACTGGTCAGTCTAGGGGAAGGGGGGTCGGCCCGCATCGTGCAAAACATGATTGTGCGCTAGCACATTTCATGAAAAAAACAAAGGAAGCTCTGCCCCGGGGGCCGGACCGTTCCGCTCCCCGCAGGATATTTCGGCCTTTCGGCATCCGGGAGGAACTTGAGCCGCCTTCCCGGCTAAGTTGTTTCCTTCCCGGCCCAAAGTGTAGAATCTCAGGGAAGCAGTCTTCGCTGCAAAGGAGGCGGAACTGATGAACCATGACCAGACACCCTACGACGCCCTCGGCGCCCTTTTCGCAAAGATACTTGAACCCGTGGCCCTCTACCGGGCAATCTACGATGAGCGGGGAGACTTCCAGGACGTGGTGTACATCGAGGTCAACAGCGCCTACGAACAGGTGATGGACATCCGCAGGGAGGAACTGATCGGGCGCCCCTTCCGGGAGATTTGGTCGGAGAAGGAACGGGAATGGCAGGACATCATCCTCCAGGTTGCCACCACAGGAATCTACGCCCGCCACGAAGGCCCGAGCTACGACACGGGAAAGTACCTTCACGCCATCGCCTTCAGCCCCACCCGCTCCGTCGTCGCCGTGATCTTCCTCGACATGACCGACTGGAAGCGGGCGGAGGAGGCCCTCCTGGAAAAGGAAGTCCTCCTCACGGAATACCGCCAGGAACTGCGCACCCTCGCGGCCAGGCTCTCCCTGGCCGAGGAACGGACCCGCCGGGAGATCGCCGTAAAACTCCACGACAGGGTAGGCTATTCCCTCGTCTCCCTGCTCTCCCGCCTGAGGGCATTGGCCGAAAAGCATACTCCCGGGGATATCGCCCCGGCCATGGAGGAAGTGGAAGGGCTCCTCTCCGACACCCGTTCCCTGACGCTGGAAATAAGCTCGCCGCTTCTCTACGAAGTCGGGCTGGAAGCGGCTCTCCCTTCCCTCGCGGACCGGATGCTGACGCCCCACGGAATATCCTTCGACTTCCGGGAGTGCGGCCCCCATGCGAACATTTCCATGGAAATCCGCATCCTCATGTACCAGATGGCCCAGGAACTCCTGCTGAACGAGATCAAGCACGCCGGGGCGAAAAACGTGATTCTCCGGGTCCAGCGTGGGAACAAGCGGGTCCGCCTGCTCGTGGAGGACGACGGTGTCGGGTTCTCCTCCAATACCCCGAAACACTGGGGAAAGTGGGGGGGCATGGGACTGTTCAGTGTACGGGAGAAGCTTCACTCCGTGGGCGGCGAGGTGCGGGTCATCTCCGAAAAGGGCAAGGGAAGCACCGTGGCCATTGTTGCCCCCATGGCCTTCGAAGGAGGAACGGCGCAATGAAGATACGGGTGCTGATGATCGACGATCACAGGCTCTTTCTGGCAGGGCTGGAGGACATTCTCGCCCGGGAGGAGGATTTCGAGGTGGCGGGCGTGGCCGGAAGCTGCCGGGAAGGTATGGCCCTGGCGCTCGAGAAGCGTCCCGACGTAATCGTCCTCGACCTTGCCATGCCCGAAACCAGCGGCGTTGAGGCGGCCCGCGTCCTTTCGGAGGCACTGCCCGGCGTCCGGATGGCGGCCCTCACCATGCACCTCGACAGGCAGATGGTCTTCGAAGCACTGAAAAGCGGCATGACAGGATACATCCTGAAAGAAGCCACCCCCGAAGAATTTCTCTTTGCCCTGCGGGTGGTAGCCCGCGGGGAAACGTGGCTCAGCCCCAAGGTGGCCACCCTCGTGGCCGATGACTTCGTCCGGCAGGGAGCCCGGGAAGGAGCGAGCGAACCCGCCCTTTCGGAACGGGAGCGGGAGGTACTGCACCTCCTTGTGAAGGGCGCCGGAACGCGGGAGATCGCCGGGAAGCTCCACATCAGCAAGAGCACCGTGGACACCCACCGCCGCAACATCCTCGACAAGCTTGGCTGCGAGAACGTCACCTGCCTCACCCGCTACGCCCTGCGTCACGGACTGGTGGACCTGGACGAATAAAGGAGGGAAAGAAAAGAAGACCTACTGCGGGGCCGGCGCGTTTGCCGGGAAAGTGTCTGAAGGCTGCCCCGCCGGAGCCTGGTTCCCGGTAAGCCGTCTACTTTCGGCCGGACCATATCCAGAGAAGAAGCGAAAGCACCGTGAGGACAACAGCGGAATTCCATCCCCACTGCGAAAGGGAGTTCCTCAGATGGCGGTCCAGGGAGCGGCGGGTGACGAACCAGTGAGTGTAGCCGGGAGGCGTCATCGAAAATTCTCCGTCGGGAAGAACGATCACTTCCAGTTTCTGCCCGTGCCGGAGCGAACCCACTTCCGTTATCTCGTCCATCAAAATATGGGACGCCGCAATATCCCTTACGGCATCATCCTCACCGTCGGTCACGATCTCGGCAAGAGCTATCGTTCTTGTGCCCGTGTCGCCGCTGGAAACCTCGCGGAATCCAGTAATCCGCACCATGGTCGTCACGCCCCGGTCCCGGAAAGCATTGACTTCCGCGGTGAGCCACCGGGAAACAACCAGAAAAACCATCGCCGATACGAAAAGGACCATCGCGGCAATAAGTGAGTGCGATTTGCTCATTTATCTTCCTCCTGTTTTCACCGGGACTTCACTCAATGGCTATTCCATTGCCGGGAGAGCAGGCCTTCTTTACCCTCCGCTCCTGTCCTGCAGGGGAGCAAAACTTCCTCCGCACACCGCCGCCAGGTCACCGGGGGCGATTTCCATATCCAGCCCCCTTTTTCCCGCACTGACGAAGACCGTCTCAAACTCTTCCGCCGAAACGTCGATGTACGTCCTGAGGCGTTTCTTCTGCCCGAGAGGGCTCACACCGCCGAGAACGTAACCCGTGGAACGCTCCACGTCAGCCTGCGGGGCCATTTCGGCCTTCTTCGCCCCGGCGGCTTTCGCCGCGGCCTTCATGCTGAGCATGGAATTCACAGGGATCACCCCCACGGCCAGCTCTCTGCCGTCAAGGCGTACCACCAGTGTCTTGAAGACTCTTTCCGGCGCCACGCCGAGCTTCTCCGCCGCCTCCATGCCGAAGGACGGCGCCGACGGGTCGTGGTCGTATTCATGCACCGTGAATGACACCCCCGCCTTTTTCGCCGCGAGAATGCCCGGGGTCATTTCTTTTCCTCCCCCGTTCCGGATTCAGTTTTTTTCTCATCGCACCCTGTCCCTGTGAGGATTCCACCCCGCTGGCAGAACTGGCTCCGCCTGTTGTAGAGGGTACGGTACCCGAAATGGAGGGAGCCGAAAACGGACAGGCAGACCACGGTGCAGATGGCCACCATGATGGAAATCTGGTAGAGAATGGCCGTTGTGGGGAGCGTACCCGACAGGATTTGTCCCGTCATCATCCCGGGAAGGGAGACGATGCCCATGCCCACCATGGAGTTCAGCGTGGGAAGAATGGCCGTCTCAAGGGCCTGGTTCACGAAGGGCAGCAGGATGCGCTTCGGGCTCGCGCCGAAGTTGAGGAGGGCTTCCATTCGCTCCCTTCCGGCGGCGAGGCTCTCCCGGAAGGTCTTTACCCCCAGGTTCACGCCGGTCATGGCGTTCCCGAAGATCATGCCGCTCAGGGGAATCACGTACTGGGGATTGAAGAGGCTCTGGTTCACCACGGCGAGAATAAAGTACACCAGCACAGCAAAGCCGGAAAAGGCAAGGGAAAAACCGATAGAAAGCTTGAAGCCCCGGTTGAGATCCCAGTTTTTTGACAGTACCCTGTGGATGGCGAAGGCCATCATGGCGGCCAGGTAGCCGGTCGTGAACAGGGGGTGTGGGTTCTCGAAAATGTAGGTCAGCACGAACCCGGCGAGAATCAGCTGTACCGTCATCCGGACGCTTGCTATCAGCAAAAGCTTTGTCTGGCTGATCCTGCTCCTCTTCATGATCGCCAGCACCACCAGCAGCAGAAGGTAGATGACCAGGAACCGCTGGATGCCTATGGCTGCTGCGCCGCTCATGATGCCGCACCTCCCAGGTCGACGGTCCGTTCGGCGAATTGCTCCGTCAGGTGCCTGTCATGGCTCACGACCATGGCGGCGACACCGTGGTTCCTGCAGTATTCCGTCAGGTTGGCCATCAAGGCCTCCGCGGTGGCCCCGTCGAGTGCCGAAGTGGGCTCGTCCAGCAAAAACACCGCCGGGCGGAAGCTCAGCGCAATCGCCAGGAACACACGCTGCTTCTCACCGCCGGAGAGGGTGTCGCAGGATGCGCCAGGGGGGAAGGGAACCCGGCAGGCGTCAAGGCAGGCCTGCATGGATTCGCTGTCCGGAGGAACGGAATCCCTGTACTGGTGGTACTGAAGAAAGTTTTCCCTCACCGTGCCGGGGAAAAGATAGGCCGACTGTCCGGCGAGGATAACCTCCCTCCGGAGAAGGAGAGGGTCGATCTCAAGGATATCCCTGCCTCCGTACAGCACCGTGCCGCCCGAAGGGGAAACGGTACCGTTCAAAAGCCGCAGAAAGGAACTTTTCCCGCTCCCGCTGGGCCCCCGAAGAAAAATGATCTCACCTTTGCGCACTTCCATGTCAGGATAAACAATCCTGTCCAGAAAGACGAGGGATGACGTGCGAAGAACCGCTTCCATGACTCCACCTGGCCTTTCTGCCTGTATTCCAGGCATTCTGGAATAGTATTATCTCATGTTGCCTGACCATTCGGGACATACCCTTCTGAAAAAAAGGACCGAAAGCGGCGTCACCGGAAAAGCGGGGGTCCCCTGATTTTTTTCCAGGGAACAGCTTGACAGGAAAGAGAATCGGAGTATCCTTGTCTGCGTACTTATTTAGTGAATAAGTAATTTAGTAATTATCAAAGGATATTCAGGAGGAAAAAATGAACATACCGACGACGCTGAAGCACAAGCCGGTCATCACCGTGGAGAACTACGAGAACGTGGACGGGCGGCAGGCCTACAATTCCGACGCCAAGGGGCTGTCCCTCGGGCTTGCCCAGTGGAACGACAGGGGAAAGGTTGAGATTTCCGCGAAGGTGTGGCGCTTCACGGGGGAAAAATGGTCACGCCAGTCGGAGGAGATGCCCCTCCACCGGGTGCTCGACCTGGCCATCCTGGTGTGCAAGGGAAAGCAGCATTTCCAGGAGGCGTACCGCCATCCGAAGCTCTACGATGAAACAAACCCCCGCATCGACCGGGTGGGCCTCCAGGGGGACGCCATGACCGTGGAGATATGCACGGACAACCCCAGAATCGACGAGGATATCCAGCTCTTCTCCCAGGCCCTCAGCCGGGACGACGAGCTGCTGTCGGAGCGGCTTCACCTTCTGGCCGAACTGCTCCGCGACATGGGGTACGGCAGGGGCTGAAAGAAACCGGGCGGCTGCTCCGCCGCCCGGATGAACCTCTCCGCCCGGAAGGTGTCGAAGGTATTGGCCGCGCCTCCGTGCTCAATCTGAAAATTTCTTTACCGGCTGCGTGGGACGGGCGAGTTCCGCCGCCACCTGCTCTTCGAGCTCCGGAGACCAGGGGAAATGGTAGCCCTCGTCCGGGATGACGGGGCGCCCCTCTTCCAGAACAAAACTGACGATGTGGCGGCTGCCCTTTTCCGGGGGCGGGAACTCCGTCTCCGTGGTCCGGAAATATTCCAGGGCCTCCCCGGGGGCGTATCCTCCCTTGAAGGAGCGGGTCACTTCCGCCGAAATCCTCCACCGGGCGTACCCGCCGAGGGTGCTCACCCGCTCCGATTCCCTGACCTCCAGGATGACCGTGACATCCGTTCCCCTGATATTCCCCGCGATGAGGGCGGGCAGAAAGTCACTCTCCAGCCCGTCGGAGGGAACACAGGCCATGAAGAGCGCAAAACCCAGGCACAGCAGGATCATTCTCTTCCGGAAATACCCCATTATTTCCACCTCCCTGACCGGAATAACTCAAAAGGGCAGCCCCTTCGCCAACACCTCAAATACTGCATCTTTTTCTTCCATGGTGCTATTTGTTAAGTGCCAAGACATCGTAGACTGATTTTTGTGCTAGGACATCGTTTACAAAAGTTTTTCTTGCGATAGTTTTGATTTCGCTTCATCTTCATGGGTATCCTAATATTACCGAGGTGGAACCCGTGAAAAATAAGGATGAGCAGCAGAGAATTCTGGCCGTTCAACGTTTTCGTAATGGCGAAAAGCCTGAATCCATCTGCGCTTCACTCGGCAAATCGAGAGCCTGGCTCCACAAAGGGCTAAAACACCAGGAGCACCGTGACAACGAAGAACTATGGAACAAGGCTCCTCCCGGCGTCCGAAAAACTGCGCCAACAGAACGCCTGATGAAATCGAGGAGATCGTGAAGCTTGTCCGTCTCAACCTCTACAACAAAGAAGTCTTCTGCGGTGCTCAGGCTATCCTCTGGGAGCTGGAGGACATGAGCATTTCGCCCCTGCGGTCGTTCCGCACCATCAAGAGGATTCTCGCGCGGAACGAACTGACCCATCGAAGAACGGAGCGCTATTCCCCAAGGGAACTCCGTATCCGGCTCTTCCTTCCGCCGAGTTCAACTACACCCATCGGTAGTGTCAAGAGTTTTTCGCAAAAGTTGAATTCAGACAAGGGGGTGCGGACGCTTCCCTATACGGAGAACGTCCGTTCTCGTGTCTTCGAGTACTCAGCGATATGCGATCGTCATCCTGATCAATCGCTTTTGTTCGCTTATTTCGATCGTCAAGAAAAACTTTTCCTCTCCGCCCCAAACCATCACTCCATGCTTTCCGTCCATTCCAGGCGCCTCAACGATCTCGCTTCGCGGCTTTACATCTTTCCGCCGCATCATTTCCACTTTGTTTGCCATGTATTTGAATACTTGCTCTTTATCTTTTAAAATACATTCACTTTTGCCATCATCATCGACTAAATATATTTCTGCCTCAGGTTCCATTCCAAAATAGAATTCACTATTATCAAAACTTAAATTACTAAAACATTCGCTGATCAAATCTAACCATTCAGATTCTTCACGTTCTAATTGAATCGGCTTAAAGTCAATATCATCGTACGGCATTTTGGAAACAGGAATCTTGTCCAGTCTGAAACGATAATTTTTATTAGTACAAGTTTCTATTTCTTTTATTTTCCCCTCTATGCCCCTGTTTATTAACAAAAATCCATTATAATTATCAGGTTCAGGTGTTGCAAGGACTACACATCTCTTGCCAATTGGATACTTCTGAACACCGTCCGGATCGTTTTCTATCTTCGCCAAGGTCCCCATATAGGAATAATACTTCAGCCCCTTTTCCCGAACTTCCCTATCGATTTGAGCGTTGATCCCTTTCAGGGTATGGATGATCTGGGCTGGACCGACCGCATTCTTGTATATGGCGTTCTCGGAAAGCGCCCCGGTCATCCTTTCGAAATCCCCATGCTCAATACAGCTTCGCAGCAGCCGTAATTCGTTTTCCTCGTCGTAGACGGCACCCGACTGGTAGTCGTCCAAGGCGACGTCACCGGAGATGACGCAGTACGTCTCGACGATGCTGCCTTTTCGGATGAGAGATCGTTCTTCGGGAATCACAAAATCGGCGGTATGCGCAATATCGATAGGTCCGTACGGGGTGTCGACCGTTACACAAAAGAATTTCTCCTGGCTTCCCTCAACGGGGACTTTGCATTCTTCAACCGCCGTAACTTTTCCCTTGAGAATCGAGACGTCCTTGTTCGCTTCATCCTCGCCTAACAATCCTACCGGGAACACGCCTTCGCTCAATACCAACTTCTTGCCCATTACCGTTTCCATATTCGAACCGTCACATTTCGAATCATCCTGAAAGTAATGTATCAACAGCGGAAAGGCACAGACCTGCATGCGGACTACGTCGTCTTTCAGGAAACTCGGTATCACGTCGGCATGAATGATATTGATCGGAATCAAACCGTGCCCGTCCATGTCGTTGAAAATCACGGAATAGGAATACGGATCATATTTTTTGCTGCCTATCCCCATAATGGACACTCTCAGTTTCCAGAAACAATTCCCCATGATATGCGTGTTGAATCCCAACACCTCGTTCTGTCCCGACTCCGCATCCGGGGCTACGGTGACTATCGTCTCGGCCCGGCCCCAATTCTTGTAAAAGTACGTGCATGCGTATCCTGGAAATATTTTCCCCTCTTCGCATACGCACTTCGTCAAAAAAGCGAAGTATTGTTCTTGGGCAAAAATATCCATTCCGAAATTCTTGAAAAAAACCCCCATTATCATCTCGCCTCCAATTGGAGTCAGCAAGGAGCATATTGATGTGACAGCAACTCTGAACAGCCTTGCCAATTTTTACTTCAACAAAAAAGACTACGCTAAGGCGGAACCAATTTACATGCGCGCCTTTGTGTTACGAAGAATCCTAATTGTGAGAAGGTGGCGGGCATCCGATATTAGATCACAACAGCCTTAGGGATGTTGAATTATTAGGAGTAGCAACGAAAAACAGCCTCTGTGCTGAATTGTTGAGTCGTGAATTTCTAGACTGGAGCCTTAGCCCCACCAGAGACAAAGAAACAGGTAAAAAAACAGAGGATCAAAAAGCGAGAAAACCCGGTGAAAATCCGTATTTTTTATGTCCTGGGGCAATGCGTGAATGGATATTCCGGACAGAGTCCAGGTGGACAATACCTTCACCTTCGCCGGCAGTCCCAAA
>CAZJAR010000080.1:11505-11852 GCA_964543785.1 uncultured Synergistaceae bacterium | reverse complement strand
GACACCCGGATTAAAAGTCCGGTGCTCTGCCATCTGAGCTAACGGCTCGACTCTTTCCGGCGTGCGCAAGTGATTATTTTACACAAAAATCAGATGGCGTCAAGCCGAAAAAACGATTGTTCTAAAAAATAGTCTTCTTTGCCCGTCAACGGTGTCATCCTGAGCGTTGTCATCCCGAGCGGATGCGAGGGGGCTCGCCCCTGAAGCAACCTGGAACAAAAAAACGAGATCCCTCGTCGCCAAAACCGCTCCTCGGGATGACAGGCTGCTTCTCTCGTTCGGGACGGCTGGTGTTGTCATCCTGAACGAAGTGAAGGATCTCGCAGTTGAGCAAACCCAAAACAAAC
>CAZJAR010000080.1:0-11405 GCA_964543785.1 uncultured Synergistaceae bacterium | reverse complement strand
CCCTCCGGGGACGGGATCGTCGCCAAAACCGCTCCTCGGGATGACAGCTGCTTCGGCCGTCCGGGACGGCTGGGGTTGTCATCCTGAACGAAGTGAAGGATCTCGCAGTTGAGCAAACCCAAAACAAACCCGAGATCCCTCCTCGCTTCTCTCGTTCGGGATGACAAGCAGGGGCAACCCCGGGATTCCTCCCCTCCGGGGACGGGATCGTCGCCAAAACCGCTCCTCGGGATGACAGCTGCTTCGACCGTCCGGGACGACAGGCAGCGGCGGTCGTTCGGAACGGCAGAGGCCAGGGTTCCTCCGGGACGACAGCAATCTCTAGCGTTTAACGGATTCTCTGAAACCCTCAAGGAATGCCATGCCGTCTTCTATCTGCTTCGCCACCTGGTCAAAGGCCGTGCCGCCGCACGTTGCTCTCCGTTCCACAGCCGAGCGGAGGGAGAGAAGGGGAAGAAGGTCTTCTCCTGCTTCGGGAAGGAGTTCTTTCCATTCCTGCCGGGACAGGTCAAAGAGTCCCTTCTTCCTTGCAAGGCACTCTTTCACAAGGCTGCCGACCATTCCATGGGCCTGCCGGAAAGGCACGCCCTTCGCCACGAGATATTCCGCCACGTCTGTGGCGAGGAGAAACCCGTCCTTCATCCCTTCCGCCGCTTTTTCACCGTCCACTTCCACAGCGGCCAGGAGGGGAACAAGAACAGCAAGCATATCCTCCACTGTTTTCAGGGAAGCCTGGAGGCCCCGCTTGTCCTCCTGAAGATCACGGTCGTAGGTCAGGGGAAGCCCCTTGAGCGTTACGATGAGATCGATGAAATGGCCCAGTACCTGTCCTGTTTTTCCCCGGAGAAGCTCGAGAACGTCGGGATTCTTTTTCTGGGGCATCATGCTCGAGCCGGTGCAGAAGGCGTCGGGAAGAAGAAGCCATCCGAATTCCCTCGAGGAATAGATGACGAAGTCCTCGGAAAGCCTGCTGCAGTGGGTGGCGAAGGTCACTGCGAAGGTGTGGTAATCCGCCATGTAATCTCTCTGGGCAACAGTGTCGAGGCTGTTCCTGCTTGGCGAAGCGAAGCCGAGCTCCCGTGCTGTCATGTCCCGGTCGAGGGGAAGAGTGGACCCGGCGAGGGCTCCTGCGCCGAGGGGGCATTCGCGAAGTGAGTCGAGAGCGAAAAGAAGACGCTCGCAGTCCCGTGAAAACGCGGTGAAATGGGCCATCCAGTAGTGTCCCATGGAGATGGGCTGGGCCTGCTGGAGGTGAGTGAAACCCGGAACGATGACGTCGGTGTGCCGGGCGGCACGTTCAAGAAGGACTGCAAGTAGAGACTCCATTCCCGAACAGATGCCGCGGAGCCTGTCCCTGAGGAAGAGCCGCATGGTCACCGCCACCTGGTCGTTTCTGCTGCGCCCGGTGTGGAGCTTTGCCCCGGTCGGTCCGAGCATCTCGATAAGGCGGCTTTCAATGTTCATGTGCACATCTTCGAGTTCCACGGTGGGGACAAGGGTTCCCGAGACAATTTCTTCTTTGATCATCCTGAGCCCGTCGGTGATCTGCTGCGCTTCTGCGGCGGTCAGCAGGCCGACCGAACAGAGCATCCGGGCGTGTGCTATGCTTCCCTCGATGTCATAGGGAGCAAGAATCCAGTCGAGATCAAGGGACTGGGTGAATCTCTGTACTGCCTGGGCCGTATTTTCCGTAAATCTGCCCTTCCACATGGAGGTGTCTCCTTTCGGCGTGGATTTCTTCAGCGGCGGACACAACCGGCCGATGCCGGGCCTGCGCAGTGCAGGGGATCGAGAGCGTCCTCCAGAAAGCCGGCGGCGGGGTGAAAACCAAGGGCAAGCCATGATGCCGCCTGAAGATGAAGGCATTTGGCGCCTCCCCGGGACGGGGAGAGGTATTCTATTCCCCCGGTTCCTCCCCTGCAGAGAGTGCTCCATTCTCCCCTCCGGTATTTCCTGAGAAAGAGGGCGGTGACGGGATCAACCAGGAAGAGGCGAATCCGGGCGTGGAAAAGGTTATATTCCGTCCACGGGGCGGGGTCCTGCAATCTTAGCCGCTCCAGTTCACCCACGGCGCCCTCCGATTCGAGACCGCCGCAGAGCTTTACGAGATGGGGGCACGTGAGCCAGAAGGTCGTCGGGAACGGCTTCCCGTTCCGGAGGGGGCTGCAGGCGATCACCGACGGCAATCCGTAGGCGCATCGTCTTGCCGTACCGATGAACACCAGGGGATCGAATCTGCGCCCTTTCATCTGGAGCAGGACGGTCGAAAGGTCCCGGACACCCGGAGGCTCAAAAAATGAACGGGGGCGTATCCGCCCCCCGTGAAGCATTTTTCTGTCCCGCCGGTTCACTTCGCCGGTTTGCTCCTCTTCTTCGCCGCCTTGGAATTGTTGAGCTTGCTGTTCAGGTCGGCGATCTTCGCCTCGCTTGCCTTGAGGTAGTTGGAAAGCTTCTTCTCGAAGGAATCTCTGCTGTCCTCCGGTGCAGCCGCCCCGAAAGAGGAGGACCTGGGTGACGGGGCGGATCTGGGGGCCTCCATCTTTTTAAGGGAAAGATCGATTCTGCCCTTTTCGTCGATTTTGATGACCCTTGCCTGAACTTCCTGGTTAAGCGCAAGGATGTCCTCGACCTTCTTCACGAAGCTGTGGGAAAGCTCCGATATGTGAATCATCGCCCTCTGGCCTGTTTTCAGACGGACAAAGGCGCCGTAGGGCATGATCTGCTCGACCGTACAGGTCACCACTTCCCCTGGAGCAAGGGGAGAAACTTCTGTCTTTCTTTCATCTGCCATGCGGTTTTCTACCCTCCACGAGTATTGATGCAGGATGTATGTTCCTGGATTTAAGAAACGCAGTGGTGCTGAATGTTTCCGGTAGAAACCACCTCCGCAGGTTTAGCTGTGCCGCTCTATTTCGGTCCATCTCCACTCGAGTCCTCCCCCCTGCCTGAGCAGCCGGACAAGGAGAAGCCCCCGTGAGGAAAAAGCGCGACTGTAGGAATTATACCAAAGAAGCAGCGTTCCTTTCTCTTTGTTCAGAATACTTTTCGCCACCCCGTCCCTGATGACCGGAAAAAAGAAGGCGAGGGGAATCTCTCCCTCCCGGGACGGGAAGCTGCCTCGTGCGAAGAAGAGGCGGTTTTCCCTTTCCTGGGGAAGCCCGGCTGCCTTCTTCAGCCCCTTTTTCGCGAGCACTCCCAGGGGGGTGATCCTCCCCAAAGGTTTCCTGGCGGACGCCTCGCTTCTCCATCCGAAAACGTCGGGAGACCGGACGGAAAGGGACACTTTCTGCGGACTGGCCCTCCCCGTCGTCTCGGGCAAAGGAAGGGTGCTCCCCGAGATCTTCGACTCCATGGACGCTCCGTACAGGACCGTTCCCAGTACCCTCCGCGGCGGCCTGAGGGGAAGAACAGCCACCGTCCGCTTCAGGGACTTCGGCTCGGCGCCGCCTCGTGCGGGCAGGTGGGAGCGAACATTGACCCGGCCGAGAAAGAGCCTGGCAAATCCCTCCCTGAGGCGGTCAAGATCCACCTTTCTCCTCCCCGAGGGCAGTCATGGCCTTTCCCATCCTCGAAAAGGGCTCCAGAAGGTCCATGGTCTCCGCAGCTTCCACGAGGATGGATGCCGCTGACCGTGCGTCCTCCTCCCTGTTTTTTCCCCCCGGCAGGGTAAAGCGGAGCGGGGCGCTCACCCCGTCGGCCTGCACGATGTAAGACCCCGGGTCGTTCTGCTTTTCTATGTCGCCCGTGGCGTCGAGGGGTGCCCTTGCGGTGGGGGCCAGCAGGATAACTTTAGCAGCCTTGGCGAGCTTTGCCAGGGGATCGAGGAGTTCGGCGTCCCTGCATATCCACAGGACTGGAGAGACTTCCACGGCTCCGGCGAGGCTCTCCAGTATCAGCTCTTCCTTGATGTAAACGTCAAGGGCGTTTCCGTACAGGATCTTTTCAATTTTCGATGGTGTGATGGGGTCAGTATACCGGAAGTCGGCAGGGATTCCGCGGAAGTCCGTTACAAGAACCGCTCCCCGGAATGTTCCTTCCGTTCCGTCAACAATCACGTATCCCAGATTTTTACCGGCCGCCTGTGATGCCACTGTCTTTCCTCCCCGCTGATTTTCCGCTCACGCGTAAAAGTCGAGCCTTCCCTTTTCCGCACCTGACGGGGGGGCTTTTTCTTCTGCCTGCTCTCCGTCACGTTCGGTGAGGGATCTCCTGTTTCTCTTGCCTTCCTTTTCCGATTGCTCTCTCTTTTTCTTGGCACCGAGACGCTCTTCCTCGGCGGACTCCTCGGCAGCCTGAACAGATCCGTCCCTGTGGACCGCTGCCGCAACTCCCTCTCCCTGCCGCCCTGCCTGAAACGCCGCAGCCGCCGGGTCCCGGAGCTGCTGGGCCGTGTGTTCGAGGTTCCAGTGGGCAAGCTGCAAGTTCACAGGCGTCACCACGGGCGTTCACCTTCCTTCGGATCAGTAGTCGAAGGGCTTGACCTTCACTTCTCCCCCGTCATAGACGAAGGCGCAGAACTGCTGCTTTTCTCGTACGATATACGTCAGTCCCCGGACAGTCACCGTAACCCCGGGGTAGCAGTTCCCTTTCACACGGACGCACCCCTTGGTCTTGCTGTTCTCCATCTGCTCCTCGAGAAGCCTGAGTTCCTCTCTGGCGGTTCCAAGCTGGCTCTGCAGCTGGAATTTCGCCTTGGTGAGGCTGATCATGAGGGCGCGTTTGTTCTCGTCGAGCTGGCCGGCCGCTTCCAATTTCTTCAGGAAGGAGAGGTTGGCCTCGATTTTCTCGCTTTTTTCCTCCGCCTCGGCAAGAATCCCCAGCAGATGCTTCTTCCTTTCAGTGAGTTCTGCAAGCACCCCGACGATGATTTCAGTCTTCGTTCCCATTTCGCTTCCCAGGG
The DNA here is from genome assembly GCA_964543785.1 of uncultured Synergistaceae bacterium. Lineage (GTDB taxonomy): Bacteria > Synergistota > Synergistia > Synergistales > Aminobacteriaceae > Aminivibrio. Next base: position 6,505 of record CAZJAR010000080.1, on the reverse strand, counting down.
TGAGACAGGAGACTTCCATGCCTGCCTGCACCTTGCCTCCGGCGATCTGGGATTTCTGGCCTCCCAGAACAGTGACGTTGCCGTGGGCGGCGAGGTCGCTGTGCAGCACGGCGTTGTTCACCATGATGTCTTTGCTGCTCCGGACATGGGCCTGATCGATGAAACCCACGGTGATGTTTCCGTCGGCTTCGATTTTCGCCTTGTTCATGCCCCGGATCCCTCCGGTGATGGAGATGTTTCCCGTGCTGGAGAGATGGGAACCCTCCACAACGCCCCGTATTTCGATGTCACCGGAGGAGACGATCTCGAACCCCTCCCTGACAGCACCGTTCACAAGGACGTCGCCGATGAAATTAATGTTGCCCACACTGTAATCCACATCGCCGTCAACCTGGAAAACCGGGGCCACGTGGAGTTTGCCGCCTTTCAGGACGAGGTTCCCGTCGATGAGGGCCAGGAGATGGGCCCCGTCCTCGGAAGCGTAGGTTCCGGCACCTGCCGGAAGGGGGCGGTCCTTTCCCTTCTTGGCCTTGAGGACAGTCCCCTTTACGGTGGTTCCGTCCACTCCCTCCGTCGCGGGAATTTTCTCGGCGAGCATCTGGTTTTTCATTACCACGGTGACGGAACTCAGGTTCTTGAGGTCCACCCTGCCGGATTCGTCCTCCTCCTTCGGCTTGGCGGCCCCGAACTGGACCTTGTAGTCGAAGTCGGCATCGGCGCCGTCAATGGCAGGAATTCCGGAGGCGACCACGGACCAGGTTCTGCCCCTGTTTTCTGAGAGAATATCGGCGATAAGGCCCCTGTCAACCCCTTCGACGACTCCCTGGGCGGCAAGGAATTCCACGACCTGATCCACCGTGGGCCAGGGCTTGTCGGCAAAAGGAGGCTCGATCCACAATTCTGCTGACATGGCATCGGGAGCGATCTTCACCTCGAAGGACGCTTCCTTCTCCTGTTCGGGGTCTCTCTCGGCAACCTTTGCGGAGCTGCCGTCCTTTCGGGAAAGAAAGGTCATCACCGCATCGCCGTTGTAGTTCTCCACGCCCCTGGATTTGAGAAAGCCAACCACGGAAGGCGTGGAATAATCCGCCCCTTCGGAAGCCGAAAGATACACTCCGTCCTCCCGGTATTCAAGATGGAACTTGTCGTCTGACATCCTTTTCCCCCCCGGCGCCGCGGCGTTTCCGCGCCTCTTCATAAAGCGGCGCAGCCTTCCGCGCATTCGTTCGTTCTTCCCGGGGCTGTTCATGGCCCCCGGGCTGGATCAAGGGGGCTCCCCTCACCCTTTCGCGGCGAGAATTCCCCTGAGGGACGCGAGAGCCTTGCCGTGAATCTGGGATACCCTGGATTCGGTGACGCCGAGAACCTTTCCGATTTCCTTCAGCGTCAGCCCTTCATAATAATACAGCGAAATGACCTGCATTTCCCGTTCCGGGAGTTTTTTCAGCGCCCCGGCCACACGGACTGTTTCGTCCTCGTCTTCCAGGAGGTCGGCGGCGCTTTCCCCTTCGTCGGGAATAATCCCCTCCCTGGTAACATCGCCGTCCTCGAGGGAAAGCACTTCATCGAGGGAAACGATGTAGCTTCTGCTCGACAGTTCCAGGGTTTCCTTGTACTCTTTTTCGTCCATGCCCATAACGTCCATAAGGGCCTGGTCCGAAAGGGCCCCCCTGTCCTGCAGGACGGTCTCCATGGCCTTTCCCAGCCGCTGGAGCTTTTCCCTGCCGGTTCTCGAGATCCAGTCGTACTTCCGCAGCTCGTCCAGGACCGCCCCCCGGATCCGGGGAACGGCGAAGGTCTGAAAGGAAAAGCCCTTGGACACGTCAAACCGGTCGATGGCATCAAGAAGACCGAAGACACCGAAACTGAGGAGGTCGTCATAGTCCAGCCCCGATGGCGGAGAGACGGCCATCCTTGCCGTTACGTATTTTACGAGAGGGAGGTATCGTTTGACGATCTTCTCCCTGGCCTGGGAGCTTCCCGTGCGGATATATTCTTCCCAGAGTTCGGCGTCCGGAGCTTTCAGGACCAAAAAGGCACCCCCCTACCGTCCGAAAAGGAAATAAAAAAGAACAGCGAGCAGAAGAAAGACCGCTATTCCCGCGAAAAGCCTTCCTGGGAAGAAGGGCGCCTTATTTCCCGGGACAGCAGCGGCTGACTTCTCTCCGGTCCTTAGTTTCAGATCCGCCCCGGCTCTCAGCACGCCCTCGATGCCCCTGCTGATGAACAGCTTCACGAGGGATTGGCCGCTCGGCAACCTTTCAACGGTGAGAACGGGGAAGGAAGGGTTCTCTCCTGAACGCTCGAAGACTTTCGTTATGATGGAGGATAAGCCTCCCGACTTCTCCAGTTCCACTGTCACGGAATCACCGCGCCTGAGGTCCGAGACGGCCTTGCCGTGGACCGGATCGAGAACGGGTTTGCAGATCACCTGGATAGTCCCGAGGGCTTCGAGAGACGCCGGGGAGCCCTCCTCCTCCTTCGCCGGGGCTTCCCTGGGCTTCTCGTCCACGAGAATTCCGCCGGCTTCCAGCCTTGCCTTGTTGAAGGTCTCCGTTTTGAGTTCATAGACGAGATCGTAATGGACGATTTCCGTGAAGGCTTTGTCGAGGGCGGAGAGTATTTCCTCCCTTGCGCTTCGGGACTGGAAAAGCTTGTTGACCGCGGTGGGGGTAAAGATAGCCTTCGACGCCTTGAGCATCCGGGTGTAGAGGTTCCGTTCGGGAGTGCCTCCGATGGTGGCGATGGAACTCCTGACGGACTCCCAGCTGGCGTCGATATCAAAGGTTTCCGGGAGGCTTTTCCCGCTCACCCAGAAACTCTCGTCGAGTATCTCTCCCGTATTTCCCCGGGCAACAAAGCAGAGAGCTCCGCCGAGTTCTCCCCTCTTGCGGGTGTCGAACCTCGCCTTGACGGCGAGATACTCCGGTGTCAGCGTTTTGACAAGGGCCAGGATCTTCGAGGGATCGCCGGACGTGCTCTGCAGAATAACCTCCAGGGCCTCCGGTGAGCAGGAGAAGAGGGAGCACAGTTCGTCGGACGTCTCCTTCGGAAGGGCGTCAAGCAGGGAAGGAACCTCTGCCGAAGCCTCCGCTCCATCGGCGTCCTGCCCTCCGCCTTCCGGCTCCGGTGCGGAAGAGAAACCGGCTTCCTCCTGCAGGTCTTCCTGAACTTCGTTCCGTTCCTGTTCCATGGCCCCTCCTGTCAGAACACTCTTTTCAGATTTCCGCCGTTCCCTTCCCCAGCACCTTTACGGTGAGCATCCACGTCTTCGTGGAAAATTCCACCGTTCGCCCCTTGTTTCCCCCTGTATCCGAGGCTGCCAAAGGAATCCCGTGCTTCCTGAGGTGTTCCTCCGTCTCCTTGGCGTTTCTGCTCCCCACCGCGAGGAAGTCGGTCTTGGCCCCGGGAATGGCAAACATCTGGGAACCTCCGGCCATCTTGGCCTTGAGCCTCGACCGGATTGCACCCTTCCGGCAGACCTCGGCGATAAGGGCAGGCAGTGCCGTGTCGGCGAACTTTCCCGGTTTTTCCAGTGCCTTCTCCCCGGCCCCCCTGCTGTCGGGAAGCATGATGTGAGCCATGCCGGCCACCTTTGCGGTCTGGTCAAAGAGCACAAGCCCGATGCACGAACCGAGCCCGAGAGTCACAAGGGACTCGGGAGCTGAGACGACCACCATATCGGCCATCCCGACGTGATGCGCCTTGTTCATGGTTCAGAGCACCTGCAGCTTTCCGAGAAGGATCTCGAGCGACCCGGGATCGGGAAGCATGACCACTTTTCCCGAAATGCCCCCCTCCACATTCTCCACCTTGAGGGATGTGTCGACGATGAGGGCGTTTTCCCCGGACTGCCCGAAGATGGAAGCCACCACGTCAAGGATCGATCCGAGCATGTCGTGGGCGACCCCGGGCACGGAGATGCTGTGTGTCCCGCCGATGAGCACATTGATGGCGTTCAGGAAGGAGCTGAGGATGATATTGCCCACCTCCGTCAGCGCGCTGTCCCGCATCTCTTCTGGTATGCCGGCGGGGTCCATGCCCCCCATCTGGTGGCTGATGAGCAGATCGACAAGTTTTCTCCCGTCGTCCTCGTCCTGTATAAAGATGAGGCTGCAGGTGAATTCCCCTTCGGAACGGACGAATACCGCCGACACCATGGTCAGGGGGTCGCCGTAGTATCCCGCCAGTTCATAAATGGACACCAGTTCCGCCTTGGGAACATCCATATCCACAGGGCGGGCCAGCATGATGGAAAGAGCCGTGGCCGCATTCCCTGCGCCGATGTTTCCCACTTCCCGCATGGCGTCAAGCTGCAGGTGGCTGAAATTTGAGATATCCATGAAATGGCGGCTCCTTTCCCTATCTGCCGTAGAGCCCGGCAACGTCCAGGATGAGCGCAACATTCCCGTCTCCGAGGATGGTGGCTCCTGCAATTCCCCGGATTTTCGACAGGAAGCGGCCGAGGGACTTGATGACGATATCCTGCTGGCCGATCAGTTCGTCCACTATGAAGCCGATCCGGGTCTTGCCTGTTTTGACCACTACGACAGGATACTCTTCGCTCTCCTCCTCACCGCTCCTCGCTGTTCCGAGCATCTCGGCAAGATTGCACAGGGTAAGCACATCGCCCCGCAGGAGGGTTGCGGGAGTTCCGTGGAGGGTCTTCACATTCTCTCTCTTGACGAGGATCGTCTCTTCCACGTTCTCCAGGGGAAGGGCGTAAGTCTCGTCCCCCACCTTGATGAGCAGAGCGAGAACGATGGCCAGTGTCAGGGGCAGGCGGACAAAGACCCTTGTCCCGACCCCGACTTCCGTGGAGACATCGAACTGGCCCCCGAGGGATTCCACCTTGGTCTTCACGGCGTCCATCCCTACTCCCCGTCCCGACACGTCGGTCACCTTGTCCGCCATGCTGAAGCCCGGAAGGAAGATGAGATTCACCACTTCCTCGTCGGACATGGCGGCAGATTCCTCTTCGGTGATGGTTCCGTTCGCCAGGGCTTTCGTCCTGACTTTCGAGGCGTCAATGCCCTTCCCGTCGTCTGTCACTTCGATGATGACGCCGCTGCCTTCCTGGTAGGCCGAAATTTTGATGAGGCCCTTGTCCGGCTTGCCCGCCTTTTTTCTTTCGTCAGGCTTTTCGACGCCGTGGTCAATGGAATTCCGTATGATGTGGACCATGGGATCGCCGATCTCGTCGATCACAGTCCGGTCGAGTTCAGTCTCCTGCCCCTCCATCACCAGTTCGATATCTTTCCCGAGAGTTTTGGAGAGATCACGGACAAGGCGCGGGAACCGTTCGAAGATGAAGGACACGGGAACCATGCGAAGCTTGGTCACAAGCTCCTGGATGTCCCCGGAAATTCTTCCGAGCTGGGACAGGGGCTCATCGAACTCCCTGAGATGAGCTTCCTGGACAAGCCTCTCGATCCTCGCCCGCCCGATCACCAGCTCGCCCACCAGATTCATGAGCTTGTCCAGCCTGCCGATGTCCACCCTGACTGTCTGGTTGGCCTTCTTCGCCGCCTCGGTCTTCCTCTGGGGGCGGGCAGGAACTGCCGGGGTGCTTCCGCCGGAGGGAGCGCTCTTCTGCCCCGAGGCTTCTTCGGCCTTGGGGGGTGCAGCCTGAGCATGGAGATCAACTGCAGCGGGAGGTTCCGGAAGCGTCTCCCGTTCGCCGTTCATCTCGCGGATTTCAGCCCCGACCACTTCGCTGACCCTGGTGACGGCCTCCCTGACCTGTTCAAGAGTCCGGGACGTGGCGGCATACACCAGGAAATCGTGGTCGAACTCTTCGTTCTCAAGGGCTTCAACGGGAGGAACAGTTTTGATGATGTCACCCATTTCATCAAGCCTGCTCACTACCATGTAGGCCCGGGCAGCCTTCAGGAGACAGTCGGGAGAAAGAAAAACACGAATTTCAAAGACGTTCAGCCCGAAGCCCGAAGCCTCGCTTATCCACTGACGGTCCTGGCCCGAGAGTTCATCTTCATCCCCTGCGGGAGAGACTTCTTCAGTCGTGCGGTCAGTCCGGGTTTCTTCCTTGGTGGCGTTCCTCATGGCCGATACGAGATCTTCGGTTTCGACGGACCCGTCCCCCCCGCCGTTTCGTATGGAATCAACCATTGACTGGAGAGTGTCCAGCGACCTGAAGAGAAGGTCGATATCCTTCGCCTTCAGGGTATAGGCTCCTCTGCGGACTGAGTCCAGCATATCCTCCATGGCGTGGGTGAGGGAGGCCATCCTGTCGAATCCCATGGTGGACGACATACCCTTGAGCGTATGGGCGGACCGGAATATTTCCGCGATGTTGCCCATGTCTGACTGGTCCTTTTCCACTGCGAGAATCAGGTCGTCAAGGTGTTTCAGATTGTCTCCCGCCTCATCGAGAAACGCTCCCAGGTACTGGCTCATATCCATATTCGTCATGGCTGATCATCTCCAGCTTCGTAAAGTCTGTTCATTCTCTCACGCTTCGGATCATGGCTTCCGGTATGGAATA
>CAZJAR010000079.1:0-11854 GCA_964543785.1 uncultured Synergistaceae bacterium | reverse complement strand
GGGGTCATCGGCACCGCCGTGGCCGCCGGCGTCATGCTCACTCTCCTGAGCTGAACCAGTATGACGGGGGTCTCGAAAGGGGCCCCCTTTTTTCATTCCGGAAAAAAAGGCAAGGAGGCATCCGATTGAGAGAAGTACCTGCGGTAAAAATAACTGAAACGGTGGAGCGCCTGTTTATTGAGGCAAACTATCACCTTCCTCCTGATATGGTGTCGGTTCTCGAATCGGGAGAGCGGGAAGAAAAGAATCCGGTGACCCGTTCCGTCATCGGGACAATTCTTGAAAATTGCCGTGTGGCATCGGAGGGCAAGTACCCTCTCTGCCAGGACTGCGGTATGGCTGTCGTCTTTCTCGATATCGGGCAGGAAGCGGCCGTTACCGGGGGAAATCTTGAAGATGCGGTGAATGAAGGGGTCGGAAGGGCCTACAATAAGGGCTATTTGAGAAAGTCCCTGGTGGGGGAGCCCCTCTTCGAGAGAAAAAATACCGGCGACAACACACCTGCAATCATCCATGTCCGCCTGGTTCCGGGAGACAGGGTGACCATCACGGCCGCGCCCAAAGGAGCCGGGAGCGAGAACATGAGCGCCCTCGCCATGCTTTCTCCGGCTGCCGGGCCGGAAGGTGTCGAACAGTTCGTGCTGGACACGGTGCGGAAAGCCGGCCCAAACCCATGCCCGCCCATAGTGGTCGGTGTCGGTGTGGGAAGCGATTTTGAAGGGGTGGCGGAACTCGCGAAGAGAGCTCTCCTTCGTCCGGTTGGGAGCGCCAGCAGTCATGCCGGATATGCGGCGCTTGAAGAAAAGCTGCTGCGGAAAATCAACGGACTTGGCATCGGGGCTGCAGGGTACGGCGGCACCGTCACCGCCCTCGGAGTGAACGTGGAGTGGGCGCCGACCCACATAGCCTGCATGCCCGTGGCGGTCAACCTCTGCTGTCATGCCAACAGGCACTGCAGCGCGGAAATATAGGAGGGGGATACTGTGGGAGAATGCCGGAGGCTCAATGCGCCTTTTCTGGAAAAAGAAGCCTCGAACCTCAGGGCAGGGGATGAGATACTTCTTTCCGGAGTGATCTATACTGCCCGGGATGCGGCACACAAGCGGATGTCCGATGCTCTTGCCCGGGGTGAACAGCTGAAAGTGGACCTTTCCGGAGCGGTACTATTCTACGCGGGACCGTCCCCGGCCCGGCCCGGAGAGCCCATGGGATCAATAGGCCCCACGACGAGCTACCGGATGGACCCCTTCACTCCCCTGTTCCTTGAACTGGGCATGAAGGGGATGATAGGCAAGGGCGAACGGTCGTCGGAAGTCGTGGAAAGCATGAAAAAAAACGAAGCGGTTTACCTCGGAGCCACAGGCGGTATTGCCGCCCTGCTTGCGCGGACAATAGTCTCTTCCCGGGTCCTCGATTACGAAGACCTGGGGCCTGAAGCGCTGAGGAAACTCGAGGTCCGCGACATGCCCCTGGTTGTCCTCATTGACAGCCTGGGCAACAGCATGTACAGGGAAGGTCCCGCGAAATACAGAAAAAATGGAGAATAGGGAAACCTGAATAACCCTATCTGCCGGCCCCTCCGGATACTTCGGAGAGGGCTTTTTTTGTCCGCTCCTCGGCGTTGATAAGGTGACGGTTCACAATTTCCTCAACCTTCTGGGGGTTGTGCTCCCGCAGGGCAGTGATGATTTCGCTGTGCTCTACGGTTACCTGTTCGATAACCTCTTCCCGGAAGGGGCCGTTTTCAGCGAAGTAGCGTATCCTTCTGGCATGAACGCTGAGATTGGCCAGTGATTCCAGGATGAGGGGATTCTCCGTGTGGCTGGAAAGCAGGCCATGAAGCGCCACGTCAGATTCCTGGTACACAGAGAAATCATCGGGGTGTTCGAGGACCTTCTTCAGCTTTGCCTCAACCGCGTCGATTTCCTCGTCAGTGCACCCGAGAGCCGCATCGCGGGCTACCTTGGTTTCAAGAATGCGGCGGAATTCCCAGACGTACCTGGACCGTTTTTCGCTGACCTGGGTGACAACGGCGCCCTTGTTTCTTTCAATGTCCACGAGGCCTATGCCCTCGAGTCTGAGGAGAGCTTCCCGAACGGGAGTGGTGCTGACGCCGAACTCTCCTGCAAGTTTGTCAATCTGGAGAACTACACCCGGACGGTAGGTGTTGTTGATGATAAGTTCCTTGATTGTTTCGAAAACCTGATCGCCCAAAGAATGAAAAATACGACTCGCCAAATGTTCCAACTCCTCTCCCGGAATGCCACAACTCTGTATTTTACCATTTCAGCTGAAATTTTCCATTACCTCGTCCATTTTCCTTCCCCGAAATCAAACAAGCCCATTCATTTCTAATAATATAATTGACATACGACAGACTGCATGATAGATTTTTTTTGTTTTCATCTTCCAGGAATGCCCCTTTTCCGGGGTCAGGGAAGCTGCTGAACCAAGCCTATGATGCCGATCACCATATTTCAAGGAGGATCCTCGATGTTTGCACAGTCTAAAAAAATGGAATCAGTGCCTTTTTCCCCCATACGGAAAATTTTCGCCGAAGTGGACAAGCTCAAGGCCGAGGGAGTGGATATAATCACCCTCGGAATCGGGGAGCCCGATTTTGATACTCCGCCGCACATTACGGAAGCCATGGCTGCCGCGACCAGGAACGGAGCAACTCATTACACTGCCAACAAGGGAATCGTTCAGCTTCGTGAGGCGGTATGCCGGAAGCTGAAAATCGACGACGGCCTGAACTATGACCCTGAGGAAATCATCTGCACCGTTGGCGTCTCGGAGGGCGTCTTCGTCGCACTGAGCAGTTTCCTCGACCCGGGTGACGAAGTGCTTGTACCAGATCCTTCATGGGTAAGCTACTTCCATGTACCTACCATGAACGGGGCCGTTCCGAAGGGGTACCCGCTCAGGGAAGAAAATAATTTCCAGGTTGACGTGCAAGACCTGGAAAAACTTGTTACTCCGAAGACAAAAATGATGGTCGTCCTTGACCCCTCCAATCCGGTCGGTGCCGTCCAGGAAAAGGAATCTATAGCCAGGATCGCTGAATTCGCCGTAAAGCACAATCTTCTCGTGGTTTCCGACGAGATTTACGAAAAAATCATCTATGACGGAAAAAAACACTACAGCATTGCCGCTTTCCCCGGCATGAGGGAGAGGACCATCGTGCTCAACGGCTTTGCCAAGGCCTATGCCATGACCGGCTGGCGGATCGGCTACATCGCTGCCCCTGCTGACCTGGTATCGGTGATGAACAGGATGCACATGTACATCGTCACCCATACCGGCGTACAGGCGCAGTGGGGCGCCCTTGCGGCACTAGAAGGGCCCCAGGAGCCAGTTGCCGGAATGGTGGAGGAGTTCAGAAAGCGAAGGGATTATGTATGCCGGAGGATCGGCGGGATGAAAAAAGTCTCCTGTCGTGTTCCCGGGGGCGCCTTTTATGTATTTCTGAACATCGGGGAAACTGGCATGAACGCTGAAGAGTTCACGAAATACCTTATTCGCGAAGCACACGTCGCAGTGGTGCCGGGAACCGCATTTGGAGCCCACGGTGAGGGATACGTGAGAATATCCTATGCCGCCTCCATGGAGAACCTGGAAAAGAGTATGGACAGAATCGAAAAAGCCGTCGCTTCCCTTTAAATAATCCGGAAGCTGGAGAGTCAGAGAACGTCCGCGGGGAGGAGAGCCTTCTTTCCCGCGGATCTTTTTTTTGGTAGAGTTGGCCGGGAAAAGAAAAGGGGATGAAGATAATCGAAAAGAACGTTTCAGGGTTTCGTGCAGCGGATCCGGACAAGCTCCGCCGCGCCCGGTTCATCGACAGGCCCAACCGCTTTCTCGTCCGCTGCGAACTTGAAGGCCGCCCGGTGAGGGCATTTCTTCCCAATCCGGGAAGGCTGTGGGAAATCCTTCTTCCGGGGACCGAGCTTATCCTTGCCGAAGACGGGGTGAGCGGGACACGGAAGACCGCATTCACGGCCGTTGCCGCCCGAAGGGGAGAAAGGTCCGTCCTGCTCCATACCCACATTGCCAATGACGCTGCCGAATGGCTCATCAGGACCGGCAGGGTTCCCGGGCTGGAGGAATGGACGGTGAAGAAAAGGGAAGCAGCCTTCGGACACTCCCGTTTTGATTTCCTTCTCGAAAGGAAAGGCAGGCTTCTTCTCCTGGAAGTGAAATCCTGCACTCTTTTCGGCAGGCGGCTCGCCATGTTTCCCGACGCTCCCTCCGAACGCGGCCGGAAGCACGTGGAGGAACTGGGAAAACTCTCCGGCGAGGGGTACGGAGCGGCGGTCATGTTCCTGGTACAGTCATCCCGCCCTGATTGCTTTCTTCCCGATTTTCACACGGATCCCAAATTTGCCGAAAGCCTGTACAGGCAGAAGGAACGGATTGGAATTCTCCCCCTTGCCGTGGAATGGAACGATGCCCTTGAACTCACCGGGGAGCCGAGGCTTCTTCCCGTTCCCTGGGAGATTTACGAGCGCCACGGCGTTGACGGCGGAGACTGTCTCATCATTTTCGATGGCGGGGAAAAGGGGTTCTGGGTAACAGCGATCCGCACCGCGGGGCTGTCAGCCTTCGCGGCCAGGACCGTCCGGAACGGGGGAAAAGACTTTCCCTTTCCCGGGGAAGGCGGGGTCAGGGTCATCCCAATCCGGTCGTACCTCTCCGGGACAGATGACATAAACGGCACTCTCGCCTCAATTGCGGCAGGCGAGACCGTGAAGGACGGCAGGCGGTATTTTTCTTTTTCAGGGCCTCCCATGAAAAACGGCTCTTTCGTCGAAATGCTCCTGCACCGCAGGACGGACGCTCTTCTCTCCGGGGATAATTAAAGAGGAAAGATCAGGAGAGGGCACCGGGTATTTTCGATCAGCGATTCAGCCACCGAACCGAGAACCAGCCGGCCGAATTCTCCTCCTGCGGGAAGCCCGATGGCGAGTGCGGAAGGTGCAAGTTCAGCAATACGGCCCGCAAGATCGGATATGGGGTCTCCTGTGACGATGTCTCCTGAAGCTTCGAGTCCCCAGGAGGTGATCTCCCCCCGGATTTCCTCCAGTGCCTCGAAGGCTGCGTTCAGGACAGCCGGAGCTTCTTCGGCGGACTGGGGGGAGACGGCATGAACCAGGATGATTTCGGGAGACGCTCCCGTTGCTGCAAGCATTGCCCTGAGGTTGTCAAGCATCAGGCTCGTTCTCTTCGGTTCAAGGTCGAGAGCCACTGCAAGTCTCCCGAAAACCTCTCCGTTGGGAAAGAACCCCTCCGATTCGCGGAGTATGAGCTGGGGAACAGGCATGGACCGTATCAGGGGCAGGCCGTCCACTCCCTCCGGCAGCGCAAGAAAGGCAAAGGTGCATCCCTCGGAGAGCACGATCTCCGGAAGGGTCTCCAGTACATCCCCGGACTGGACAATCGTTTTATAATAGGATTCGTGGGGCAGCACTTTCGATGCCATTTCGTCGAGATACCCCTCCGCTTCCCTGACGACATGGGGAGCTTCCAGTCCTGCGGCGGGATCGACCACGTGGAGCAGGAGAAAATCCGTCTGCTGTCCCCTCAGCTTCTCCGCCGCCCAGGTCAGCGCGCGCTCTGAAAAAAGGGAAACATCGGCGAGAAAAAGAATCCGCGTGAGCATGATCATCCCTCCCATGGTATTCTGGTCTTGACGACAAGTATAGCGTAAAGGAGTCTTTCCAGTGCGGAGAAAATTCAAAAGAGACGGTATTCTCCATGAATAGGGACACATCGTGGAAGATCGCCGAAGGTCTGCAAAAAGTGTTCAGGGCACTGCCCTACTCATGGTCGGCCTCTCTCGGTGCCGGGCTTGGCGCCCTTCTCTGGGCAGCGAGCAAAAAAAAGGTTGACCAGGCTGAAACGCGATGCGTCCGGGCTCTCCAGGTCGGGGTGACCGAAGCCAGAAGAATTGTCCGCGGGTCCTATATGAACCTTGGACGGATGGCGGCGGAATTTCTCTCCATGGACAAGATTCAGGACGACCTGCGGGACCTGGTGGAGTTTCACGGCGAGGAGCACCTCCGTGAGGCCCTTGCCAGGGGGAAGGGCGTTCTCTTCCTCTCCGGTCACGTAGGAAACTGGGAAATCGGTGCTGCCGCCGTCGCCGAAAGGGGATACCCCATGAACGCCATCGGGACGGAGCAGCGTGACGAACGGATTACGGACCTCATCATACAGAAGAGGGCCCAATGCGGTGTGACCTCCGTAGGAAAAGGCTTCGATCTCAAGGCGGCCATCCGCTGCCTCCAGAGAGGAGAGGCCCTTGCCATTCTCATAGACCAGGACGTCAGGGAAAAAGGTGTGGTGGTCCCTTTCCTGGGCCTTCCCGCAAGCACACCCTACGGGCCGGCGAAAATAGCCAGAAAACTGGGAAGCACCATTCTTCCTTCCTTCATGGTCCGTAGGGGAACATCCCTGGTTCATGACTTTTACATCCTCCCTTCCCCATGGGAGAAGGGGTACCCGGATGACGACGAGGACATGGTAACCGCCATGACGCTCTGCAACGACGCCATCAGCCGGTTCATCAGGGAGTATCCCGAGCAGTGGATGTGGCTCTATCCCCGGTGGGCCTCAACGGAGGGTCAGATACGGTGATTCTGGGCATTGATCCTGGGCGGGACAAGTGCGGATGGGTCTTCGCCACGGAAGAAGGAGAGCTTCTCGCCTCCGGGATCTTCCCGGCAGAGAGGGCCGAAGATTTTTTCAGGGCTGTTGCGTCAGGAGACGGCCGTGAACTCTCCCCCTTTGTCATCGAAACCACCTATGCCTTTCCGGAACACTTTTCCGCAGGAGAATGCCTTGTCGGGAACGGGACAGGAAAAGAGTTTCTTCTTTCGCTTGCAAAATCAGTATCCCTTGGAGTAAAGTTAATACCTGAAAAAGGAACAACTCTTTTGGCGAGGACGTTGTACTGGAAACATCATCCTCCCCGTGGAATGCTGAAGATACTCCCGGAAGGGCTGCGCGTTCCTCCGAGGGACGTGGATGATTTCGCCGCACTTGCCATTGTCCGGAGATTTATAGAATCGCGAAGCGCTCAATGAACAGGAAGGGTGAATGAGAATGGGAACGGAGAAGCTGGCGGTACTGGTAAACACATTCGGGTCTTCTCTGATGACTGTAAGCAAAGAGATGGGTGTCGAAGTGTCTCTCGTGAAGTCTGAAATAGCCCAGGGAGTGAACGTGAGCGGAAGCTGCGTCGCCGCCCTTGTCGGCATAGTCGGCGGAGGAGTGCAGGGAACGGCGGTCATCATGCTCGACAGAGAGGGATTCAACGCGACTGTCTCCGCCATGTCCGGCGGAATGATCACCCCCGATACGGATGACGGCGTCTCCATGAGCGTCATTGGAGAGCTGGCGAACATGGTCAGCGGCAGGGCCCTTGTTCAGGCGGCCCTGGAGGGCACGGAAGTGACCCCTCCCCAGCTGATTTCGGGTGCTGGAATAAAGACGATCCCGAACCAGTCGCCGGGGGTGAGAAGTTTCACCCTGCCTTTCCGTGTTCCCGGCGGGGGGACCCTCTTTCTCGTTCTTTCTTTCCACGTGTGATCCCCGGTCAGATAAAGCGGGCGCCCCGTTACGGGGCGCCCGCTTTTTTTGCTTTCTTCGCAGGGGGAGTCTAGAGCTTTTCTCCCTCACTAGAGGCGACAACGGCGGAGACGCACGAGTCGCCGACAACGTTGATGCAGGTCCTGGCCATGTCGAGCACCGCGTCGATGCCCGCCACGAGTGCCGCTCCCTCAAGAGGCAGGCCCACGGCGGTCAGCACGAGGGTCAGCATGATGAGGCCCGCACCGGGAACTCCCGCCGTCCCGATGGAAGCGAGGGTGGCCGTAAGCACGATGCTCATCTGGGCTCCCATGGTCAGCGGCAGGCCATAGGCCTGGGCGACGAACAGGGCGCAGATGCCCTGGTAGAGCGCTGTGCCGTCCATGTTGATCGTGGCGCCCAGGGGAAGGACGAAGGACGAAACCTTTTCCGAAACGCCGAGATTTTCCTGGGCGGTCCTCATGGTGATGGGAAGGGTAGCCGAGCTGGAACGGGTAACAAATGCCGTAAGGGCAGGTTCCCGAATGCCCTTGAAGAACCAGAAGGGCGACTTTTTCACGAATATCATGATCAGGCCCGAATAGACCAGCAGGGCGTGGAGAGCGCATCCGAGATACACGGCCCCGATGACCTTCGCGAAGGGCGCCAGTACTGAAAGGCCGTACTTTGAGACGGTCACGGCGATGAGGGCGAATACGCCGTAGGGGGCTGTCTTCATGACAATGCCGGTCAGCTTGTACATGGCTTCCGCCAGGGAGTCGAAGAAGGCGATGACCGGCTTGCCTTTCTCGCCCGCGAGCACCGCGGAAACGCCGAGGAAGAGGGCGAACACGATAATCTGGAGCATGACGCCGTCAGCCGCTGCCTTGATGGGGTTCGAGGGGAAAAGGCCGAGAATGACGTTTTTGATGCTGGGGGCCTCGGGAGCCTTGAAGGCGGAAGCTGTTCCCGAAAGAGTGAGCCCCACGCCCGGCTGGATGATGTTGCCGAGGACAAGGCCAATGACGATGGCAACCGCTGTGGTTACGAGATAGAGGACAATGGTCTTGATGCCGATCCTTCCGAGATCGCGGGGATCACCGATGGAGGCAGCCCCGACCACGAGGCTGGAGAAAACGAGGGGAACGATGAGCATCTTCAAAAGCGCAAGGAAAATCTGACCTATCGGCTCCACGTACTGCACTTTGTCGCCTGCGAAGATTCCCGCGACAATTCCGAGGACGAATCCTATTCCTATCTGCCAAATCAGGGGAATTTTCTTGTCTGACACCACTACCGCCTCCTTCAAGAAATGGATTAAAAAAACGATTATCTGAAAATAATGTCTTCTTTTTATCCCTCCTTTGTGAACAAGAGGCTGAAATTTTCATAGATAGCATACTCTATTTTCCTGTCCTTTGCCAGACTCCTCCGGGTCCTTTCCTCCTCTTTTCTCCCGTCCTCCTCTCCATTTTTCGCTTCAGAAGGGATAATGAATAGAAAGAGGGTAAAAGTGGTGCGCCAGGATGAATTCTGTTAGGATATTCCCAGCGTGAACGAAAAGTCCTTTTTTGAACATCTCCGGGAGGAATTGCAATGTTCGCAAAAAAAGCCGCAACGGTTTGTATCATCCTGATCCTCATGTGTGCCGGAGGGACCGCTCATGCACAGGGGGGCGTCGTTCTGGCCCTGTCAGGGGGAGGCACAAGGGGACTTGCCCACATCGGCGTGCTCGAGGTCCTTGAGGAACAGGGCATCCCCATTGCCGGCATCGTCGGCACCAGCATGGGCTCCATCATCGGCGGACTTGCAGCCAGCGGCTACAGCCCTGCGGAACTGAGGGAAGTCATCGCCACCCTCGACCTCACCAACCTCCTCTCCGAGAAGACCAACCCTATCTTTGTCCCCCTGAGCCAGGAAAGCGTCACACCAAGGAGCAAAGTGCCCTGGGTTGCCATAAATTCCTCCGGGGACGTGGTCGGTCCTCTCGGTGGAATGTCCGGAGTCAAGCTCCTCGAACGGTTTGCCCAGCTGGCCTCGAGAAGCCAGATTGTCCGGTTTGACGAGCTTTCCATTCCCTTCGCCGCCGTGGCAACAGATCTCGAAACGGGAGAGAAGGTTGTCCTCAGGACCGGCAGTCTCGCTTCCGCCATGAGGGCCTCCATGGCCATTCCCGCCCTCTTCGATCCCTGGCCCGTGGGGGAGAAGCTCCTTGTGGACGGCGGCCTTGTCTCAAACCTTCCCGTGGAGACGGCAAAAGATCTCTTTCCCGGCTACCCCGTAATAGCAGTGGATGTATCCGGAATCCTCAAGAAAAAGAAGGACATCCATTCTCTCGTGGACGTCATGGACCAGTCTCTCACCATATTCACGCGCCGCAACGTTGAGAACGAGATCATGAAGGCCGACCTGGTCATCTCGCCTCCCGTCGGAGGCGTGCCCATTTTCGACCTCACCAACGCGTCCCGCCTGATCCAGGCTGGAAGGCAGGCCACGCTGGAACGAATGGCGGTTATCCGGAACCTTGCCGACAACGCCCCGCCTGTGGCCCAGAGGGAATCCCTCAGCATCAATGCCCTGGTTGCCTCCATCAAGGTGGAGGGGGCGACCCCCGAACTTGAGGAGAGAATAAAAAAACAGTACAGATCCTGGATCGGAAGGCCTCTCAGCAACCTGAACATGGTTCGGGCAAGCGGGACAATCGCCGAGCAGGAGGATGTGCTGGCCGTTGACTACAGGTTCGAGGAGGCCGGGGAGAACCTGGACGTCATCTTTGTCGTCCAGCGCAAACCCGAGCTGGAAATCAACTTCGGCGGCTACACGACGAACCTTCACCCTCACCGGTGGGTTTACATTCACGGCGTCCGGAGAGATCTGTTCAATGACGGCGACTCCCTCCGGTTCAATGTCAAGGTAGGATCGCAATGGGGGGTGGACGCCAGTTATCTTACCTCCCCCGAAAAGAAGAAAAGCTGGGAATTCAGCTTCTCAGCCCAGAACTGGGAGCTCGAGGCGAACCGGGGAAACCGCTCCTGGGACCGGTATGCTGCCGGAGTGACCAGGAGGTTCTCCATGGGCTCCTTCCAGGCAGGTCTCGGATACGCTTTTGAGCGGGTCCACACCGGAGGCATTGATTTCGACGCCTCTGGACCCACCTTCTTCCTCACTTCAGACACCCTCAACGACTCTACGGATCCCACGAAGGGATCCCTCTTCCACCTCCAGGCATGGTGGCCCGACATGGAAGAGGTGCTCTACCGCGCCACCTACTTCCAGGCCACAAAGCTCTCCGACAACTGGCGATTCTATTTCCGCGCCGGATTCGCCGAGGGGGACGAAACCGCCGCCGGAGGAAACAGGGCGGTCTACCTGGGAGCAGCTGAAGAACTGTACAGCTACTCCGGAAATCCCATCCAGGGAGAACGGATGTTCTGGTGGAACGCCGCCTTCAGGCGGATCCTCATGAAAAGCTGGTGGGGTGCCCTCAACACCGAAGTTTTCGGCGGAATGGGTTTTGTCTACGACGATACAGGGGATCGGTACCGGGATGTCTGGGAGGCGGGAGTCTCCTTCTCGATTCCCGGCTTCCTTTTCGACGGCAAGCTCATGTTTCTCTACAACGATGAAAAGGACTTCAAGGTGGGATTCTTCATCGGCAGCCCGGTATGGGGGCACTATCCCCTTCCGTAGCTCCTCCGCGGTTGCGCGGAACCGCCTTCCGGGAATACAATAGTTGCTCCGCCCGTACCCGAAAGGGCAGGCGAAATTGACGGACCATACACAGGAGGAAACTAAATGGCACGGAATATAACCCCCAAATCTGACGATTATTCCCAGTGGTATCTCGACGTCATAAAGGCGGCGGAACTCGCCGACTATGCACCGGTTCGGGGCTGCATGGTCATCCGCCCGACGGGATACTCTCTGTGGGAATCCATCCAGCGCCATTTCGACGATGCTTTCAAAGAAACCGGCCATGTGAACGCCTATTTTCCCCTTCTCATCCCCAACTCCTTCCTTGAAAAAGAGGCGGAGCACGTAGAGGGGTTCGCCCCCGAGTGTGCCGTGGTCACCCATGCCGGCGGAGAGGAACTCGAGGAGCCCCTGGTGATCCGCCCCACATCCGAGACGGTTATCGGCCACATGTACAGCAAATGGATTCAGTCGTGGAGAGACCTTCCCATCCTCATCAACCAGTGGGCCAACGTCATGAGATGGGAAAAAAGGCCCCGGCTTTTCCTCCGCACATCTGAATTCCTCTGGCAGGAAGGCCACACGGCCCACA
>CAZJAR010000078.1:0-11862 GCA_964543785.1 uncultured Synergistaceae bacterium | reverse complement strand
CACGTCCATGAGGCCGCCCGGCCCCACATAGTTGACGACCTTGATAGGCTTTTCAGGGTAGGCTGCAAGTGCGGCCGAGGCCCCGAGAACGGTGAGACATACGATGCACAGAACGGCAATGATCCGTTTCATGAAAAAAACACCTCCTGAGAATTTTGGATTACCCCCTGGACAGGGGCCCCTTAACGCAGAACAGCACTCCTAGCGGCTGAAAAGCTCGTAGGCAAGTCCATGACGGAGTCCCCTGTCGCTCACGGTGAAGGAAGAGGCTCCGAGCATCTCCAGGATAACGCATACGATGCATGTTCCGGCAAGGATAACATCAGCCCGCTTCGGCTGCAATCCCGTCACGCCCTTCCGCTCCTCCAGGGTCATGGAGGAAAACATGGAGGCCATGTCCTTCAGTTCCTCCAGGGAAAGGACCGATCCCTGGACCACGTCGGGATCATAGGTTTCCATTTTGAACTTGACCGAGGCGAGGCTCGTGACCGTTCCGCCCATGCCCACGATCACCTCGGGAGATCCGAGTACCCCTCCGCCGGTGAGACTCGCGCGGATTTCCTTCATCGCTGCATCAACCGAGCCCGGACGGACCGGGTCATCGGCGAAGAACTCCTCTGTGATGCGGACCGCCCCCAGGGGAACGCTGAACTTCCGCACCATTTCCGCTCCCCTGCCGTAGACAAACTCAGTGCTTCCGCCGCCCGTGTCAAATGTGACGAGCTCTCCTCCCGCAAGGGAAAGGCCGGAAAGAACGGCAAGGTAGGAAAGACGGGCCTCCTCCTCGCCGGGGATAACCCGTACATCAAGGCCCGTGAGCTCCTTCACCCTGGAGGCGAAGGCGGCGGCGTTCTTCGCCGTCCTGAGGGCCATGGTCCCCACGATCTCCGGAACGGCACCCAGCTCCTTTGCCTTTTCGGCGAATCCCGCCACCGACAGGGCGTTTCGTTCGAGGGCTTCCGGCGCTATCAGCCCCGTCTCGCGAAGCCCCTCGCCGAGGCGGACGATGTCGTTCCTGTCCAGCACGGTCTCAAGGGACCCGTCCGCTTTTTTCTTCGCCACGTGGAACTTGATGGAATTGGTGCCGACGTCTATGACTGCCTTGACGATGTCCATGGAATCAGGCCATCCCCACGGTCTTTTTCATCGCCTGGATGTAGTTGATGTTGGGCAGGTCTTCCATTCCGAGTTCACGGACGGTCTTCATCACCACGTCGGGATCCTCGTGCTCCACGCAGACGGTCCTGAGGGCCACGCCGTCGAAATCAGTCTCTGCGATCTCGGTCACGGCTCCGTTGATGACGTAGATATACCGCTTCTTCTTCACGTGGACGAGGCGAAGGTTCTGGTTCGGCTTCACAATCTCGTTGAGAAACTGGTCGAAGGTATACTCCTTCCGCCCGAAGATGGGCTCCGGAACCTTGAAATAGAAGAACACCCCTTTCAGGTCATCCACGGAGATGGGAAACCCGGCCTTCAGCACAGGGAACCACTGCTCCAGGCCGTTGCCGTTCACTTCCTGCAGGGACTTGATGTCAAGGAGGTCGTCCCGAACCTTCACGTTCTCGTCGCTGTTCCGGGAGAGGACGTAAACTTCCTCGCTCTCCTTGAAATTGCCCTGTTCGAACTTCCGTATCCTGGCCTCCGGTTCGTCGAATCCCGACCCGAAGGTCCTCCATTCCCACCGTGCTACTATCGGTTTCGCCATGTTTTTTTCCCTCCATGTTCTGATGAAAGTATGGTGCGCAGGAACAAAAAACCGGGGAAGCTGAGCTTCCCCGGAAGAAGGTACAGTATTTCATGTGGGGCAAAACACCCTGAACGCATCTAGAGATGAAGCTGATGCTCAGAATATTCTGCGTTTTCAAGTTCCCCTTCTTCTTTACTATAGCCCCGATGAATTCATTTTGTCAAGGCAAAGAGCAGTCATTCCTCAAGGTACGGGTAGCGGGCCAGGATCTCGTCCCGCTCTCTTTCAAGCTCTGCGGCAATATCCTTTTCCGCGGGCAGCCTGGACCGGTATCGTTCTTCCAGTTCCGCGGATTCGCGGAGAAAGATGTATCTCATCCGCCCCCTTTCCTTCCTGACTGAAAGGAGGAGCCCAACTGGCGGATTTTCCGTCTCGTCCTCCGCAAGGCCGTCCTCCATGATCTTCCTGAGGACACGTTCCATTCTGCGTTCATCCTCGCGGGTAAAATCGCCGTACACCAGGTCCGCCGCGAAGAACGCGTGGAGAGGCCTCGAATAGAAGAGAAGGTCCGTGTACACATCCTCGCCTCCGTCGGAAAGCTGTTTCTGTCGTTCCGCGAGATAGAGATCCTGCCCTTTCTCGAGGAAGAAAGTCTGCAGATGGTCAATGAGAGCCCGCTCGAGGACGGTTTCCGTGAGCCGCTGCCTCTCCGGCACGCCGAGAAAAGCCTGGACATGGGGATCAGAGGCAAAATCTTCCGGGAAAGAAGGACTGCCGCCGCACTCTTCCTCCGTGTCAGGACAGGCAAGGGAAGATGCTTCCCCGAGCCGGTTTTCCAGATCTGAGACGGACCAGCGTTCCCGAAGAGTCATCCGCTCCGCTGCCTTTCTTTCCTCTTCTCCCGGCAGCGTGAGAAAAAGACGGTAGTGGGTCCAGCTGAGCCTGGGATTGAGTGGCGGCAGCCCCGATTCCGCAAGCTCGTTCGTCTCATGGAACCGGATAAGGGGAGGCCTGTGGGCGTATTCTCCGTAGAAGGAGCGGATAGCGGCAAGCTTCTTCGCGCTGAAGGCCTTCCCGAACTCCGGTGCGAGCATGGCCGACAGTGCTTCAAGCAGGCCATCCGGTCCGTTTTCTCCTTCTCCCGTTTCGGAGAGTATTTTTCCCATTTCCCAGTAGGCCCGGAGCATCTCAGAATTAACGGCCGTCATGGCCGTCCGCCGTGAATCCAGGAGTATCCCGCGGAGATGTGACGCCATGTTCCGAAGATCGTCAAGTCCGGACATGAAGAAAATCCTCCTCCTTTCATGAACTCTTCACACAATCAGGGGACCGTTCCGCCGAGAACGCTCCAGATATACACATCCGGCGCCAGCGCTGCGGATCCCGCCATGAGGAACTGTTCTCTCAGGGCGGGAACAAGGTAGAGAAAAGCAAACAGAACCGCAGAAGCCGCGAGAGTGAAAAGCAGCTTCCGGCCGGCAAATTCCTCCCCCGCGACTGCTTCCGGGTCCCCGTGCTTCTCAGGGCCGTACAGCACAAAGAAAAGAGGAACATAATAGAGGCACGAGAGAACGGTTGCCGATGCCGCCGCAAGTGCTGCGGCCCATGCCCCCCGCTCCGCCGCGGCAAGAATGATCATCCACTTGCTCCAAAATCCCGCAAGGGGCGGAATTCCCGCTATTGATGCGGCCATAAGGGCAAAGGCGCCAGTCTCCGCGGGATAACGGGCGGACGTTCCCCCGAAGGAACGCCAGTCCCTGTTGCCCGAAACGGCAGCCAGACTGCCCGCACCAAGAAAGAGCCCCATTTTCGCCGTCCCGTGGTTGAGGGCATGGAGGACGGCTCCTCCGATGCCCAGGGGAGAGGCGCACCCGGCTCCTATGAGGAGATACCCCATGTGAGCCACCGTGGACCACGCGAGGAGCCGCTTCACGTCGCGCTGGCGCTGGGCGGACAGGTGTCCCCCAGCGAGGGAGAGCACGCCGAGCCAAAGAAGAATGTCGGAAACCGGGAGTCTTCCGGCAGCCCTTGGAAACAGCAGAAACACGATCCGAAGGAGAGAATAGAAGGACGCCTTCACCACAACGCCGGACAGGATCATGCTTACCCCGGTGGATGCGGAAGAATGGGCGTCAGGAAGCCAGAAATGGAAGGGAAACATTCCCATCTTCAGGCCGAGCCCTGTCACGAGACATGCGGCAGCGGCAGCGGCAGCTCCCCGCGGCATGGTTTCCATTCCGGCGGAGAGCAGGGCGAGATTCAGCGTCCCGCTCCCCATGTAAAGCAGCGACGTCCCGAGAAGAAGAAACAGGGCCCCCACCGTGCCGAGGACAAGATATTTCAGCCCGGCCTCGAGAGCTTCCCTGGTCAGGGCGGCTCCGGCCAGAACATACGCCGAGACGGCAAGTATCTCGAAGAACACGTACATGTTGAAGAGGTCCCCCGTGACGAGAATTCCGTTCAGGGATCCCCAGAGGATGAAAAAAAGCCCGCAAAAACGGCGGTGCTCTTTCCGGAAGGGGAAGAAGGCCGTTCCTGCCGAAGCCGCCCCTCCCAGGGAGGAAAGGAGAAGAAAGACGGATGAGAGCCTGTCAGTAACGAGTACTATGCCAAGTTCGGCCGCCCATCCTCCCATGTGGAGCACCCGCACCGTATTCCAGCCTGAAAGTGCGGCTGCGAGGGCAGTCATTGACGTGGCGGCAACGAATATTCTGATCCAGCCCTCCATCCTTCCGGGAGCGAAATAATCCAGCAGCTGGAGAAGAAACGCCCCTGCCAGCGGTGCAAGAATCGACCAGAGCATCCAGTAGTCCGAAAAGATCATGAAACCATCCTTCCTCCGGCGAACTTTGCGGCACCATATCCGCCGGCATCAGCGCTGAAAGAAGTCCCCATCCCGCCGGCTTACCCCCGAAGCCGCCGGAAGCGGTCCACGTCGACCGTTTTTTCGAGGCGGTTCAGCTGTATTATGAAGGCGAAAGCGAGCGCGATGTCGCAGGCCCCGATAACGATAGCGGTGAGGGTCAGGGCGTGAGGCAGAGGGTCAACTCCCCGGGCTCCGAGAGGAAGAATGGGAGCCGATCCCCCCGGAACATAGGCCCAGGAAATAAGCAGAAGAAGCACAGCCGACTCCATGAGCGTAAGGCCGATCACTGTTTTGAAGGCATTGCGGCGCGTCAGGACGGTAAACAGCCCAAGGGCAAAAAGAAGGGCTGCCGTGGCAAAGCTCATTATGATCATGGCTCGTCCTCCAGCTCGAGAATTTTGATCATGGCATAAAATATGGATGAGAGGCCGGCACCGACCTTCAACCCCACCGCCAGGTTGAGCACCGGCATGCTGCCTCCGCTGAGCAGGCTTCCCGGTATCCCCGGGGAAAAGGGGCCCGAGAGATTCGCCAGAAAACCGCCCCCCCAGGCGGCTCCAAGGAGCCCGATGAACACGAAAAGGAGAGCTCCTCCCGCTTCAAGGGTCTCCTTGCTTTTCAACGATATTCGCGATGCTTCAAATCCCGTGCCGTAGACCACGCACATCAAAATAGCCACGGTGGCGAAAACGCTGCCGCCCTGGAAGCCTCCTCCGGGGGTAAGATGGCCGAGGAAAAGAATGCTCGCACCGTACAGCAGGATAAAGGGAGTCAGGAGGGCCATCCCCCGCTTAACAATATAGGAGAGTCCGTGGCCGGAATGAATCCGCCTCCCGCCGGCGAGAAGGAGAGAGACCCCTGAAACGGCGGCAAAAATCACTGTCGTCTCGCCCAGGGTGTCGAAAGCCCTGTAATCAAGGAGGATAGCGCCGACAACATTCATGCCCCCCGTCTCTGCGAGAGTCCGGGAGAGGAAGTGGGAGGATGCCTGCCCGGGGTACAGGACGTCCGCCAGGGAGAAAAACCCCTGAAAAAGAAGGACCGCCAGCAGGCCGCAGACAAGGGCAGGGAAGCGCCAGCGGAGCCATGGGGGGCATTCCCGGCAGATATCGGGGGGGTGGGGGTTTTTTCTGGTCTGGCTGTATGCTACCAGCAGAAGGGAGGTCACGAGGCCCGAATTGATGATCGCCTGGGTAAGCGCCACGTCGGGAGCCCGGAGAAGGGCAAATGCCGTGGCCATAAGAACTCCGGTCACGGAGAGAGAGATGAAGGAGCTCAGGAGGTCCTCGAGAAAGACCGCCACACCAGCCGTGAGGAGAATAAAAACGTAGAGGAGCACCAGAAGCAGGGAGGTGCTCATGGCCGACCGTCTTCCCCGTCCCGTTTCCTGCATGCCCGTGCGATGGCGTGGGACGCCATGGGATTCGACAGGGAGAAAAAGGCTGCAATCAACAGCAGCTTCAGCACAGCAGCCGGGCTTCCGGCAAAGGGAACCGATCCCAGGAGAATGAGAACGCCTCCTCCGGAAAGAGCCTTGGCGCTTCCGTGAAGCCGTGTGTACACATCAGGAAACCGAAGAATGGCCACCACGGCTGCGAAGCTGAAAAACACTCCCCCGGCGATGCACAGTCCTCCGAGAAAGCGAAACACGGACCAGATCATTTGTGAAGCTCCCCGTGCTCAAAGTATTTCGCCATCAGAAGCATGTCGGCGAACGAAAGAACGGAGAATGCCAGGGCAACGTCAAGAAGAAAGGGTGTTTCGAGGTAGAGGCTCAGCAGGACGAGCACCATGGTAAAAATGACGGAGAGAGCGTCTGCCGCCACCAGCCTGTCAGCGGCAGAGGGTCCCATGATGACCCTCGCGAAGCCGATCATTCCGGAGATCATCATTCCCCAGAGGGCGGCGAGAATCATTCCGTAAACCTCCTGATACCCTCCTCGAGCTTCCGAATGTCTGACACAAGCCGTTCCCGGCCTCCGTTCCCCATGGAAAGGGCATGAACCGTGAGCACTCTCCCCCCTGTCATATCCACGGTCAATGTTCCCGGGGTGAGGGTAACGGCATTGGCAAGGGCAACCACCGCCCCCTTGGTGGAAAGGGTCGAAGGGTAGAGGAAGGTTCCCGGGGAAATATCGACTTTCCGGCTGAAGGCCTGCCGCGCAACGTCAAAGGATGCCTTCACCATGGCACAAACGAAGGAAGGAATGAAAAGCCCGAGGAAAAGGAAACGACGAAAAAAACGCTGTGGTGAGAAGACCACCCGCCGCCCGAAAAAAGGTTTCCATGTAACCCGGGTAATGAAAAGGCACAACAGAATTCCCGCCAGAAAAAAGGGCCCGGAGAATATGCCGGTCATCGCCGCCCAGGCGGCGAAAAGTGCAAAGAAGAGTACAAAGGCACCGGGGGGAATTTTCATGGTCCCGCCTCCTTGTCACGGAGAGAGAATTGATTCTGTATCATATCACGGGGAAAAGGGATATGCGTCAGGAAAACAGGAGCAGCAGAAGAATCACGCTTATCCCGGCAGCCAGGACATATTCCCTGAGAGATCCACCCTGAATGCGCCGGCAAAAAAGAATCACGCGCTTCATGACTCCCGGCAGCAGCCCTGTGACACGGTCAGCATCGGGAATCTCTCCCGCCTCCGCCAGCTTCTTCCGAAAAAGGGCGAACAGCACAGCTCCCAGGACGAAAAGCCCAATACTCTCCGCCATCTTCCCGGGAGCGAACAGCTCCAGCTCCCGTCCCCCAAGCGCCCGTCCAACGGCCGCCGGAAAGATGCCGAGGAGCACCATTGGAATGGTCAGCAACCCCATCCCGAGTTTCATAAACCCCATTCCGTCTGCGGAAGCTCTTCTTCCTTTCCGGTACGCCGGGCCGAAGGCATAAAACCCGATCTTGCAGAATGACACCACCGTTCCCACGTTCGCCGCCGTGAGCGCATAACGTGCAAGGGGCCAGGTTTCCAGGGCATCCTTCACGAAGGCTTTGCCGGCATATCCCGCTGTGCCGGGAAGACCCGTTATGGCGGCCGCCGACGCAAGAAACAGCACAAAAACACAGGACATCTCCCTTCCCCTGCCTTCAAGATGAGCAAGGTTACGGGTGCCGAAGGCCATCTCCAGCGTACCCGCACAAAGAAACAGGGACGCCTTGAACAGCCCGTGAGCCAGCGAATAGTATACCGCCCCGGCCGCTCCGCCGGCTCCCGCCGACGCGACGACGTATCCGAGCTGACTGACGGTGTGGTAGGCGAGAAGCCTTTTTATATCATGCTGTGGAAGGGCCTGGACCACTCCCCAGAGAGCCATGGCGGCGCCTGCTGCCACGAGCCCCGGTGACGGCAGGCCCCCGAGGGCCGTCAGGATGCCGAAGGCACCGGCCTTCACCGCCACACCGGAAAGCAGCGCACTCACAGGTGCAGGCGCTCTGCCGTGGGTCTCCGGGAGCCAGAAATGCAGCCCGGGAAGGGCCGTCTTTATCCCAAGCCCCAGGATAAACAGAAAACGAATAGTGCCATGGACGGGACCGAAGGGTATATCCCCGCCGGCTCCGGCAATGCCGGCGAGGAGAACCGCAGCCCCGGCCAGCTGGGCAATGAGGTACCGGAATGCTGTTTGGGGCTCCTTCCTTGCCGTGAGAAAGAAAAGCCCCAGGGTGGAGAGCTCCAGAAAAACAAGATAGCCGAGCCATGAGGCGGAGAAAAAGGCCCCCAGCACCGACAGAAGAAAGACCGAAGCCCACTGGAAGAAAAAGCGCCGGTCCCCGGGAGAAGAGAAGTACCCCCACGATGCCGCTGTTGAGGCTCCCGTTACACTAACAGCGAGGAGCGCCAGTATACCCCGGTCCGGGGTGAGGGGAAAAAAAGGACTGAACACGGCACTCATCCTCTCTCGGATTTCCGTCCTCGCGGAAGCTGGAAGAAACGGCAAGACCACCCGGGGCAGTTTTTCACCATATCACTGAGCATGCCGGGCAGGGAGCAGGCTGTCCCGGTTTCCGATCAGTAAACTCCTTTCAGCCCGTGTTCCCGGAGCACCGAGTCGAGGCACCCCACGTGGTACATGGTGTGGCCGCAGAGGGACACAAAAACGGCCCCGTTGTTCATCTCAGCCTTCCTGCGGACTGACATCCCGTCGTGCCTGAGACCGAGGAACTCATCATTGAGAGACGCAATCCATTCATCGGCCTTCTTCTTCATGGAGACCCCAAACTTTCTCACCGTCTCCTTCGACGGAGCTGACGCCGGAATCTCGCTGAACATGGCAACAGCCCTGCCGAAAGGCTCATCCGCCATCTCGCTCTCAGGCGGGAGAAGGAAGTAATCTACGCAGTAGAAAGCATGATACACCTGCTGCCAGTAGAAAAACCCCCCTCCTTTTTTCTTCCACAAGTCATCCGGGCATTCGTCGATCAGCCTGAAAAGAAACTCCATTCCGCGGTCAAAATAGGTTTTCATCCCAATCACTGCAGTTCGCACGGGTTATCCCCCCCTTGGATATCAGGATCGAAAATCAGTATATCTCCATACTGCCCTTTCGACCACCATCAAGAAAATAGTGTTCAATTCCGAATTTTCTTTCTTGACAAATTGTGTGCCTTGAGTTTTAATCAGATAACACAACTTTCCCTAAAGGGAACAATTCTTTTTTCTCTGCGGATGGCATTCCATACTCTGCGTCCCAATTTATAAAAATTTCCAGGAGGTGTTTGCATGAAATTGCGAACTATAACTGCGCTTATTCTCGCCGTCTTTTGTCTTTTCACTGTCTCTTCAGCCATGGCAGCAGCCAGGCCGGTGACTATACTCGACTTCAGCTGGGACAGTGTCCAGGTCCACAACCGCGTCGCCGCTTATATCATAGAAAAAGGATACGGCAAAAAGACTGACTTCATTTTCGCCGAGTCCCTTCCGGGCTTCATGGGCATGGAGCGGGGAGACGTCGACTTCTCCATGGAGGGGTGGGTGGACAATCTCCTCGAGTACTGGGAGAAAGCAACTGCCAGCGGGAAGCTGGTAAGCCTCGGGACGAATTTCCCCGACGCGCCCCAGGGCTGGTACGTACCCACGTACATGATCAAGGGAGACGAAAAACGGGGAATCAAGCCCGTCACCCCCGACCTCAAATCAGTCGCTGACCTTCCAAAATACTGGGAACTTTTCAAGGACCCGGAGAACCCGAAAAAGGGACGCCTGCTCAACGGCCCCGCCGGATGGAAGGTCACCTCGATCAACGAGATGAAGATCAGGGGCTACGGCCTGGACAAGCAGTACGATGCCTTTTCCGCCGGTTCAGAGACAGCCCTTTCCGCCGCAATCAAGAGAGCATACGACCGCGGCGAGCCCGTTCTGGCCTATTACTGGGAGCCCACGTGGGTCATGGGTCTTCTTGACATGACCAAGCTCGAAGAGCCTCCCTACGACGAAAAGCTCTGGAACGACGAAAACCTGTACGCGTGCGCCATACCCTCGGTCCGGGTACTTGTGGTCGCCAACACGAAGTTCGTGGAGGCGAACCCCGACATCGCGGCATTCCTGAGGAACTACTCCACCACGCTCGAACAGAACAACAAGGTCCTCGGATTCATGTTCGAGACGAAATCAGATACGCAGCAGGCAGCTGTCTGGTTCCTGAAGAACTTCGAGGACGTGTGGAAAGCCTGGGTTCCTTCGGACGTTGCCGAGAAAGTCGCTGCGGCACTGAAGGAGGAGAAATAGTTGGACGCCCCATCGCAGCAGGACTTCAGCGCCGGCACTGCACCAGGCACTGCACCAGGCACTGCACCAGGCACTGCACCAGGCACTGAGGCCATTCTGATCCGGGACCTGTGGAAAATCTACACCCGGAAGAAGGGCATGACCGTTTCTTCTTCGGACATTGAAAATGATGATCTTGTAAACGAGCTGGATAAAGGTGAAGATGCCGTCGTGGCGATGAAAAACGTCTCGCTGGAGATCAACCGGGGAGAGACGTTCATCATCATGGGCCTTTCCGGCAGCGGTAAATCGACTCTTATCCGCTGCCTCCTGCGCCTCGTGGAACCCACGTCGGGCGAGATCATCATCAACGGTGAAAACGTCACTGCCATGAGCAAGAGGCAGCTGGTGAATTTCCGGAGGGAAAAAATCGCCATGGTGTTCCAGCATTACGGGCTTTTGCCTCACAGGACGGTTCTGGACAACGTCGCCTTCGGCCTGAAGCTCAGGGGAGAAGAAAAGACGGCGCAGAAAGAAAAAGGCCTGGACGCACTCGACAAGGTGGGACTCAAGGGATGGGAGAATTATTACCCTGCCTCGCTCAGCGGCGGCATGCGCCAGCGCGTGGGAATTGCGCGGGCCCTCGTCATGGACGCGCCCATCCTGCTCATGGACGAGCCCTTCAGCGGACTTGACCCCCTCATCCGGCGGGAGCTTCAGGACGAGATGATTCACCTTCAAAAAGTGGTGCACAAGACAATCTTTTTCGTGACCCATGACCTTTCCGAAGCACTCCGCATGGGGGACCGCATGGCCATCATGAAAAAGGGCGAGATAGTACAGGTTGGCTCGCCGGATGAAGTCATCGCGAACCCCGCCGATGATTACGTCGCCAGGTTCGTCAGCGACGAACGGGAGCATATGAGGCGGGCCGAAGAGGTCCTGGCGAGAGAATCCGCAAAAAAGGAGGGGACGCCCAGTGTTTCCTGAAGCATTCCGGTATCATGTCGCCAGCTCGGTGAATGATTTCGTCAACAATCTGATAGCGTCCTACGCTCCCGTGTTCGACTCCATTTCCCACGGCATTCTCTCCTTCCTCCTCGGCGTGAACTCGGTGCTTTCCTTCATTCCGTGGTGGGCATACATTGCGGCTGTTTTTCTGCTGAGCTGGTACTCTTCGAAGAAGCTCATCGCGTCCGTCGTACTGGCATCGCTGCCTTTCATGATCGGCATGTTCGGGCTCTGGGCAATGGCGATTGAGAGCCTGTCGGTGATCATAACCGCAGTCCTGATGGCGCTTCTCATCGGACTGCCCCTCGGCGTGCTCATGGCCGAGCTGAAACCGCTTGCCATGGTACTTCGTCCCCTTCTTCCTGGCTGGTTTTGTTCTGGCGATCGGACGGCTTAAGGACCCGAAGTACCGTGTCATGCTAATTGCGCTATTTATGGCCCCTGCCGGCGCGGCAGTGGCTGAGATCGGGATCACCCGCGCCATGTTCATGGTCATCCCAGCCGCGTTCTTTATCACCATCGGGGTTGAATATGCCTATGAATGGCTGCTTAAAACAGCCCGGCAAAGAAAAACGCATGATTTGCTATTTTTCT
>CAZJAR010000077.1:0-12008 GCA_964543785.1 uncultured Synergistaceae bacterium | reverse complement strand
GGATTCAGGCGGCTCTTGGGAAATCCCGTCCGCACGAGCGTGGCACGGGCATCTTGCCCGTGTTTCACGGGCGGGACGCCCGTGCCACGCAGGGTTTTGCAAGAACCTCTCAGGGCAACCCCTCCGGCCGTTCCGAAACGGGTCATGGCAGGAAGTTTTTCCATGTAAAATTTCGCTTTCTCCGCTGATTTTTCCCGGACCTTTTTTTCGTCGGCCATGACTGTCCTGCTGTTCCCTCTGGCCACAACGGCCTTGAGGTTCTTGGACCCCATGACCGCCCCCATTCCGCCCCGCCCCGCAGCCCGGGCGTTCCGCCCGTCGTGCATGATATTCGCCAGGAGCACCATCCGCTCTCCCGCCGGGCCGATGCAGGCCACGCCGGCGGGCTTTCCTTCGGCGGCAAAAAGGGCTTCTTCCGTCTCGAAGGTGTCCTTCCCCCAGAGGGACATCCCATCCTTTATCTCCACCCTGCCGTCGATAACCGCCGCGTAAACGGGGGAGGAAGCCTTTCCGAGAAACACGAGACCGTCATATCCGGCCCTTTTCAGCTGGAATCCGAAGGCTCCGCCGCAGTCGGACTCTCCGAAGGCATCAGTGAGGGGGGATTTGCTTATCACCTGGTGCCTTCCCGAGGTGGGAATTCCCGTCCCCTGGAAGGGGCCGTTCATGAAAATGAGGGGATTATCAGGAGAAAAAGGGCTCGCCGACGGTGATCCGTACCGAAAAAGGAGGTATGTCCCGAGACCGGAGCCGCCGATGTATTTCCGGACCACATCGCCCGGAAGAAGAATGTCTTCCGAAGTTCCTGAAGTCAGGTTTACGAGAGCCACTTTCATTTCCATTATCGAATCATCCTTTCAGGATCTGAAGATTCATTTTCTAGAGAAGAACCATACCCGCCGCCCCTGCGACAAGAAGAAGAAGCTGGGGATATTTCCTGAAAGGGAATATCCTTGACATCCCGAACAAAACAAGAGTGAAAGGCCACAGCCTCCAGTCTCCCGCCAGGGGACGGACCACCATCCAGAACGCGCCGAACAGCATGGCCGCCACTACCGGCCGAAGAGCTCTCTGCATCCGTTCAGCCCCCGCTTTCGTCCGGCCGGACGCCCTGGAAAGGAGCCACGCGGCAGCGGCGACAAGAGCAAGGGGTGCAGCCACCACGGCAATCGTTGCCGTCAGGGAACCGGCGAAGCCGGCAAGCCTGTAGCCTACGTAGGTAGCAGCGTTGACCGCCACAGGTCCCGGGGTCATCTG
The DNA here is from genome assembly GCA_964543785.1 of uncultured Synergistaceae bacterium. Taxonomy (GTDB): domain Bacteria; phylum Synergistota; class Synergistia; order Synergistales; family Aminobacteriaceae; genus Aminivibrio. The sequence goes on along the minus strand of CAZJAR010000077.1, from coordinate 10,751 downwards.
CGCAAGAGAGACCACTTCGGCAAACTCCCTCTCAGTAAGCCACGCATAGGATACGACAAGTTCGTGGTGGATGAAGGGAATCGTCGCCAGCCCCCCGCCGAAGGCTCCGAGACCGATCCGAATGAAGGTGAAAAAGAGAACGGAAAGGACGCTCATCCCGGTTTCCTCTCCCCTAGGGCGAGACGGAGAGCCGCTCCCGCACCGAGAGCGATGAAGGGATGGAGCCCGAAACCGAGGAGGACCACAGACACAAGAGCAAAGACAAGCATATCCTTCCATCCGCCCGCAAAGGAAATTTTCGTCATGTCATAGACCACTCTTCCGATGATCACCGCCACGGCACAGGTCGAGCCGAGAAAAAAAGCCCGGAGGAACGGAGCGTTCAGAAAAAGAAGAAGAACCCTGGCCAAAAAGAGAATGGTAAAAAAGGGCGGGAGAACCGTGCCGACCACAGCAACGACCGCTCCGGCCGTTCCTGCCAGTTTCCTGCCTGCAAGGAGCGCGAGATTGACCGCGATGGGACCGGGAAAAGCGGTGGCAAAAATCATCATGTCCATGATCTCGCCCGGAGCGAAACGGTCCGTTTCCCTGAGCTCCCTCTCGAGGAGCCCCATCATCACAATTCCCCCGCCGAAAGTAAAGGCTCCCAGGCGGAGGAAGAGCAGAAAGACTCTTCCGAGAGACATCAGATCATCCGGGGCTCCCCGGATGACTCCCCGCGAATTCTCATGACCGGGTCAGCTCCAGGGGTCATGATGAAAAGAAAGCAAGAATGGCGATGAACTGCTCCTGGATCAGGCCGTTATATTTCCCCCTGCGGTATTCCAGTGTCATGGCGCTTCTTTCTCCGGGATCAGCATCCCGCATCTCGTCTTTCAGGCCGTCGGGAAGCTCCACGTATTTCCCCCGAAGATTCATGTCCCCGTCAAAAAAGAGCAGAGTGGGTATCCTGGCGGATCCCGTGAAAACCTCCAGGTCCTTCGACCAGGGGTCGCGCTCAAACACCGCCAGCCGGATAAGAGGGTTGAGATCCGCCGCCCTTTTCACGAAAGGCATGGTGACCACCGTGTCCGGGCAGTAGATTTCAGCGAAGGCAGCAAGATTCACGGGCTGCTTCACGCGCTTCACGGCCTCCTCAAATTCCGGGGAGAAAACGGTCCGTTCGCAGGCTCTTTTCTGCCGGTCCCGCTCTTCCTCATATCCCTTCCGAAAGTACTGCTCCAGAGAATATCCTTTTGAAAAGTCAATCATAGTGATTTTCACCCCCGAATGCTCGCTGAACGTTTTATTTATTATCTCACAGAAGAAAAACTTCCTGCCCTCCTTTCTGCTACAATTGAAAAAAATCGGAGGTGGAAGACCATGCCCCGCTGCACGAAATGCGGCAATGACGGTCCTTTTCTTTCCCTTTCCACGTGGAGCCTGTGTCCAGTGTGCAGGGAAGAAATCCTTTCGGACATACTGGCGACCATACGAACCCTTGACGGAAGGTTTGCCGCACTGAATTCCCCTCCTGAAGGAAAAACCTGGGCTGTCCTCACGGGAAGCATGCTCCGACTTCTTGACCGTCTCGCCGCAATTCTCCCGGAAAACCTGGTTCCGGAAAGCGAGGAGTCAGACGATCCCGGATCCTTCGCCATGGAGGAAGTCCGGATCCTTCTCGGATCAAGCGATCTTGACGAACCCCGTCTCCGTTCCGCCGCATCCATGCTCGACAGACTTCTTCCCTTTGTTGAGAACCGCAGCCCCGAAAACTTCGCGGCGTTTCTCAAGCTCCGTTCAAAAGTCTTTTCCGCCCTTGCAAAAGCAGACCGGGACAGGGCGGCTGCACTTATGGAGAAAAAGCATATTTCCCCGGGAAATCAGTCGCAGCTGAAGCTCATCTGACGTGCAGGGAGTGCGGCAGTGCTTCCTTCCCTTCTTCAGGGGCGGCCTTGTCCGCATCCTCTCCGTGAAGGTTTCCCCGAAACCAGGAGAAGAAAACCCCCAGGAAACACAACAGAGAGGAAATGGAAAAACTGATCCTCACCACGACGAGAAATGTGCCGTACCGTTCGGGAGTGATCTGTTCACTTCCCAGCAGCGCGGCGAAGACCACAGTGATCACCGCCATGCTGGTCATCTGTCCAAGGACCCGCATAGTGCCCACCGAGCCTGAGGCCGCGCCGTAAAACCTCGATGGAACGGACCCCATGATAGCGTTTGTGTTCGGCGAGGAAAAGAAGGCAAAACCAAGACCGAGCAGAACGAGAGCCGCGAAAATGAAGGCCATATGCGTTTCCCTACCGAGAAAGGCAAAAAAGGTAAGCCCCAGGGCAGTGGAGAGCATGCCCCCCGATGCGAGCAGTCCTGGTTCTATCCTGTCCGATAGTTTTCCGGTATAGGGGGAGAGAAAGGCCTGCAGGAGAGGCTGGGTCACCATGACCACACCAGCCTCGGACGGGGACATGCCCTTAATATACTGGAGGTAGAGGCTGAGAAGAAAGGCCACGGAATAGGTGGCGGCATAATTGATCAGCGCCGCCACGTTGGAAAATGCAAAGACACGGTTCCCCGAAAATAGGCGTATCTCGAACAGGGGATCTTCAGACCGGAGCATCCTCCGGATAAAAACTGCGAACAATCCCCCTCCCGCAGCCATAAGAGACATCCCCCCCACGGACGGAAGAATGGAAGCGCCGTACATGACAAAGACGAGAGAGGTCCCGTAAACGAAACATCCCGGAAGGTCGAGCCGTTTGCTGCTCCCCTCCCGCCATTCAAAGGGAACACATGTCTTCAGCAGGATAATCGAGACTGCTCCGAGCAGGGCATTCACGAAAAACACGGAAGTCCACCCGAAGGCCGCGATGAGAAGCCCACCGAAAAATGGTCCCGCAGAAGACCCAAGGTAAATTGACGCAACGTTGACACCGAGGGCTTTCCCCCGCTCCGCCGCCGGGAAGACTGAGGTCAGAATGGCCATGCCCATAGTCAGCATCAGTGAACCTCCCGCTCCCTGCACCGCCCTGAGAAGGATGAAAAGCGGCATCGTAGAGGCCAGTGGACAGAGGACCGTTGAAACAATGAAGACCCCTGTGCCGATGACGAGTACGCGCTTTCGTCCCCAGATATCTCCCATTTTTCCCGCTGGGATCAGGAAGACCGCAGAAGAAAGCAGGTATGAGGTGGCCACCCAGCTCAGCCACACGGCGCTCGCACTGTAGGCCTGCTGAATGGAGGGCAGGGCGATGTTCACCGAGGAGAGCATGAAAGGAGGCAGAAAGGCCGTCAGCGCCGCAACCGCAAGGACGGCGTTTTTGGAGATGCCGGGAGATTTGGTTCCGGTACGGACCATGGATTACCACTCGCTTTTTCCTGAACTTAAAAACAATAGCATACCATATAGAATGCATGTGCCAAGTTTTTTCATATTCCTGAAGAAAAAAAGGAAGACCCGGAAAATAAAAAAGAGGAACCGGCCAGGAACCGGTGCCTCCTTTGTGTTTTCAATGCTGTCGTTTACCCTGGAAGGAGATTCATCCCCGCCGCGAAGGCCCTTTCATTCACCTCTGCGGCACGGGGAGGAACACAGGCCCGGAGCGTCCTGCCCCAGTCCATGCCGTCCAGCCCCAGGGTCTTCACCACCGCACCGAGAAGGACCATGTTCATCACTTTCGGGTTTCCCAGTTCCTCCGCCGTTTTAGCCGCTTCCACCACAAGAGTTCCGGGAGCGGCGCCGGAAAGGGTCTTTTCGATCTCCCGCGGGTATTCCGCCTGCCCCAGGATCACCGGCATGGGAAAGATCTCATGGTTATTTACAATCAGTCTTCCGCCTGGAGAGAGGAACGGAAGCCAGCGGAGACCCTCCATTTTTTCGAAGGCTACCACCACGTCCGCTTCCCCCCTGCAGATTACAGGAGAATACACTTTTGTTCCGTAGCGAACGTGGGTCGATACACTGCCTCCCCTCTGGGCCATGCCGTGAATCTCCGACATCTTGACGTCATAGCCGAAGGAAAGGAGGCCCTCCGTCAGCACCTTGCTCGCGAGGATAGTGCCCTGGCCGCCTACACCCACGAGGAGTACATTCCTGGTCTTTGTATTCATCGAGCGTCCTCCTCCCTTCCAATGGCGTTCTTCGGGCAGACCTGGACGCACAGCCCGCACCCGTTGCAGGCCGCATGGTCTATGACGACACGGCCGTCCCGTTTCGTTATGGCGGGACAGCCGAGCTTCAGGCACGCGCCGCAGAGAACGCACCGTTCTTCGTCCACGGAGCATTTCAATCCTGAGAGCTCCTTCTGTACGTCCTTCAGCAGCGCGCAGGGGCGGGTGGTCACGATGACGGATGGTTCCTCCGCCGCCCAGGCCGTGTCCACAGCCTCTCCAGATGCCTTCAGATCGTAGGGGTCCACCACGTGGATGTTCTCCCCCTTCACCCCGCAGGCCTCGCAGATCTTCGGAATATCCAGCGCGACAGTCTCCTCACCGGAAAGAGTCCTGCCCGACCCGGGATTTTCCTGCTGTCCCGTCATTGCGGTAATCCTGTTGTCCATGATGACGAACACTCCTCTGGATTTGTTCACAACCGCGTCGATGAGACCGGTGATCCCGGAGTGAAAGAACGTGGAATCACCCAGGATTCCGAAAACTTTCTGTTTCCTGCCCGCCTTCTCGTTGGCTTTCTGGAACCCGATGGCGGCGGAAAAGCCAGCCCCCATGCAGATGGTGGTCTCACCAACGTTGAGGGGCGGCATGGAGCCGAGACCATAGCAGCCGATATCCCCCGTCACGATTGCATCCTTCTTTTTGCTCAGGGAAAAGAACAGCCCCCTGTGGGGGCATCCGGGACAGAGGAGAGGCGGCCTGTTCGGCGGCGGAACCTCAGTTTTCCGTCCCTGCGCCGGTTCTTTTCCGAGGACGGCGTGAGCGATGATCGCCGGTGTAAGTTCGTCCACCACGGGAAGGACATCCTTTCCGAAGCAGGGGATCCCCATGGCCCTTATTTCGGTTTCCAGAAAAGGATCGTTCTCCTCCACCACCCAGAGGGTCTTCACCTTAGAGGCAAACTCCCGGATGAGCCTTCGCGGCAGAGGCCATGAAAAGCCTACCTTCAGGAAGCTCGCCCCGTCTCCCAGTGCCTCCCGGGCATACTGATACCCCACGCCCGAAGCGATCACCCCGATCTCCGCTCCTTCGGCCATTGCCACGGAATTGAAGGGGGATGATTCTCCGAATTCCCGCAGATCAGCAAGCCTCTTTTCCACCATGTAGTGTTTCTGCTTCGCGAAGGCGGGCAGCATGGCGTTTTTGGCAAGGTTTCTTACGTACTCCCTGACTGGGGTCTCGTCCCGTTCTCCTGTCTCGACCACGCTCTTGCTGTGGCATATCCTGGTGGTGAGCCTCAGGAGGACGGGCGTATCAAAACGCTCTGAAATATCGAAAGCTGCACTGGTGAAATCAAGGCATTCCTGGCTGTCCGACGGCTCGAGCATGGGGATCTTGGCGTGAAGGGCGTACCACCGGTTGTCCTGTTCGTTCTGTGAACTCGAAAGCCCCGGGTCGTCCGCGGAGACGATGACCAGTCCCCCGTTCACCCCGATGTAGGACATGGTGAAAAAGGGGTCCGCCGCTACGTTCAGCCCCACATGCTTCATGGCGCACAGGGCACGGGCGCCTGCTATGGAGGCTCCCGAAGCGACTTCGAGGGCAACCTTCTCATTGGGGGACCACTCGGAATACACTTCCGGAAAGCGTCCGAGGTTTTCGAGTATTTCCGTGCTTGGCGTTCCCGGATAGGCGGCCGCCACATGGCATCCTGCCTCCCAGGCACCCCGGGCTACGGCTTCATTGCCGGTCAGTATCACCTTCATTGACAGGTCGCTCCTTTCTGGTTTCTCTTCGTCGGTGCAAAGTGATAATAAATTTTTATCACACAGACCCCTGTTTCGCAACAAAAAAAGAGATTCCTGCCGGAATCTCTTTTCTACTCTCAGGGCAGAAATTCTGCCCTGAGAGTTAAACCTTCTTCAGATACCTGTACACTGTCGCCTCCGAAACCCCGAGGCGACGGGCCACTTTCGGCACGGCCCCCTTCATGGAAAAGAGATGTCTTCCTTTCAAAACCCTCACAAACCGGGTTCTCTCTTCCGGGGTCATCGCCCCGGGGGGAGCGGGGAATTCCGAAGCCGCCTTCTCGATGAGTACGTTCATGAGGCCATCAAGATTCGATTCCTTCTCCGCGGGGAAAAGGTCTTCAAGCGGAGCGGGTTCTTCCGGCCCGGGGATTGCTGATCTCCCTGCGAGGCCGTTCAGCATGCGGATTTTCTCATGGAGAGTATCGTGAAGTCGAATGAGGTCAGTGACGTCGTGATTTGCGCAAATCATTCCTCTAAGCACACCTTTTTCATCCTTGATGAAAAAAGTGTGCGATTCAAGGATCCGATTATCCTTAGTCCTGTCCATGTGGGCAACCATATCTTCGCTGCAGTCTCCGCTCTGGATCAGCTTGACGAAGGTCGGGGCGTAGTCGGACATGGTGCTTCCCACGGAACGGCCGCTGATCTGCCCGTTCCGTATGGCGATAATAGACGCTTCCGGCCTGGAAACGTCGTGGAGCACCAGTTCGTATTCGGGACCGCAGACCTCGGCGAAATAATCGAGAAGCGGAATGTATTTTTCCAGAAACTCCCTGTTTCCGGATGCCTGGCCTTCGGGTTTCATGCTGCGCCATCCCTTCAATGAGAAGTCTTTTGTTTCCTTTTAAAAATTCATATCATTTTTCCGGCCTGCTGTAAAGGCTAAACCGTGTCCCCCAACAGGCAGCCAGCTGGCAATGTTACAGATGGCCACCCGGGGCGGATATACGGTGCCAAGGCGCCTTCGATTTCAGCGGATTGAGCCGGAAAAGAAAAAGCGGCGGTTCCCGGAGAATCCGCCGCTTTCACTTTTCCTGAACTTTTAAAAAAAGAGTACTCTGCCGTTTTATTTTCCTCTCCGGATCCTCTCCGTAATCCGCTCAAATTCCTTCATGAGTTCCTGGTCGTAAACGAGGGCGAGATCGGGGACAGCAAAACCGAACACTCCCTCCAGCGTATTCATGGAGACCTGTATGAGGGAAATGAGATCACTGCCTGTTTTGACCGTGTCATAAGTATTCCTCGCCACGTAATAGTCTTTTTTCAGCTTCTCAGACGCTCCGCGGAGAGCGTTTTCCTGTCCTCTCAGATATTTGCGGTAGAGTTCCGCCGTTTGGACGGTTCGCTCATTTGCCCTTACATTTGCCTCAAGAACCTGTCTGTTCTTCTCATCACGGTCAGCTTTCGAGAGCATCTGCCTGGCTTCGTCTCCCAGGCGGCGTGCAGTTTTCATAACATCTTCGAGTCTGGGGATGTATTCCCCGCCGATTTTTTCCAGAACATTCAGGTTAGCCTGAAGGTACAGGTCAACCAACACCATGTGGACTCCTGTATACTTCCTGGCAGACTGCACGCTGCCCTGCCCCCCCTGAAGCAGGTCCATGATCTGGAGGTTGATTTTCTTGATGCTGTCTGCCGCCAGGAGGAGATGGAGCACATCGTCACCGCTTATGCTGGAAAGGAGCACGTCCAGCTGCTGTTCTTCCACGTTCACTCCCATCTTCGCAAGAGATTCCCGCATGGATCTTTTCAATTCCGTTTTCCGGGCCATAAGACCGTCAATATCTTCCCGGAGATCTGTTATTTTTTCGTCGATTTTTGCCCTGGTTTTCTTCAGAGGATTCCATGTCGTTTCAGGGGCCCCTATTTTTTCTTTGAGGAGAACCGTAATTTCATCCCCTGCCTGTTCAATCTTCATCTCGAGAAAATTGTATTCCTGGCGTGAATTCTGGAGTTCCGAACCGATGAGGATCGAAAAAACCTCGTTAAGAAGAGCATCATATTTCTCCGTGTTTGACTGCTTGTCCTCCCCGAAAAAACTGGAATCGGGAAGATCCTTCTGCCGATCAAATACCTCCAGTGACTTTTCCAGTTTCGGAAGAGCTTTTTCCCAGATTTTTGAAAAAAAAGGATCACTCTCCGCCGACGCAGCAAGGCGCGGAGAGAGAAACAGACTGAACAGAAAAACCAAAGGAGCCCACCGTTTCATTCATATCACCTCATAACAGTAATTTATCACAAATGCCCCCCAAAGGGAAAACAAAATTACTGATATCGCTTCTTCCCGCCAGTGAAAAGAGTAAGGTATACTTCAATTGGACAGAATCCTTCCCTCCCGGAGGTGACGGCGGCTTTGAAAAAGGTAAGCATACTGAACCACGTCATAGGGCCGGTAATGCGAGGCCCATCGAGTTCGCACACGGCAGGCCCGTGGCGGATAGGGCGCATGGCGGCGAACCTGCTCGGCACCCCTCCGGAACTGGCGGTATTCACCTTCCATCCGTCAAGTTCACTTTCCGTCTGCTTTCATGATCAGGGGAGCGACCTCGCCTTTGCTGCAGGTTTACTCGGCCGCCCTCTTACTGACCCGGAGTTTTCCGCAATGCTCTCCCTCGCCCCCGGTCTGGGCCTTGACATTCGTTTTGAAACATCTCCCTTCCCTGAAGCAGACCATCCAAACAGTTCCCTTCTCCGCCTCTCTGGAGGAGGAAGGGAACTCACCATTCATAGCAGGTCCACCGGAGGCGGATCCTTTGAAATTGCCTCCCTGAACGGCTGGGCAGTGAATATCACAGGAGAATCATTCATTTTTCTTCTCAAGGGAGAACAGGCTGTGGCTGAAAAGGCGGCAGGTCTTCTTGAAGAATCAGGATGGGAAGCTATGGTTCTGCACGGTCCGTCAGGACCGGCGGCTTTTGGTAAATCCTCCGCTCCCCTGCCGGACAGCTTTTTGGAGAAATTCGCCCGGAATGGGGACAGGGTCCGCCTCTTCGTTTCCGGACCCGTTATGATGCCTATGCCTGGAATGCCTCTTTTCAGCGATCTCCACGGTCTCCTCGCCCTTGCGGCCCAAAAGGGATGGTCGCTCGGCCAGGCTGCTCTTGCCTCCGAAGCTTCGCTCCTGGCACTTCCGGAAAAGGACGTCATGGAAGAGATGGGACTTCGCCTCGATATCATGCTTTCCGCAGTCGAAAAAGGACTGTCGGGAGACTTCCCTTCCATGAAGATTCTCCTTCCGTCGGCAGAAACGCTCTGGAATGCAGAAAAACAGGGTATGCTTTTTGCTGGCGGAATTCATGCCAGAGCTGCAATACGTTCCATGGCAGCACTTCACGTCTGTTCTTCCGGAGGGGTGGTCTGCGCGGCTCCCACCGGAGGCGCTGCGGGGGTCCTCCCGGGTGTTGCGGCAACGCTGGCAAGGGATTTCGGCATCACTGGGGAGCGGCTCCTGCTGTCCCTCTGGGCCGCCGGAGCCGTGGGGTACCTCCACGACCTTAAAAGCACCTTTGCTGCGGAAGTGGCAGGCTGCCAGGTGGAGATCGGCGCGGCGGGCGCCATGGCAGCTGCTGCCGTTACTGAAGCTGCAGGCGGAACGGCGAATCAGGCCTGCAACGCTGCGGCCACGGTGTTTCAAAATGTCATGGGATCGGTATGCGATCTTGTTCAGGGTATTGTTGAAATTCCGTGCCACAGCAGAAACGCTTCACTCGCTTCCCAGGCATTTCTCTGCGCCGACATTGTCCTTGGGGGGTACAGCAATCCAATCCCCCTGGATGAAACCATCGAGGCCGTGGACAAGGTGGGACGGATGCTTCCCGAGGAATTGAGGTGCACATCCCGGGGCGGGCTTGCCCTCTGTCCGTCCGCATGCGCACTGCCAAGACTTGACAGGCAGATACCGAAAAAGGAGGAAGAACACCATGCCGGCAGTATTGATACAAACTGATAACGGAATCGGCACCATCACTCTGAACCGCCCTGAAGCAATGAACACCTTCAACATTGAGCTGGCGTCCGGACTCAACGACGCCCTTCTCGCAATGGAGTCCGATGACAGGATCCGTGCGGTCATCGTCTCGGGCGCAGGGAAGCACTTTTCTACTGGAATCGACCTCAGGGAGTACCTGTCGAAGGAACGGCATGAAATCCGTGCTTTTCTCTCGCTCATGGACCTCCACAACCATACACTCTCGTCAATGACAAAGCCGGTCATCGCCTCCGTACAGGGATATGCTCTCGCCAACGGCACGGGGCTTGCCCTTGCCTGCGACTTTGTCGTGGCTTCGGAAGATGCCGTTTTCGGAACCACAGCAGTGAACGTCGGGCTCATCTGCCTTGAACCGGGCTACCAGCTCGCACGATGGATCGGCGAAAAACGGGCCCTCCAGTATGTTCTCACCGGAGATCTTATACCGGCGTCCAAAGGGAAAGATCTCGGATTCATCTATGCAGTGACGGAAAAAGAAAAACTCGAAGAGACCTCCCTGGCCCTGGCGGCGCGCCTGGCCTCAAAGAGCAGACTCTCGGTCAGCACGGGAAAAAGAGGCTTCGCGGCTATGTCGGGCCTCTCAGTCGACAAGGCTGTGGAGGCAGGCGGGGAGCTCTTCGCCGCCCTGGCAGGCTCCGAAGACGGAAGGGAAGGTGTAGAAGCCTTTCTCGCCAAGCGCCCCGCAGTGTTCAGGGGAAGGTAGAAGAAAGGGGATGCAGCAGATGATCATTACCACGACGCACACCATAGAAGGCAAACACATATCCTCCTATCGGGGGATCGTCTTCGGGGAAGTCATCGCCGGTGCCAACTTCATGAAGGACTTCAAGGCGAGCCTCTCGAATTTTTTCGGCGGCAGGTCG
>CAZJAR010000076.1:0-12079 GCA_964543785.1 uncultured Synergistaceae bacterium | reverse complement strand
AAAGCTCTACTTCCGTAATATCAGGTGTATGGAGGACGGCCAGGGCCGTTTCCAGAAGCTGATCCCTGCTTTCAATGGCGCAGGGACCGGCCATGACAATGGGGTCACCCTCTCCGAGAACCACGCCGGGGGCTATTTCCACCGGTCTGGACGCGGGACGCACCGCACGGCTGGCGAGGGGGTAGCAGCAGGAAACGGCATTCACTTTCCGGACTCCTGGAAGGGCGCTGACGCCTGAGGTGTCCGTTCCGTCGGACGCCACGATATAGGATGCCTCTCTCCCGGACACGACCCGGCAGCTTGTACCGCCCCGTTCCACTGATTCCCGCACCCGCTCCAGGTCAATTCCCGTACTGTTCTGCGCCATTTCGACCACTATCATGATTCTTCCTGCCCCCTTTCAGAATGCATTCCCATAAAAAAAGCCGGAACCGGGGTGTAGAAACCCGGTTCCGGCGATGATTCCTTTTCTTTGTTCCGGTGCTTCCCTAGGCTTGCGCTGCTCCCGGGGATGGCGGATACGAAGAGGCCGAAGACGGATCTCTACGGAAAGCCGGGCCGGTGGCGCAATAAAGCCACAGGCCACCGGTAAACGCGAACTGGAAAAATCCGCCGTTGAAATGGCTGTTCGTGAAAACCGTCAGCTTCGTCAAAGGGCCGTCTCCTTTCTTTGCGATGTTCCGCAGAGTGGTATTGGTGGACTATTCTAGTCTTCAGGGAAGATTTGTCAAGGGGAAATGCTGTTTCCGGGGCCGGAGAAGAGAGATGTTCTACTTTCATGGATGCAGCATGAATAGTTTACATTTATTAATGGACAAAAATAAAGATATGCCCTATCATTTTGGCAAAACGTCAGCTGCTTCACGAGTGAAGTCTTTGTACAGTGATGCTCCGGCGTGAATTTTCTTCTTTGAAGGAGGGTGCCATTATGAGTTTTGAATTCGACGAAAAACTGTCCTACCTGGAGAAACCGTCACGGGCGGACGTGCCTGAAGAGGACATGAAGGTCTACGAGGAGAACGTGGCCTTAATGGAGAAAAACTGGGGATTCATCAACAACCTCTTCAAGGTGCTTCCCCTCAACTCGTCCCAGTACATGGGTTTCTTCCGCTTAAAGGAATCTCTCTTCACCCCCGAGACATGCTACCTGAGCAACGCCGACAAGGAAATGATGGGTCTCGTCATTTCGTCCACCAACGGCTGCAACTACTGCCTGACCACCCACAGCGACTATCTCCGGGGCATCACGAAGGATCCCATGTGGGTCGACCAGCTCACCTACAACTACAGGGCTGCCAAGCTGACGGAAAAGCAGCGGGCCCTCTGCGACTACGCCTATTTCGTCACCGTCTATCCCAGGGAGATCACCACGGAACAGGTCGACAAGCTCCGGGCCGCAGGCTTCAATGACCACGAGATCCTCGAGGCTGCCTACGTGGCGGGGTATTTCAACTACACGAACCGCTGGGTGAGTACCATCGAACCTCTGCCGAATCCCGGACACTACAGCCACAACCGCTGACGGACAGGCATCATGAAATATAAACGCCTGTTTGAAAAGGGGAAGATAGGCTGCCTGACAATCCGGAACCGGGGCGTCATGAGCCCCATGGGGACCGATTTCGCCGACCATGACGGAACCGTCTCCATGAAACTTCTCCGGTACTACCAGGAGCGCGCCAGAGGCGGGATAGGTCTCATCATCAACGAGTACACCGGGGTAGACCACGTGGACAGCGTGCCCTCGCCCCACAATCTCCGGGCCTCCGCCGACTGGCACACCGCAGGGCTGGAAAGCCTCGCGGATGCCGTTCATGCCTACGGGGCCCGCATCTTCGCACAGATCCACCACGGCGGCAGCACATCAAAGCCGGCGCTGAGCGGCAGGCAGTCCCTGAGCGCAAGCGATGTCCCCATCGCCCCAGGAATGCCTGCCCCCAGGGCCATGACCATCGAGGAGATCAAGGCTGTCCAGAAAAAATTCGTCGATGCCGCCGTGCGGTGCAAAAAGGCAGGCTATGACGGCGTGGAACTCCACGGCGCCCACTCTTACCTCATAGGGCAGTTCTTCAGCCCGTATTACAACAAGCGCACCGACGAGTACGGCGGCAGCTTCGAGAACCGCATGCGGTTTGTCGGTGAGATCATCGACGGCATCCGGGCGGCTCTCGGCTGCAGGTTTCCCCTGTCGGTGCGGATCAACGGCGACGAGATGACGCCCCAGGTTCCCGGCACCCTTACCCTCGAGGACGGGCTTTCGATAGGGAAGTACCTGGAGGCGAAGGGAATCGATGTCCTCAACGTGAGCAACGGAAGCGCACTGAACGGCAACGCCAACTGCGATCCATACTCCTACGCGCCGGGCTGGAAGAAGCACGTGGCGAAGGCCTTCAAACAGGCCCTGACGATTCCAATTATCGCCACGAACACCATCAAGGACCCCGCTTTCGCGGAATCGCTGCTGGAAGAAGGGGTGTGCGATTTCGTGGGCCTCGGACGGTCCCAGTTCGCCGACCCCGACTTTATGAAGAAGGCGGAGGAAGGGCGGGAGGACGAAATCCGCCAGTGCATCGGCTGCATGGTCTGCCGTGAACGCCTTCTGGCGAAGGGGCAGACGGCCGCATGCGCCATCAATGCCCGCATGGGGCGGGAGTACCTTTACCCGGACTACCAGCGGAACGGCTCGGGAAGGAAAGTCTGCGTCGTGGGCGGAGGTCCCGGGGGCATGGAGGCGGCCAGGGTGCTGGCGGAACGGGAATTTGCCGTGACGCTGATCGAGAAACGTCCGAGCCTCGGAGGAACCCTTCATCTTGCCGACAAACCCCCCCACAAGGAACTGATCACCCGCCTCATACGCACCATGGAGCGGGAGCTCGAAGTTTTGGGGGTCAACGTGGTCTGCGGAACGGAGGCCACTCCCGAACTCGTGAAGCAATATGAGCCTGAAGCCGTGTTCATCGCTACCGGAGCCGTTCCCCTGATCCCGTGCATTCCCGGGGTGGATCTTCCGAATGTCCATACCGCGGAAGACGTGGTGGAGGGAAAAATGCAGCTGAAGGGGCGCGTGGCGGTCATCGGCACCGGAATGACGGGGCTCGAAACAGCGGAAATGCTGGGAGAGGCAGGATGCAGCCTGGTGCTTGTGGAGATGCTTCCCGACATCGGGCCGGGAATTTTCGCCGTAATCCGGAACGATATTCTGGGACGCATTCTGGCCATGAAGCCCGAAGTGTACGCCGGGCACAGGCTCACGGAAATTCTTCCCGGCGGAATCCGCATGGTCCGGTGTGACGGGGAGGCTGTGGAGGCGGCGGTGGATTCCGTGGTGCTGTCCCTCGGCATCCGGTCCACCTGTAACATCGTGGAAGCCTTCGAGGCGGCATTCGACCGGGTTATCCCCGTGGCGGACGCCGCAGTGCCTGGCAGAATCTACGAGGCCACGAAGGACGCCTTCGACAGGGCCTATCATTTCGAATAAGCGGGATTTTTCCGTCTGCCGTCGGGCCGGAACATATTTTTCAACAATTTCAGGGAGGTGCTTCAATGGTTGATCTGACGCTCTGGAAACAGCTCGAACTGCTCAAGACACCGAAGTACAGGTGGGTGGACCTCACCCACGAGCTTTCGCCGGAAACGCCCCACTGGTACGGGTTCCAGCCCCTGGGAATCAAGACCCTGTTCGATTTCGACCAGGCTCCCATGAAAGTCTTTGAGTACACTGTCCCCGGCCAGTACGGAACCCATGTGGACGTCCCTTCCCATTTCGATGCCAACGGGCGGACCGCGGCCGAAATCCGGGTGGACGAGTTCGCCTATCCCCTGTGCGTGATCGACAAGTCGGCGGAGTGCACCGGAGACTGTGATTACGCCCTGACCATCGACGACGTTCTGGAGTGGGAAAAGCAGTACGGCAGAATTCCGGAGAATGCTTTCGTTGCCCTGCGGAGCGACTGGTACAAGCGCCCGGCTGCGGAGTTCGACAACAAGGATGCCGAAGGGAACGCCCACTACCCCGGATGGGATCTTGAAACGGTGAAATGGCTGTGCGCGGAGCGGAAGATCGGCTCCATCGGCCACGAAACGCCGGACACGGATCCTGCCTGCCGCCAGTGCAACATCGGCTTCGCGGCCGAGGACTATATCCTCAGGCAGGACAAGATCCAGGTGGAGCTGCTGTGCAACCTCGACAAGGTGCCGCCCGTTGGAGCCATCATCTTCTGCACCTTCCCCAAACTGAAGGGGGGCACAGGCTTCCCGGCCAGGTGCTTCGCCGTCTGCCCGGCTGAATGATCCTTTCCGGTGCGGGACAATCCCTTCCCGCACCGGTTCCCAAAACATTCAGGGGCGCCCCGGAACTGGTCCGGAGCGCCCCTGTCGCGTATCAATCCATGGTTTAGCAGCAGATTCCCGCCCAGAGGATACCTTCCGGGAGGAGCAGGGGCAGCAGGGCGTCAGGTTTCTTGCAGATACGGGGGTCATCACCCGGGACCTCTTCCTGGGGAAGCAGGTCAAGCTCGATTCCTTTGTCGGAGCAGTTGACAGTAAAAAGGCCGTTGCTGACATTCAGAAATTCTCCGACAGCTTCCCGGGCCATCTGGTCGAAAGCGCCGGAGGCGAGATCGGAGAATCTCCGGGCCAGGTCCGCCAGGACGGGTTCCTCGGCGGAGATGAAGACGGTCAGTTCCCTGTCGCCCTTCATGGGCTGCAGAAAGGTGACGAGTCCGCCGTTTCCTTTCTCGGCCAGGGGATCGAGAGCAGCGGCGGGGTCCACGAAGCGGATGACGTTCCTGACGAAGAGTTCCGCCCAGTTCCTGACAAGGGAATTCTTTCCGCCGGGCTGTCCGGCGAGGACCGATGCCACGGCCCTGTCGGTGTCGCCCCCTGTCATGGCTTCGTAGCCTTCCGGAGAAAGGCCCGATTTTTCCCTGTACAGTTCAAGGGCCCTGAGCAGCCCTTCGTGGGAGAGGACCCGGTCCTCCACGAGAATCTGTCCCAGGAGGACGTGTTCGTTCTTCTGGGCCGAGAGAAGTTCTTCGAGTTTTTCCGCGGTGAGGTAGCCCTTCTCGATGGCGATCTGACCGAACCGCTTGTCCTCCCGCTTCTGGATCCTGTTGACCTCCCTGACCTGGGACGGGGTCATGAAGCCTTTGGCCAGGGCGAGGATTCCCACGAGGGGTCTGGCTTCGCCGAGCCTGGCGAGGGACGCGGAAAGGGTCCGGGGGGTGACGATGCCCTCCTGGAGGAGGAACTGGCCGAAATGCCTGGAAAACATTATTCGAGCTCCCCTTTCAGGATTCTCCGGAGGAGGGTGTGGATGACATCTTTCTCGAAGGGCTTCTGGATGAAATCGAAAGCTCCGGCATCTATGGCGGTCATGAGGTTTTTCTTTGTGCCCGTGGAGGAGGCCATGACAACCCGGGCGGAAGGATCTTCGCTCCGGATTTCCACCAGGGCTTCGAGACCGGTTTTATCAGGCATGACGATATCCATGAACACGAGATCGGGGTGGTGCTCCCGGTACATGGCCACTGCCTCATTGCCGTCCCTGGCCTCGAAAATGTTCTTGACGCCCCATTCACCCAGTATGCCGCCGAGGGTTTTCCGGATCATGGCGGAGTCGTCGCAGACAAGCACGGAATAGTTTTTTTCGTTCAAGGGAAAACCTCCCTGATGGAATTCTCCCGGGGGAGAGGATATTGTCTGAATTATATCATGACCGTTCCGGCGGAAAGGCTGTTTTCGGAGAAAAAACTGCCGTCCCGTCCCTGCGCCGGGATGAGTACTTCGTTTTTTCCGGAAGCGGCTGCTCCCGGAAAACTTACGTAAAAAAGTACAGCTGGGGCGGAACAAGGCCGCAGACTCCCGGACGTGGCTTCCTCCGTCTTGAACTGCAGGATTCTGATCCCCCAGGGGGGACTGTCGCTCTGTCTGTCATTATACCCCTGCGCGGTTCACCTCCATTCCCCGGGAAAGATGTAAAATAAAGGACAGAGAGGTTACAAAAGAAACCCCTGATGACGGAGGTCATTTTCAATGAACCGGACAATAATGAAACTCGTGTTGATGTGCTGTGCCGCCCTGATCGTGCTGACGGCAGCCGTCCCCTCGGCGGCTGAACAGGAGAGGCGCCTGCGGACGGCCTCCTTCGACGGCGTCGGGGTGAGCTATCTGGACGAAGGCCCCGGGGACGCCCTGCCGGTGGTCTTCATCCACGGCTGGGCCTGCACCGGGGATTTCTGGCGTTTCCAGACCTCCGCTCTGCGGGACCGGTACCGGGTGATCGTCCTGGATCTTCCCGGCTTCGGGAAGAGCGGGAAGCCCCATGACAGGGCCTACACCCTCCGGTTCTTCGCCCGGGCGGTAAAGGCCGTTATCGACCATTCCGGCGTGAAGCGGCCTGTGCTTGCCGGGCACAGCATGGGCTACGGGGTGGCCGTCCAGTTCCTCGCCGACTATCCCGGCGAGGCCCGGGGCCTCTGCAACGCTGACGGGGCTTTCTTCTGGCTTCCCGACGACCCCGGGGCGGTCCCGCCATGGGAGGCGGAGATGAAGGGCCTTTCCGACGGGCTTTCGGGTCCGGACCGGGAGAACCTCGTCCTCTGGTTCATCAACGCCACCTTCTACGGCAGGACCCCCGAAGACCTGAGAAAAGAGATCACCGGGGTCATGGCTTCGGCGGACGAATATGCGACGAACAGCTCCATGGCAGAGTTCATCCGGCGGGAGAACTGGGTGCGCCGCAGCTTTAGCGTGCCTTCCCTGGCGGTGTACTCCAAAATTCCGGAACTTCCGGCGGAGACGGAGCAGAAGCTCCGGGAGACCTTCCCTGACCTGACCTACGTGGAATGGACCGACACGGGGCACTTTCTCATGATGGAGCAGCCGGACCGCTTCAACCTGCTGCTGGTGGATTTCCTCGAAAGGCTGGACACGTGACGGATTCCGTCGGGGTGTGCAGTTTGCCGGGTCCACGGGCAAAGAATTGGGTGTTTATCGGCCCCTCCGGCAGCGGCAAGTCGGAGATTGCCCTGAACCTGGCCATCCGGGCCGCGGGTGACGGCGGGCCGCCAGTCCATTTCTTCGACATGGACCAGACCAAGCCCCTTTTCCGCTCCCGGGAGGCCCGGGACGCGGTGGAACGGAGCGGGGCGGTCTTCCATTCGGGCTTCGAGTTTCTCGACTCGCCCGTGCTGCCCGACGGTGTCCCCGGTCTTCTGCGGGACGGGAGAGTCCGCTGCTTTCTCGACATGGGTGGCAGCGTGAACGGTGCCCGCTCCCTGGGGCAGTGCCTTCCCGACGCGGGCGGGCTTACCCGGGCGCTCTACGTGGTCAACCTGTACCGCCCCTTCTCCGACGAGAGGAGCTTTCTCGGGGATCTTTCGGCCATCACAGCCGCCGCCCGCCTTTCGGCCCCCTGCATCGTGAGCAATCCCAACCTTGGCGGGGAGACGACACTCGGGGATGTGAAGAAGGGGCACGGCCGCCTGCTGGAAATCCTGGAGAGAAACGGCCTTCCTCTCGCCTTTCTCGCAGTTAGGGCCTCCCTCCTGGAGGCGGCGTCGGCGTGGGCGGACTGTCCCGTGGAGGGCCTTGCCCTCCGGCTGTCGGCAGGATGAAACAGCACCCGGCGGCCATCTTCCTGGATCCGGAAAAGTGCAGGGGATGCGGCCTGTGCATGGAGATCTGCAAGAGAGGCGTGATGGAGTTCCGGGAGGAGGCGAACGCCTGCGGGTGCAGGCCCGTAATCGTGGTCCATCCCGAGAAGTGCGTCCTCTGCGGCCTCTGCATCGCCGTGTGCCCCCTGCATGTCATATCGCTGAAAAAATGACGAAATCGCGGGATCCGTCCGCGCTTCCCGCGGGAAAGGAAGGGATCATGGAAAGACAGTTCCTGAAAGGAAACGAGGCTGTAGCGGAAGCTGCAATCCTGGCGGGGTGCCGGTTCTTCGCAGGGTATCCCATAACGCCCCAGAACGAGATACCGGAATACATGTCCCGGCGGATGCCCGCCGCCGGCGGGGTTTTCCTGCAGGGGGAGAGCGAGACGGCCTCGGTCTGCATGGTTTACGGGGCCGCGTCCGTGGGGACCCTTGCAATGACCTCCTCCTCGGGGCCGGGGATCAGCCTGAAGGCCGAGGGGATTTCCACCCTCGCCGGGGCCTGCCTTCCTGCGGTGATCGTGAACGTCATGCGGGGAGGTCCCGGGCTCGGAGCCATCCAGGCGGCCCAGTCCGATTACCTCCACGCCACGAAGGCCCTGGGTCACGGGGGCTTCCGGGTGATCGTCCTGGCTCCTTCCACCGTCCAGGAGGCCATCGACCTCACCTACAGAGCCTTCGGACTGGCGGTGCAGTACAGGAACCCGGTGATGGTGCTCATGGACGGCTGGATCGGCTCCATGATGGAGCCCGTGACCCTTCCCGAGGCGAAGGAGCCGGTGACCTTCTCCTACACCGGCTGGGGGGCGAAGTACTTCAATCCCTCGGGTGTCGGCGTGAACGTGGTTACCTCCTGCCTGCTCGAGCCGGAGTACCAGGAGCTTCTCAACATCCGGGCCGGGGAGATGTACGAAGAATGGAAGGAAAAGGAAGTCCTCGCCGAGGAGTATTGTCTCGAGGACGCCGAGTATGTGATCGTGGCCTACGGCACCGCCGCCCGGGCCGCCCGGACCGCCATCGGGGAGCTCCGCGGGAAAGGCATCCGGGCGGGCATGATCCGTCCCGTTTCCCTGTACCCCTTCCCGGTGGAGCACCTGAAGAGGCTCGACAGGAGCAGGGTGAAGTTCCTGCTGGACACGGAGATGACCCTCCCCGTCCAGATGATGGACGACATCCGGCTTGCCGTGGCGGACGCCATCCCGGTCCATTCCTGCGGCCGCTCCGGAGGGGTCATCCTCACCAACGAAGAGATCGTCGAAGCCGTGGAACTGGCCATCGCAAAGGAGGCGCGCTGACATGCAGAAGATATACGAGCGGCCGAAATCCCTCACCGACCGGGGACTGGCCTATTGCCCCGGCTGCCTTCACGGCGTGGCCACCCGACTCATCGCCGAGCTGCTGGACGAGATGGACCAGCGGACGAACGCCGTGGCTGTCCTGGCCGTAGGGTGCGGCACCCTGGGCATGTTCCACTTCAACACCGACGTGGTGGTTTCGCCCCACGGGCGGACTCCCGCCGTCGCCACGGGAGCGAAGCGGGCGGCGCCGGGGAAGCTTGTCTTCTCCTACCAGGGCGACGGCGACCTGGCCGCCATCGGCATGGCGGAGATCATGCACGCCGCCAACCGGGGGGAGAACTTTACCGTCATCTTCATCAACAACAGCACCTACGGCATGACGGGAGGCCAGATGGCCCCCACCACCCTTGTGGGCCAGAAGGCCACCACGGCCCCCCTGGGGAGGAATCCCGCCGAGACGGGGTACCCCATGAAGATGTGCGAAATCCTCTCCCAGCTCGAGGCGCCGAAGTACATCGCCCGGTTTGCCCTCGACTGCCCGGCGAACATCCTGAAGGCGAAGAAGGGCATCCGGAAGGCCTTCGGGATGCAGATGGCCGGGAAGGGCTTCACCTTCGTGGAGCTCCTCTCCAACTGCCCCACGAACTGGGGAATGCCTGCCCTGGAGTGCATGGACTGGATGCGGGAGAACACCATGAAAGTTTTCCCCCTGGGCGTGTTCCGGGATGGAGATGAATGATCATGGAAAAGAAGATTACCGTTGCGGGTTTCGGCGGACAGGGGGTCATGGTCATCGGGCAGATGCTGGGGTACGCCTCCTGCAAGGCGGGACGGAACGCCCTGTTTCTTCCGAAGTACGGACCTGAGCAGAGGGGGGGAACGGCGAACTGTTCGGTCACCATTTCCGACGGCGAGATCGGTGCTCCCGTGTCTCGGTATGTGGATACCCTTATCGCCATGAACCAGCCGTCCCTGGAGAAGTTTCTCGGCTCCGTCCGGCCCGGGGGAATCATCCTGCTCAACAGCTCCCTCTGCCGCTGGGAGGGGAAGCGGACGGACGTCCGGGTTGCGGAGATTCAGGCCGATGCCATCGCCCTCGAGATCGGGTCGCCCAAGGTGGCCAACATCGTGATCATCGGCGCCTACATTCAGCTGAGCGGGGCCCTGTCGGAACAGGAGATGCTGGACGCCATCGAGGAAAAACTGGGCAAGCGGCCCGAACTGCTCGAGATGAACAGGAAAGCCCTCCGGACCGGAATGGAGCGGGTCGCCCTGAAGGAGTAAGACGGGAAATGTGTTTTGCAGCGGCCCTTCGGGGCCGTTTTTTTTTCAGGGAACGAGAAAGAGGGAGGCCGGATCGTGCAGGGGGCGGCATGCCTCTCCGCCCGTCCGCCTGCCGGTACTGACGGCCATGGCCGTTTCCTGGTTACCCTTGAGGGGATTCCTCCGGAGAGTGGGCCGCTTCCAGGTCGAGGAGCCACGTCTTCAGCTCCAGCCCGCCGCCGTAGCCCACGAGCTTTCCGTTCGCCCCGATGATCCTGTGGCAGGGAATAAAAATGGCGATGGGGTTCCGGGCGTTGGCCATGCCCACGGCCCGGACTGCCTTCGGGTTTCCCGAGGCGATGGCGAGATCCCTGTAGCTCGCCGTTTTCCCATAGGGAACTTCCACGAGCTTTTCCCACACTTTTTTCATGAAGGTGGTTCCCTCGGCCTTCAGGGGAAGGTCGAACCGCTTCAGTTTTCCGGCCAGGTAGAGTTCGAGCTGCCGGAAGGCCTCCTTCACTGCGGGAGGCTCCTTTTTGTCGAATCCGCCCAGTTCCGCCGTGTTTTTCGGCAGGTAGAGATGGGTGATGAATTCCCCGTCGCTTCCGATGGCCATGGGGCCGACAATTGTTTCCCGCACGTACAGCATGAGTTCTCCCCTCCCGTTCGATAGCATACCGGTCTATTGTGGCTCAAAGGGCGGAAAAAATCATCCCCGGTTTTTCCCTTTCTCCCCGTCCTTTTGTTCCTATTGTGCAGGGAGCGGTCTGGACAGGGGGGCGTCCCTGGTGTACAAAAGAACGAAAGGACCGGACAGGATCCGGACGACTACCGGAGAAACTTGAAGGAGATCCGATGAAACCTCTATTTGACCTGCACACCCACACCACCGCCAGCGGGCACGCCTACAGCTCGCTGAAGGAAAACATCGAGGCCGCCGCGGAACGGGGCCTCACAGCCCTCGGCATTTCCGACCATGCCCCCGCCATGCCCGGTACGTGCCATTCCTTTCATTTCGGGAACTTCAAGGTAATCCGGGAATCCCTCCTGGGGATCAGGATCGTGAAGGGCATCGAGGCGAACATTCTGGACTATGACGGCACCCTCGACGTGGGGGAGGATATCCTGGGAAAGCTGGAATATGCCATCGCGAGCCTTCATCCGCCCTGCATCCCCTTCGGAACGGCGGAGCAGAATACACGGGCCCTGGCCGGAGCCATGGCGAACCCCTACGTGAAGATCATCGGTCATCCGGACGATGACCGCTACCCCCTCGACTACGAAGAGCTGGTCCTGGCCGCACAGCGGGAAAAGGTGGCCCTCGAGGTCAACAATTCCAGCTTCTGCCCGGGTTCGGGGCGGCAGAACGGCGTAAGGAACGCCCGGACCATGCTGGAACTCTGCCGCCGGTTCGACGTACCCGTTGTGCTGGCAAGCGACGCCCACATCTGGTACGACGTGGGGGAGATGAGCCGCTGCAGGGCCCTCCTCCGGGAGATTGGTTTCCCTCCGGAGCTGGTGCTCAACTACTCTCCGGAAGGCCTTGATTTTCTTCTGGACAGAAAACGGGATGCCGCCGCTCTTCCCGTTTCCGGAGGCGCATCCGCCGGGGAGGCATGACTCCGGGACCGAAAAAACTACTGTTTTTCCTTGAGCCCCTGGAGGACGGCGCAGATCTCCCGGACTTCTTCCGTGCTGAGGTTTTCAAAGTCCTCCAGCCTCCGCAGGGCCAGCGACAGAAATTCATTTCCCGGTTTCGCCTCCGGCTCCGGGGCGGGAGCGACGAAAAAGGACGCGATGGTCCCGGTGAGAGTGCTTATGAAGCCGATACCCACCAGCATCAGCATGATCGCCACAATCC
>CAZJAR010000075.1:0-12145 GCA_964543785.1 uncultured Synergistaceae bacterium | reverse complement strand
CGGAAGTGCAGTGGAACCCCGCGGAGGGGACGGGGCCGGGATTCAGCGGCCGGGCGGCCCGGCCGGGCATTGCTGACATCCGGGCCGAAGTGCGGGGAGCAGGAGGAGTGGTCCTCGGCGTCTCCGAGCCCGTGCAGGTGACGGTGGACACGCCGGACCTTTCCCTGGCGCTTCCGGAATACGTGACCCCGGGCGACAGTTTCCGGGCCTCAGTAAATCTCCCGCAAGGAGTGAACGCCGACGAAGTGTTCGATTTTGAATGGAAGGCGGACTTTCCCGCCAGCCGGCAGTACGGCCGTGAAGGGGGAAGCGCCATCGTCGGGCCGGTGAGCGGGCTCGATCCCGTCCCGGTGTCGGTTGTCGTCCGGGACAAGGGAGGAAAAACGGCGGCGGAACTATCGGGGGCCGTCCCTGTGCGGTCCCTGGACGTCACCGTCAGGGTCCGGGCCTTCTCCGAGAGAGGGCAGATCGTGCTGCCCGACGGACGGGTGGACTATCCCCCCAGGGAGGAGTGGATCGAAGGGCAGACGGCCGAGTTCAAGGCTTTTGTCTCCCCCGCGAAAGCCGTGACCTGGGAATGGTCGGCCACGGGGCCCGGAACAATCGGCCATGCGTCATGGGACACCGCCTCGGTGACCCTGAACGGAACAGGGTCCCTGGCCGTCACGGTCCTGGCGAAAGTGGGCGGAAAAGAAGCGGGCAGGGCGGAAGTGATCCTCCCCGTGACCGTGGCAAAGAGCAGAATCCAGGCGGCGCGGGAGTACCAGACCGGGCTGAACGAGTGGAACGCCGCCCGCCGGGACCGGGCGGTCATCGCCATGGAGCGGGCGGCCTCCCTGGATCCCGGCAATCCCGCCATCGGGCGGGAACTGGCGCGGATGAAGGGCGAGGCGGAAAAGTCCCGGGCCGAAGATGCCCGGAAGCGGGCCGTGGATGTCTGGAACCAGGCCGCGGAACTCCAGAAGAAGGAAAAGTATGAAGATGCCCTTGAAAAATACCGGGAGGGCCTGGAAATTTCCGACGATGCGGCCGTCAGGGATCACGTGAAGAAGCTTGAGGACTTCATAGCCGACCGGAAGCGCAGGCAGGAAAAGGCTGCAGCCGATGCCCGTGCCCGGGCGGAGGCCGTCTGGCGCAGGGCGGCGGAGCTGCAGAAGGGGAAACGGTACGAAGATGCCCTGGAGAAATACCGGGAAGGCCTCGCCATCTCCCCGGACCCGGTGGTGGAGGAGCACGTCCGGAAGCTGGAGGACTACATCGCCAGGATGAAGAACGCGGCGGAAGCAAAGAAACCTGCAGCGGCGCCTTCTTCCGGCGGAGGGAAAGACCCGGCGCCGGCGCCGGCGAAGAGTCCCGGAACTCCGCCGGCCGATACGCAGCAGCATTGGGGAGGGTGGAAGAGCTTCACCCTCGCCGGAATCCGGTACGAGATCCCCGCCGGAGGCTTCCAGAGCGTGAAAAGCTCCTCGGGGAAGGAAAACGGAAAATACCCCTTCGCAAACTATGACTACTACGTGAACGGCAAGCGGGTGGCCGTCGTCCGCATCGGCACCCTGGCGCCGGGGCTCACCGACGGCAAAATCAAGGGGCTCTATACCGGAAAGACCGCCAACCGGATCTTCGATTCCCTCTCCGGCGAGGGAACGGTGACCCTGGGCGGCAGGAAGGCCTACTACCTCCAGGGGAACGCCCCCGGAGTGACCCGGACGTTCTACTTCATAGCCGACGGAGCCGAGAGCGGCATGGGAGCCTACCTTCACGTGGTGGCCGGCAGCGGGAGCGGCTGGAAAAAGTACGCCCCCATGTTCGGGGAGATCGCCGGAAGAATGTCGTTCACGGCGGGAAAAACTCCTCCGCAGAGCGGGGCGGACAAGGGGGCGGGAACGCTGCCCGCGGGCTGGAAATCCGTGACCATCGGGAACGTTTCCTTCGGCATCCCCTCGTCATGGAACGGGAAGACAATGAAGGAACATGACGTGGAGCAGCTTCACGTCTACTGGCAGGGGAGCTTCGACAACCCCGTCCACGGCGTTTCCGGAGGGGTGGCGAAGAATTACGGGGAGGCGAAGAAGGAACTTCGCGGTGCCCGGACGGTCTCCCTCGGAGGGGTGAAGGTGCTCCGGGCGGACGAGGACGGAGCGGTGAACCTCCTCTTTCCGCCTCTGGGCGGCAACAGGGGAGTGGCCCTCATCCTTTTCCGCGGAAAGGGCGGGAAGCAGGCGACCCTGGAGGCCATACTGAAGACGTTCACGGTGAAGTAAATAAAAACGGGGCCCCTTCAGGGGCCCCGTTATTTTCAGAACGGTTATTTCACGTTCCGGTACTTCATGTACTTCACCTGGTTTATTTTATAGAGCTCCCGCTGGGCGTAGGCGAGGTTTTTCCCCGCCGCCTTCTCCAGGAGGCCGATGCCCTTGCGCTCGTCCTTCGGAACTCCCCGGCCCTGGTAGTAGACCATGCCGAGATAGGCCATGCCGAGGGGAGACCCCTTGTCGGCGGCCTGCTTGTACCAGTGGAAGGCCTTCTCCCTGCTGAAGACGGCTCCCTCGCCCTTTTCGTAGAGGACACCAAGGTTCACCATGGCGTCGATGAAACCGTTTTTCGCCGCCTCGTCGAACCAGTAGAAGGCTTTCATGGCGTCCTTGGGCAGTCCCTGGCCCTTATAATGCATCAGGCCCAGGCGGAACTGGGCGAAAGCCCTGTTTTTCTGGGCCGCCTGTTCGTACCAGCGGGCTGCCTCCCCGTAGTCCGGCTTTCCGAGGAAGTTGCCGTAGTAGAGATGGCCGAGCTGCTCCGCCGCGCTGGAATACTTGTTCCTGGCCGACTGGAGGAAATAGTCCCGGGCTTTTTTATAATCCTTTTTCGTTCCCTCGCCGTTTTTGTGCATGATGCCCATGTTGTACTGGGCTACGACGTGCCCCTTCGCCGCCGCCCGGCCCCACAGCCTGAGTGCTTCGGGAAAGCTCTTGGCCGCCCCGTTCTCTCCTTTGTATGCGTTCATGCCCATCTTGAAGAGCTGGTCCACCGTGTAGGATGGTTCCTTCGGTTCCGCCTTGGGTTTCGGCTTCGGTTTGGGCTGCGGTTTCGGGGCCGGTTTGGGGGCCGGCTTGGGGGCAGGTTTCAGCTCCGGCTTTGGCTGAGGCGCAGGCTTGACCTCCTGCTCCGGTTTTTTCGGCTCCGGGTCTTCATCTCCGAAGACGGGAGGCGGTGGGGGGGCGATCTCCTCTTCGTCGCCGGGAAGGGGCGGCGGGGTGAAGGCGGATGACGGAAGGGCCGTGAAGAGAGCGGCCCCGAGGAACAGAAGGGCGAGGAGCATCGCTCCGGTTCTCCTGCGTTCGGTCATGGCGGAACCTCCTTGTGTGTGCCCTCGGGCAGTCTTTTCAATAATGAAACGACAAAGAGCCCGGGAAGTCAACAGACAAACGGCGGGGCGGCACCGACCCGCCGTTCCCCCGTGACCATTGCAGACTTCCTCCTGAATGCGATAAATAGCAAACTATAGGTACTATTCAAGAGCAGTCGTATTCACGTTCACAATATAGTCAAGCCGGGAGACTGAAGTCTCAAGAAACGGAAATTTCGCTGCAGAAGCGGCGGAACAGTTCTTACCGCGGCGAAGAAAGAATTCTCCCCTGAGATGAAGCTGACCCGGCAGACAAAGGGAATCGGGGACAAAAAAGCCGGGGAACCCAAAAAAACAAAATGAACGGAAGCTAAAGTCCCGGAAGAAAAGGAAAGATAAAAATACAGCAATAAAAAAGAAGATGGTTGAGGGTGTGGTAAAGTGTTGCGTCATGCAGGACCCATGACCGGGAATGGTAGTGGAGCCTGAACGAGCAGAGAGTGGGGATGAACATCCTGAGAGGAATCGCCGGCGCCATGGAGGAACAGTCGAAGATGGCGGAATCCAGGTTCATGACAGGCGATGAGGCCGGGGGACTCGTTCCTCTCTTCGGGAGCGCCGCAAAATAAGGATGATCCCGGGAACGGGAAACTAAACAACAGAAATGATGGGGCAGGGAGGAATTCTTTTGCCGGCCCCATCCGCTTATCGGATTGAGTTCGTTTTTTTCGCTTCACGCCGGAGCGAAGGCGGTTATAATAATAACCATTGACCGGTCCGTCCGGAATTTTTATAGAAGGCTGTGATTGAATGAAGGTGCGGGATTTTCTTCTGGAGCGATATTTCGCCAGATACGAATTTTCGGTGCGTCACCTGCTGAGCCCGTCTGACTGCGAATCTCTCGGGGCGGAAGAACTGCTTGCGGGAGGCGGTTCCGATACTGCCGCGCTGTGGAAGGATCTTCGCCTCTGCTATACGGAGTCCAGGGGACACCCCCTGCTCAGGGGTGAGATTGCTGCGGCCACGGGAGTGACACCTGAAGAAACCCTTGTCCTCAACCCGGAGGAAGGCATCTTCCTCACCATGAACGCCCTGCTGGACGAAAACGACCACGTTATTGTCCTCAGTCCCGGGTACCAGTCCCTCTACGAGATACCCAAGTCCCTCGGCTGCGAAGTCACCAGGTGGTACCTCAAGAAGGAGAACGGCCGCTGGAAGCTGGATCTTCCCTTTCTGGAGGGGGCCGCGAAGGAGAACACGCGGCTGATCGTCATCAATTTTCCCCACAACCCCACGGGGTTTCTTCCGACTGGGGACGAACTTGAAGCCGTGGTGGACTTCGCCTCGAAGAAGGGAATCTTTATCTTCTCGGACGAGATGTACCGCGGTTTGGAGCATGATCCGGAAAAGCGGCTGCCTTCCGTTCCTTCCCTGTACAGAAAAAGCGCGGCTCTCGGCGGCCTTTCCAAGACCTATGGGCTTCCGGGCCTGCGGATCGGGTGGATCACCTCCAGGGACGACTGGCTTCTTGACCGGGTGGCGTCACTGAAGGACTACACCACCATCTGTTCCTCCGCCCCCTCGGAGATCCTCGCCATCGCGGCCCTCCGGAGGCGGGAGGAACTTGCGGACCGGTGCCGGGCCATCGTGGAAAGAAACCTTGCCCTTGCCAGGGATTTTTTCTCAGGGCGGAAGGACAGGTTTGAATGGTTCGAGCCTGAAGGAGGGTCTACGGCTTTCCCCAAGCTTCTCGGCGGACAGCCGGTCCGGGACTTCTGCGAGCGGGCGGTTGAGGAAAAAAGTCTCATGGTGCTGCCGGATTTTGTATTTGACGTGGACTGGAACCATTTCCGCGTCGGCCTCGGCAGGGAGAATTTCCCGGAGGCCCTCGATGTTCTGAAGGAATTCACGGGCTGAAAACTGATGCCAGCAAAGAAAACACCGCCGGATACTTCCGGCGGTGTTTTCTTTTGCTCCGGAATGATTCATGGTATAGTCTTTTCCATTCCGGCAGGCCCAGGGGCCCCCTTTCACGAGGGGAAGGGGCCGGGCCGCCATCCTTCTTTCTCGAGGTGAGATGAATGCTGAAGAACGTCAAGATCGGTACCAAGCTTAGAGCCGGGTTTGCCGCTGTCCTGATTATTTTTTCCGCAGCGGGCTGGCTCGCCTGGCGCAACATGAACAGGGCCATAACAGAAGTGGGAACCCTCGAACAGCGCTATATCCCGGGAATCGAACTCTCAAATGAAATTGAAAATATCGCCCAGAACCTCATGCTTCATGTAAACACCTACGTCCTCGCGGACAGCTACCAGGATCTCACGGCTGCCCAGGAGGATTTCGAGGCCATCGGCGGAGTGCTCGCAAAGGCGGAGGAACACGCCTCGGCCCACCCCGGACTTGAGCGGCTCGCCGAAGGGGTGAAAATATCCGGCGAGCATGTGGCCGCCTACCGGGGGCTTCTCGAGGAGTCCCAGAAGCTCATCGCCGTCATGGCCGGCCAGCAGAGGAAGACCGCGGAGACAGGTGAGTCAGTGAGAAAAATCGCCTACGACCTTCTTTTCGATGAAAAGGACGCCCTCGAGGCCGACTTCGAAGATCCGGCTTCCCAGGGCAATATCCCCACGAGGCTCGAGAATATTGCCCTTCTCGACAGCCTTGTGGAGTCTGTCCACAGGGCGGAGTACGTGACCCTCGCCGCCATCGCCGGAAAGAAGATGGAATTGATTGCCCAGGCGAAAAAAGAACTGGAGAATGTCCGCGAAGTTCTGGCCGAAGTCAGGATGACCGCCTTCGAGGAAAAACTGATCAGGACCATCGAGAAAGCCGGAAAGGACGTTGATGAATATGTCCGGGCTCTTGGCGACTTCCAGAAGGCCTGGACGGATCTCGAAACCGTCGGAAAAGAACGGACTGCGGCGGGAGAAGCCGTCATGGCCGCAGCAGGGGACGTGATGAAATTCAGCCTCGGCAGAACGCTCGAAATATCGGGGATCGTGACCGATGAGGCCCGCAATGTCTCGAAGATGCTCCTTATCTCCATCATTGTTTCCATCGCGGTCGGAATGGCCGTGGCAATGATCATCACCCGGATGATAACCAGCCCCCTCCGCAAGGCGGTGAGCCTGGCCGAACGGGCCGGGAACGGCGACCTCACGGTCCGCAGGGAAGATTTTCAGTATGATTCCTCCGACGAGATAGGTGCCCTCGCGGACGCCCTGGCGAGGATGACAGAACTCCAGGCGGGAGCTGTACGGGATATTGTGGCCGCCGCCGAGGAAGTTGCCCGGGGGGCGGAGACCCTCGCGTCCCTTTCCCAGGAGACCAATGCCTCCGTGGAGGAAGTGAGGGGATCCCTCGAGCAGGTCGCCTCCATCTCCGAGAGCAATTCGGCCGCTCTCGAGGAGTCCAACGCAGGAGTGGAGGAAGTGGCAGCGGGTGCCCAGGCTGCAGCGAAGGCCTCCGCCGACGGAGTGGCAGCGGCGAACCAGACTGCGGCCATGGCGAAGGAAGCTGTCGGGAAGGTTGAAAACGTCATCCGGAATGTGCGGGCTGTGGGCGAGAAGTCGGAGAACAATATGGAGAAGATCCGGGCCCTTGCCGATTCCGTGGAGGAAATTTCAGGGTTCGTCACCGTGATCACCTCCATCGCCGACCAGACGAACCTCCTGGCGCTCAACGCCGCCATCGAGGCTGCACGGGCCGGTGATGCCGGACGGGGCTTTGCCGTGGTGGCAGACGAAGTGCGGAAACTCGCCGAGGATTCAAGCAGGGCTGCCGGTGAAGTGGCGGCCCTCATCACAACCCTCCACGAAAATGCACGGGAGTCCATGGAAGTGACGGAGGAGACGGGCAAGGTAATGCAGTCAACCGTCGCCGGAGCCGCAGATGCCCAGGGAAGGCTTTCAGAGGTGCTCGGCGAAATAGCCATGATAGAGGAAGCCGTCGCCAATATCGCGGTGCTCTCCCGGTCCCAGGCGTCGGCCAGTGAGGAAATGGCGGGGGCCATCGACCAGGTGTCCCATGCCACCATCGACGTGGTCCAGAGGGTTGATGCCATCAGGGAAGCCTCGGCGGAAACGGCGGCCGCTTCGGAGGGGGTAGCAAGAGAATCGTCCGGAATGGCCTCCATGGCGGATCATATGAGGAATCTCCTGTCCCGGTTCATCCTTTCACAGGATGACCTTCCGGAGGAAAAAGAGACGGGGCTCGCTCCCGCAGAATGAACAGAACAGGGGCGGACCGGAAGCTTCCGGTCCGCCCCTGTTCTATTGCAGGACGGAGTCCATCCGCTGGGCGAAGAAGTTGGAGAGGGGGGTGACCCGACTGAGGTCCACGAGAGTGTCGATGGTGAACTTCAGGTGGATTCTCGACGCCTCCCGGGCCCTGAGCAGATCCTGGTCCCGGATGGCCGACACGAGGGCCCTGTGCTGTTCCAGAATTTTCTCCGTCCGGTCGGGGGACGCCGAATCGAGGACTTCCATTCTCATGGCGGAGATTCCCTTCTCGGACATCTCGAGGAGAGATTCGTAGAGCCGGGAGAGAAGGGTGTTCCCCGTGGCCCTGAAGATTGTGGCATGGAGGACGGTGTTCCAGTAGGCGCCGAGGGGCGCTTCGTGGGGGTCCTGTTCACAGTGGACCTTCTCGAGCATGGCGATGCATTCGTCCATTTTTCCCAGGTCCCGCTCCTTCCGCCGCAGGGCCGCCAGGGCGGCGGCGCCCGGGTCCAGGAGCTGCCGTATTTCCATCACCTGGGAGAGGAGTTCCATGGGCCATACCTGGGCCTGGCCGAGGACTCTCCGTATTTCGTCCGGGTTTCCTTCGGCGAGGAAGATTCCCTGCCTGTCCCGGATGTCCAGCAGGCCGAGGGCTTCGAGGGCTATGAGCCCTTCTCGGAGAAGGGGCCTCGTGGTACCGAGCAGAGATGCGAGTTCCCGTTCCGGGGGAAGCTTGCCTCCGCACACCACGTCGCCCTGTGACACGAGGTCCGTCAAGCGCCTGATCAGGTCCTTTCGCGTTTCATTCATGGAGTCCTCCCGGCGTGGCCGAAGGGTCAGCGGCCTCATATAAAGTTAAAAAAAGAACTTGAAATTTTCAGTTGATTCCTCTTGTCTCCTTTCCCGTGACCATGATAATATAAAATCGGTTTGATTGGAATACCTTGGTCGACCAGATGTTCTTCTTCCGAAAGCGGGTGTTGCAGGGTGACTCAGGAGTACGACGTTCTTATTGTTGGAGGCGGAGTGGTGGGCTGCGCCATCGCCAGGGAGCTCTCGAAGTTCCGGGTTAAAGCGGCCGTCGTCGAGAAGGAGATGGATGTCGGCCTGGGAACGAGCTGCCGGAACAGCGGTGTGCTCCACGCGGGCTTCAACTATGCACCGGGGACCCTCCGGGCCGTTCTCGACGTAAAGGGCAACAGTATGATGGACGATCTCTGCCGGGACCTCAAGGTGAAGATCAGGCGGATCGGCAAGCTCACGGTGGCACTGGACGACGAGGATGAAGCGACCCTGCACAGGCTGAAGGAGCAGGGGGAGGCCAACGGCGTCCCGGGCCTCGAGCTCATCGGCAGGGAACGGATGCGGCAGATCCAGCCCGGAGTGGAAGGGACGCTTGCCCTTCATTCGCCGACCAGTTCAATCATCTCCCCCTATGGTCTCACCATAGGTCTTGCGGAAAACGCCCTCGCCAACGGGGTAAACTTCCATCTCGGCCAGCGGGTGGCATCCCTTTCCCCCCTCGCCGGAGGAGGCTGGTCCGTGAAGACCGGATCCGGAGAGACCTTCACGGCAAAGGTCCTGGTGAACGCCGCCGGGCTCTTCTCCGCTGAAGTGTGCCGCATGGCCGGGATCACTGATTACGTGATCTACCCCTGCAGGGGCGAATATTATGTCCTTGACAGGCGGCTTGACGGCACCCTGAAGACCCTCATCTACCCCGCGCCGAAGAAGAACGCGCCCGGGCTGGGCATCCACCTGACGCCCACCGTGGACGGCAATATCCTCATCGGTCCCAGCGCCGAGTATCTCAACGACCCCGAGGACCATGGCTGTACATCGGACGTGATGAAGGAGCTCCGCAGGGAAGGGCACGAACTTCTCCCGGAGATCCGCATGACGGACTACATCCGGAACTTCGGCGGCATCCGCCCGAAACAGACGCCCCCGGAAGTGGGCGGAAACAAGGACTTCGTCATCGAGGACCGGAAGGATGTCGCAGGCTTCATCAATCTCGTGGGGATAGAGAGCCCCGGGCTGACGAGCGCTCCTGCCATTGCGGAGATGGTCCGGGAGATGGTGGAAAAGCACATTCCCCTCGTTCCCGACTCTTCCTTCAACCCAGTGCGGCCCGGCAGTCCCCTGTTCTTCTCCGAGCTGCCCGCGGAGGAAAAGGCGGCACTCATAGCCGACAACCCCAACTACGGCGAGATCATCTGCCGGTGCGAAAAGATCACCAAGCAGGAGATCCTGGATGCCATCACCAATCCACTTGGCGCCCGGACGCTCGTGAGCATCAAGTACAGAGCCCGAGCCTCCATGGGACGCTGCCAGGGCGGATTCTGCGTTCCCCGCATCACCAGGATTCTGCGGGACGAATTCGGATGGAAGCCTGAA
Organism: uncultured Synergistaceae bacterium; assembly: GCA_964543785.1. Classification (GTDB taxonomy): domain Bacteria; phylum Synergistota; class Synergistia; order Synergistales; family Aminobacteriaceae; genus Aminivibrio. Next base: position 2,188 of record CAZJAR010000075.1, on the reverse strand, counting down.
GACTTCCTCAAGAGAAGCGCCGGGTCGCCCATGTTCGTGGGCAATGTCCGGCCCGGGAAGGGAGGAGCCGCCCGATGAACCGCGGAAAGAAGACCATCCCCACGGTCCGCAGGGACGTGGTGGTCATCGGCGGCGGACCGGCCGGACTCGCGGCTGCCGTGGCGGCGAAGGAGGCCGGGTGCGGTGACGTGCTCCTCATCGAGCGTGACCGCATCCTCGGCGGCATACTGAACCAGTGCATCCACGACGGTTTTGGTCTCCATACCTTCAAAGAGGCCCTCTCCGGTCCCGAATACGCCGCCCGGTTCATCGACAGGTTCAGGGAACTGGACATAGAGGCCATGGAAGAGACCATCGTCCTCTCCCTGTCGGCGGACAGGATCCTCGAGGTGAGCACCCGGGGAACCTACCAGCGCATCGAGGCGGGGGCTGTCATACTCGCCATGGGCTGCCGCGAGCGCACCAGGGGCGCCATCTCCATTCCGGGACACCGGCCGTCGGGGGTGTATACCGCCGGTGCGGCCCAGAACTTCATGAACCTGGAAAACATCATGGTGGGGAAGACTGTCTGCATCCTGGGTTCCGGCGACATCGGCCTCATCATGGCCCGGAGGATGACTCTCGAGGGGGCGAAGGTGGAAGCGGTCTTCGAGATTCTGCCCTACTCCAGCGGTCTTCCCCGGAATATCCAGCAGTGCCTCAACGACTACGGCATACCCCTTCACCTCAATACAACCGTGACGGACATCGTGGGGAAGGGACGGCTGGAGGGGATCAGGGTGGCCCAGGTGGGTGAGGACCGGTCTCCCATTCCCGAGACGGAACGGTATGTCCCCTGCGATACCCTGCTGCTCTCCGTTGGGCTTATTCCCGAGAACGAGCTGACCAGGGAAGCCGGGGTCGAGATGGACCCGGTGACCGGCGGGGCGGTAGTGGACGATTCCTTCATGACATCTGTACCGGGGATCTTCGCCTGCGGCAACGTCCTCCATGTCCATGATCTCGTGGACTGGGTCTCCGTGGAGGCGGCGCAGGCAGGGCAGTTCGCCGCCTGCTTCGTCCGGGAGGGACGCTGTGCCCTGCCTTCCCCCATCAGGATCAAGCCGGGAAGCGGCGTCCGGTACACCCTTCCCCAGGTTGTGTCGGGGGAGCGGGATTTCACCCTGTCGCTGCGTGTTGCAGCCCCGTGGAGGGACCGGTGCGTGGTGGTCAGGGACGGAGGCGGGGAGATCGCGCGGAAGCGGGAAATGAGGCTCCACCCGGCGGAGATGATCCGGATCGACCTGAAGAAAGAAGCTGTTTCAGGCTGTTCCTCCCTGGAGGTGACGGTAGAATGAGCACGAGAGAATATACCTGCGTGGTCTGCCCCAACGGATGTTCCATCGTTGTCGACGTTGACAACGACGAAAACCCTGTAGTAACGAGAGTTCAGGGAAACGTGTGCAAACGGGGTGAACTGTGGGCCCGCCAGGAGGTGGAAAATCCCATGCGCACCATCGCATCCAGCGTTCCGGTGTGCTGCGGTGATTTCCCCCTCGCCAGCGTGCGGACCAGCCGCCCCATACCCCTGGCAAAAATACGGGAGGTGATGGATGAGATCCGGAAGGTGTTCCTGGAAGCACCGGTGGAGATCGGCGATGTGGTCATGCCTGCCCCTGCCGGGTGCGATACGGAGGTCATAGCGACCAGGAGGGTTCGGAAAGTCGGTTAAGAGTTCCAGACACAAAAGGAGGGAATGAATGTGAGAAAAAGCATTATAGCAGCAGTGGTCGTTCTCGCGCTTATCTTTGCGGCAGGCCCCATGATCGTCGGTGCCGAAGCGAAAAGCTACCGCCTCAATATCGCCACCGCCACCACCGGGGGAGCCTATTATCCCATCGGCAACGCCATGGCCCAGATCTGGTCCAAGAACATCAAGGAGGTCACCAGGGCCTCCGCGCAGTCCACGGCGGGCACTCCCCAGAACGTTGAACTCATGAGGAACGAGGAAGTCCAGGTCGCCATCGGCCAGAACGGCATCTGCTTCTACGCCTTCAACGGGAAGGGAACCTACGAGGGCAAGCCTCCCTACAAGGAGATGCGGGGCATGTTCACCCTCTATCCCAACGTGATGCACTGGATCGCCCGCAAGGACGCCGGGATGAAGTCCGTCGCCGACTTCAAGGGCAAAAAGTTCGTTCCCGGCCAG
>CAZJAR010000074.1:9004-12266 GCA_964543785.1 uncultured Synergistaceae bacterium | reverse complement strand
TTCCCGGGCAGGACTACACGATCCACGAGGAGGACGAGCGGTGGTCCGTGGAGGACATCATGAAGAACGCCCACATCATGGCGAAGGTCCTGGTGGAGCTTGCCGAGACAAAGGAATAGACCGGGAGAAACAGAAAGGGGCTGCCGCAGGGATCTTTGCGGCAGCCCTTTTTTTGTCCTGCGGCCCGGAAGGACTACTTCAGATCGTAAGGCCAGGCCATGACGCCTCCTTCAAGGAGGGCCACATCCTCGTAGCCTGCCCCTTTCAGGGTCGCCAGGGCATCCCAGCCCCGGACGGAGATTTTGCAGAAGGCCACGATCTCCCTGTTCCGGGGCAGTTCACCCACCCGTTCCCGGAGCTTCCCGAGGGGGATGTTCACGAACTCGTAGGGAAGCCTCCCCTGGAGATCCAGCTCTCCCGGAGCCCTCACGTCGAGCAGCAGCGGGGGATTCGCGCCCTCCATCCGTTCCCTGAGTTCCTTTGGCTGGTAGGTTTTCACGAGGCCGTCCATCTTGTTCTTCAGCGCGTTGGCCGCGTGGGTGTTCGGGTCGAGGGCCGTGGAGAAGGGCGGGGCGTAGGCGAAGTCGCCGTCCGCCAGGAGATCCACCGTCATTCCCGAGGAGACGGCCGCCACGATGGCGTCAAGACGCTTGTCCACCACCCCTGTGCCCATGATCTGGGCACCCAGGATCCGGCGGCTCAGTCTGTCCGCCACCAGCCGGATGGTCATGGCTCCCATGCCGGGCATGAAGTGAGGCCGGTCCGGCTCTTCCACCACGATGCTCACCGGTTCGAAGCCCGCTTCTTTCGCCTGTTTCTCGTCGAGGCCCGTTTTGCCGATGGTCAGGTTGAAAAGCTTCAGGATACCTGTCCCGAGGACCCCCGAGAAGGGCGTGGCAAGCCCGGCGATGTTGTCTGCGATGACCCTTCCCTGGCGGTTTGCTGTGGAGCCCATGGGCTGCCATACGGGTTTTTTCGTGACAAGGTGCCGTGTCTGGACACAGTCACCCCCGGCGTAGATGGACGGGTCGCTTGTCCTCATCAGTTCATCCACCACGATGGTTCCGTTGGGGGCAAGCTCCAGGCCGGCGTCCCTGGCAAGGCTGGTGTTGGGACGGATGCCCACTGCCAGGAGCACCATGTCCGCAGGCAGGGAACGCCTGTCAGTCCTGACCCCGGTGACCACCCCTCCCTCGCCGGTGATTTCCGTGACTTTTTCGCCGCCGTAGAAATCAACGCCTTTCGCCTTGACCGCCCTGGCGGCCCGGAGGCCGAAATCTTCTCCCACGAGGGCCGGAAGAGGGGTGGGAAGGGCGTCCACCACCGAAACCTTTACGCCTCGTTCCGCAAGGGCCTCCACGACTTCCATGCCGATGAGGCCTGCGCCGATGATGACCGCTGTCTTGATGCTTCCCGACGAGAGGGCCGATTTCATGGCAAGGGCGTCGGGCATGGTCCAGAGGGTGAAGACCCGGTTAAGGTCGCTGCCGGGTATGGGGGGGCGGATGGGGGACGCTCCCGTGGCGAGCACGAGGTTGTCGTACGGAAAGTTTTTTTCTTCGCCGGTGGCCGCGTCGGAGGCGGTGACGCACTTGTTTTCCCTGTCGATCCGGGTGGCGAGACAGCCGGTGTGGACCGTGATGTTCTTCACCGTACGGAAGAAGTTTGCGTCCCGGATGATGCCGAGGGGAGTGCAGACCAGGTCCTTGTACTCCTTCACCACGTCCCCCACGAAATAGGGGAAGCCGCACCCGGCGAAGCTGAGGTGTTCCCCCCGCTCGAGCACCGTGATGTCGAACTCCGGGGCCAGCCTGGCAAGCCTGGCGGCTGTCTTGGCGCCGCAGGCCACGCCCCCGATGATGAGCACCTTTTTTCTTTCCATGAACTCTACCCCTCCTTTTGGGATAATACCACTATCCCCTATATGGTATTCTTTGCAGGGGATTATGTCCAGTCGTCTTCCAGCTGGTGGTATGATTCCACGTCGATTTTTTTCTCTCCGCAGAGAGTCCGCACCTCATCCCCGGACTCGCAGGGAAACTCGCAGGCGAGACCGCAGCTGGAGGACAGCTTTCGGGGTACTGGGATCACTTTTGCCGGAATGCCCTTTTTTCTGCAGGTGCGTTCAAAGAGGAGCGCCATGCTGGTGACCTCGAAAGTTGCGATGCAGTGCACGTTTTCACCGACCTTTCTCCGGGGAAAGCAGTTTCCCCGGAATGCCCTTCATTTTTTCTTCGCCGTTCCCCTTTTTTGCTCCGGGAAGGTATACTCTTGGGACGGGAATTCCTTCCGGAGGTGGATGGGATGAACTATGTCGCTCTTGCCGTGATACTGGTCCTTGCGTGTATTCCCCTGTTTGCGGGGTCGTCCCGCATCCGGCCCTGCTATCGGGGGTGCCACGGGTGCGGGAAGTGCAGGACATCTTCGGGAAAGGGAACCGCTCCCGTGGAAGATGTTCCCGCTGGTGAGACACAAGAATAGAATACGTCTCATTCCTTCTTTAAGCAATACGGAGACCCTCTGCCGAAAAGCGGATCGAAAGGATGAATCATGATATGACCATTTCCCGTATTGTCCGTGTGCTTGTGCTCCTTCTCGCTCTCCTTTCCGGGTCCCGGGAAGCTGAAGGGGCGGCCCGGTTTTCCCTGGCCGCCGTGGGAGATGCCCTCATCCATAAGGGAGTCTACAACGCTGCCGTGCACAAGGGCGGCGGGTACGATTTCCGGCCCATGCTCCGCCTCGTGAAGAGCCGTATCGCCCCCCATGACATGGCCTTCTACAACCAGGAGACGATCCTCGGCGGCACAGAACTCGGCCTGTCCACCTACCCCATGTTCAATTCCCCCAGGGAGGTGGGGGACGCCTTCCTCGACGCCGGGTTCAACCTGGTGTCCCTGGCGAACAACCACACCCTGGATAGGGGGGAGAAGGGCGTTCTCGCCTCGCTGGAATACTGGAAAGACAAGAAGGACGCGGTGACCGCCGGAAGCAGCCTGACGGCGGAGAAGGAGAAAGAGATCCGGTTTTTCCGGGTGAACGGCATTTCCTGCGCTTTCCTCGCCTACACCACCGCCACCAACGGCCTGAAAGCCCCGAAGGGAAAGGGGCACTACGTCAGCCTCTACACCCCGGAAAAGGCGAAGACCGACGTGGTCCGGGCCCAGGAAAAAGCCGACGTAGTGATCGTCTCCATGCACTGGGGGAGCGAATATGTGTTCGCCCCCACCGCGGAGCAGAAAAAAATCGCGGAGCACCTCGCCTC
>CAZJAR010000074.1:0-8904 GCA_964543785.1 uncultured Synergistaceae bacterium | reverse complement strand
GGGCGGTACGTGGTGGTTCCCTTCGACATGCTCAGGGAGGACATCCTGAAGGACTTTCCGGCGGTGTATAAAAAATACGCCGCCATTGTGACGGGCGGCGGAAGGGCCATCTCCATGAGGGCTCCCGCAAAGGCTCCTCCGCCGAAAAGCCGCCCGGCGGCGAAGAAAGCTCCCCGGGGCAAATGAGCCGGAAGCAAGGCGGGGTGCGGGGTATTTCCCGCACCCCGCCTTCAGCTTTTCAGGGAAGAAACTCTCCCACCAGGCGCTCCCGCATCTCCGGCAGGGGGATGGAGTGTTCCTCCGACAGCCTGCGGACGTCCTCGAACTCGGGGTTTGCCCGGAGGGATTCGCCGCCGAGGCGGGCCACCTTGAACCGGACCAGGCCCCAGGATGTCTCCCGCTCAACGATCTCATGGTCCGTCTTCAGACGGTCCACGGGGTATTTTCTCAGGCCGAGGGTGGTGGTTTCCCGGAGAAGGATTTCCGCCAGGAGCTCCTCTTTCTCGGGAAGGCAGAGGCAGCTCAGTGTCACCGCGGGGCGTCCCTTCTTCATGAGCATGGGCGTGGCCCACACGTCGAGGGCTCCCTCGGCGAACAGCTTCTGCATGACCGGCCCGTAGTACTGGGGGTTCATGTCGTCGATGTTCGTCTCGAGAACCGTCCCCCGGTCCCTCCGGAAGATGTCTCCGCCGCTCCCGTCGGGGGTTTCAACGATCACCGCCCGCACCAGGTTGGGAATGTCGCTGTCCCTGTCGCCCAGTCCCTTGCCCGACCCCAGGATTTTTCCCGCCGGCAGGGGACCGAATTCCCCGGCGAGGCACCGGACCAGGAGGGCACCCGTGGGTGTGACCCGTTCCATGGGTGCTCCTTCGGCGTAGACTGGGATTCCCTCCAGGAGTTCCATGGTGGCCGGGGCCGGAACAGGGAGGATGCCGTGGGCGCAGGTGATCGTTCCCGACCCCACGTTGAGGGGGGAGGAGACCGTTTTGCCGATTCCGGCCATTTCCACCAGGACAAACGCGCCGATGATGTCGGCGATGGAGTCGATGGCTCCGACTTCGTGGAAATGGACTTCGTCCGTGGTGGTTCCGTGGACCTTCGCTTCCGCTTCGGCAAGGAGCCGGAAGGCGACGGCGCTTTGTTCCTTCACCCGGGGGGAGAGTGGGCTCGCCCCGATGATGGCGAGAACGTCGGAGAGACCCCTATGAGGGTGATCCTCGAGGTTGCTGACCGACACCTTCGTGCCTGCAATTCCGCCACGGCTCCCCCGGCTGATGGAGATTTTCAGCCGGTCCTCCGCTCCCGGGCCGTGGTGATGATCGTGATCATGGGGATGTCCTCCGCCGTGATCGTGGTGGTGGTCGCGGGAGTGTCCGGGAAAGAGGACGATGCTTTCCATGGTTTCAAGGAATGCCTTCCTGTCCAGTCCGAGGTCGAGCAGCGCTCCGAGAAACATATCGCCCGCGATGCCGGCGAAACAGTCAAGATACAGGGTCTTCATTCAATACCTCCGGTTTTGGCGTCCGGCTGAGAGGCCGTTTTTTCTCATTCTATCATTCACCGGGGAGAAAAAAGGCGGCAGATTGTGCTATCCTTACAGAAAAAGCTCCTGACAAGAAAAGGAGGACCCATCCATGTCCGTTCGCCTCGAGGAGAAGATTGCGTTACGGTTTTCCGGAGATCCCTCAGAGCGTGTCCTCTGGTGGAAGGGTGCCTGGGAAGACGCCCGGGAGACTGAGAGAAAGACCTCCCTCTGCACCGAAATCCTTCGCAAGGGGGGCTTTCAGCCCGGAAGCCGTCTTGCGGTGTTTCTGCCCAACAGCCCGCTTGTACTCCATCTCTCCATGGCGGCCTGGCGTCTCGGAGGCGCCCTTGTTCCCCTGAACCCGAGAGGAGGCACAGAGTGGATCCTGAAAATTCTTCATCATGTGGACCCATTCGGCGTTGTCCTCGGTGAAGGCATGGAAGGTCTGGCCGAGGCTGTCAGGGCTGAGGGGATTCCTGCCGCAGAGGCGTCCCCCGACGGGACGATCCCTCCCTTCACCGGCCGGCGGGACCGGGTGGAGCAGGATCCTGACGTGGCGGTGATCTTCGCCACGTCAGGCACCACGGGCGCCCCGAAGGCTGTGCCGCTGACCCACGAAAATCTCTACGACAACACGAAAGGCGTCCACGAGACCGTTGAAGGTTTTGAGAGGGGCAAAGTTCTGATGAACGTTCTGCCCAACTTCCACTCCTTCGGCTATACGGTCTGCGGCGTCCTGCCACTCGTCTGGGGGCTCCCGGAAGCGCTTCTCCCCGGATTTCTCCCCCTGAAAAATCTCTTCGAGGGGCTGCGGGAATCGGAAACGGAAATCCTCATCGCCGTTCCCACCATGCTCCCCTTTCTCCTTGGAGTTGCCTCCAAAGGGGAAACGCTCCCATCCAGTCTCCGGTACATCCTCACCGGGGGTGGAAAACTTGATCCGGGCCTTGAAAAGCGTTTCCGGGACCAGCTCGGCGTCATCACATTCGAAGGATACGGGCTCACGGAGTGCTCTCCCGTCGTCGCGAGCAATCCAAGCGATGCCCTCCGCAAGACCGGCACAGTGGGGCCCGCGCTGCCGAGCTACTCGGTGGAAGTTCGGGACAGCAGCGGAAAGGCTCTTCCGAGAGGGGAGGAGGGAGTCCTCTGGCTGAAGGGAGCTTCCGTTGCCAGGGGCTATTTCCGGGATCCCGTTCTCACGGCGGAGCGGTTCAGGGACGGGTGGCTGAACACGGACGACATGGTGCGGGTGGACGAAGACGGCTACATCTCCATCCTTGACCGGGTGTCGGACATGATTATCGTGGGCGGCTTCAATGTCTACCCCCAGGAAGTGGAAGGCGTGATCAAGGAGCTTCCCGGAGTGCGGGAAGCCGTGGTCATCGGTGTGGAGAACCCGGTCAGCGGTGAGGTCCCGGTCGCCTTCATCATTCGGGAGGAGGGGGCGGAACTCGAGGCAGGAACGGTGATTTCACACTGCAAAGCGAAGATGGCCCACTTCAAGGTGCCCAGAAAGGTCCAGTTCGTTACCGAGCTGCCTCTTTCCGCCGTGGGGAAGGTACTGAAGCGGAAGCTCAGGGAACAGATGGTGCGGGAACGGTAAGACAGCGAACCAGCCTCCCCGGAGTACCGGGGAGGCTGCATGGCCTGCGGGGACAATGGTCAGTAAATCTCTATGTCCATGTCGTGGGATGTCCTGCCTCCGTTGGTGCGGTCCGTGGCGACGAAACCCAGGGTGTACTTCCCCGGCGGAAGCTCGGCCAGGTCAATGTTCACCGTGAAGAAAAAATCCCTCCACGGGCTTTTCACCATAAGGTCGGACGTGACCACGTCCTTCTGCTCGATGCCAACGTTCCCCTTGTCGTCCTTCACCAGGAGGTCGAGGCTGAGATGGATTTCGTAGCCGTTCTCTTTCTTCTGGTTCTGAAATCCGTCGATTTCAAGGTAGACCGAGATCCTGGAACCCTTCTCAAACCGTGAGGACGGTTCTTCGGTGTACATTCCGTAGCCCTTCACTTCCTGGACGAAAAGGCCTTTCAGGAAGGAAAACTCCGATGCCGAGGCGGCCAGGGGAGGAAGCGCGGCAAAAAAGAGAGGAAGCAGCAAAAAGACAAGGCAGAGCCCGGCAGGACTCTTTCCGGATCCGCAGAAACCGGGAAGCCCCGTTTTCCGGCCGGGAAGGCGGCGCATTCTGCGTGCAGGGTGCGGCGAAAGCGTCACAATAGAACAACCCCCTAAAAAATATTTATACAAAACCTCATGCATTATAGTCTATTTTTCCTCACGAGGTCGAAAGTATTTTTTCTTCAGGGGCCAAAAAGGAAACTAAATGAGTCCTCAGAACTAGGAAAGGAAGTCCTTTATGAGAAAGAAATCACCTGAAGCGGCAACGAACCAATTCCTTGACCTTGATTCGGACTGGGGAGACGTTCTTCCTCCCCGTGCCGGGGAAAAGGGCGGCAAAGACCCCGGAAGGGGGAGATTCAGGGGAAATTTTGACGGGGCTTCCAGGGGGAACCCCGGAGAGGCCGGGGCGGGGGCAGTGCTTTTTGATGAACAGGGGGTCCCCGTCTGGGAGTGCGCCCAGCCCCTGGGAAAGCGGACCAACAATGAGGCGGAATACCTTGCCCTTCTCCTCCTGCTTGAAGAGGTGGAACGCCGGGGCACTGCCGCTGAGATCCGGGGTGACAGTCAGCTCGTGGTGAACCAGGTGACGGGCCGGTGGAAGATCAACGAGCCCCGTCTCAGAGAACTGGCCGAAAGGGCTGTGGACCTGCTCCGGAGGACAAAGAGCAGCATTTCCTGGGTGCCAAGGGAGCAGAACGCGGAAGCGGACCGCCTGTCCAACGTCGCCCTCGACGGCCCCAGGGAGCCGCTTCCGGAGAAGGGGCCCAAAGAACGCCCTCTTTTTGACCAGGAAAAACTGGAGAGGGTCACCGAAAGTATTCTGATCGCCCACGGAACGGACGACTACGCGGTGGATATCCTCCACATGGCCTGCACCTGCCCGGCCTTCCAGAGATCGAGGAAGTGCAAGCACCTCGACGCGGCACTTGTACGGTTCGGAAAATAAGCCCTTTTACGCATCAACGTTCCTTTCTTTTCTGCTATTATTCCCAGTGAAAGAGCACCTTCGAAAGTGGGGGATTTCCTGTGAAAAATGCAGCGGTTCTGGTCCTTTTTCTCCTTTCGGCAGTCCTGTACCCTCTGGGCGCAACTGTGGCAGAGGCCTGTGCCGCCTGCGGGGATGACGACGGAGCGGTGATTGCCTTCATTCCGGTTGGTAAAGGCAGCTACGGCGGAGTCACTGACCGCCGGTTTGTGCTGGTGAAGGAAATGAATGAATGGAAAGAGTTGTGGGCAGAGATCAACGGCAACGTGCTTCCCCTTCCTGCCCTGCCGGAGATCGATTTCTCAAAGCAGGCCCTTGCCGCCGTCTTCCAGGGCCTCAAGCGAAGCGGAGGCTACTCGATCTCCGTGGAGGCTATTATCGAGACCGGCGACCGGGTGACTGTATCGGTGCGGGAGCAGGAACCGGGGCCGCAGAACCTGGTCACCATGGCACTTTCAAGTCCCTGGGAGGTTGTGGCGTTCCCCCTCCCGCTGAAACCGGTTCTTTTTACCTCAATACAGTAGAAAAAGACAAAAAAGCCGGGCGGAAACCAGCCCGGCTTTTTTGTCTGCCCCTGCAGCCGCTTCTATTTTTTCACGAGCAGGAGCAGGGGCAGAAGGAAGAGCAGGGACGGAATTCCCGCCACGCTGCACCCGCCCCCGCCACCGGAGTCACCGTCAGGCACGGCGGCCCCCAGCGACCGCGCCAGGTTCAGCCGTCCGCCGGTGGAGACCTTGCCGCTCAGGGAGGAGAGGCGGTCCACTCCGCCCAGGATCCGGGACCGGATCTGCCCGGGGGATTCGCCCGGGAACTGGGACGACACGAGGGCAGCCGCGCCCGTCACGAAGGGTGTGGCCATGGAGGTGCCGGAGATGGCGATATAGGTGTCCGTGGACCAGCCCACGCCCACGTTGTCGATCTGCACACCTGCGTAGTTGAACAGAATGTCGGAGTGGTCCGTTTTGAAGAAAAACCTGAAACGGAAGCTCGCCGTTCTATATTCCGCCGGAACCGGGATGGTAAAGTCCGTCCAGTTGTCCCCGCCTCCTGTGAACTCGTGGACGGTCGTCCAGTTCGAGCCCCCGTCCTTCGAGAACTGCAGGTAGAGATAGTCGAATCCGCTTTCCAGGTCGCACCGTATCTTCATTCCGAAGAGCACCGGCTGTCCGGCGGTTCCCGAAAGGTTGATGTTGTTCTGTACGGAGAGATAGGTCCTCTGGTTGATGGGGTAGTGCTGGTCCGGGCCGTCGGTCCAGACCTTCGTGGCAGTGCCGTTTCTCGTGGTGTCGATGATCCTCCAGTGGATCTGCGGAGAGCTGTCTGCCGAGGTGACCCATTTTCCGGCGCCCGATTCCATGTCGTCGAAGAAGATGTCCGACGACGAGGGCTCGTACACCCAGGTGTTCAGGATGGCGCTTCCCGGTGCGGCCAGATGGACGGACCTCCTGCCGTAGCTGGAATAGGAGGCCAGGGCGTCGTTCCTGTCGGTGGCTGCCACGGAGATAATGTTCGGCAGGTTGTAGGACGCCGGGTATTCGGGATTCTGATCATTGTCCGCTCCAGCGTTCCCGGCGGCGGCGATGAAAAGGATTCCGGCATTTCCAAGGGCTTCGATGGCGTCCCTGGATGCATCGCTGGCACCGCCTCCTCCATAGGAGGCATTGACTGCCACGATGTCCACGCCTTCCTGTTTCTTCCGCAGGATCCAGTCGTAGGCCTCCAGCTCGTTTTCTGAAGTTCCCGAGCCTTGGTAGTCGAGCATCTTCACTGCCATGAGCTTCACGTTCCAGGCGACACCCGCCGTCCCCTTGCCGTTGTTTCCCTTCGCGCCGATGATCCCCGCCACGTGGGTGCCGTGGCCGTTGTCGTCCTCGGGATCGTCGTTGTCGTTGACGCAGTTTCGGCCGTGAATGCCTCCCGCTCCCGTCCAGAGGTTGTCCTTCAGATCCTCGTGGTTTTTTGTGATGCCGGTATCGATAATGGCGACGACCTTCGTTGTCAGGGCCGAGGTTCGGATGCCCCAGGCTATGGGAGCGTCAATGTCGGCGCCTGCCCTGCCGCCGTCCTGCCCCGTGTTGTTCAGACCCCACTGGCTGGTGAAACGGGGGTCGTTGGGCGTCACGGGGGCCAGGATGCGCAGGATGTAGTTCGGCGAGACGCTTTCCACGCCGGGGTCCGATGAAAACTCCTCGAGCAGCTCCTCCGTCGATTTTCCCGGAACCCGCAGGAATACGACGTTTTTGCCCTGTTCACCGGAGAGAGCCTCGAATCGTTTAACCGAGACTCCCGCAGTCCGGGCCGCCATGGTTTCCATGCTCCCCGTGCCTTCTCCCCGGCGGTAGGTGACGATGACTTCGCCCTCTACCCATTTCGGCCGATTCTCTTTCTTTCCCTTTCCTTCGCTTCCTTCGGCGGAAAAAGATGTGAAAAAAGCAAGAAAAATGAACAGCAATGCTCCAACGGCGAATCTTCTCATCTGTCTCTCATCTCCTCACGGGCTGGTACCCGGAACACGGATGAATTCTTTCTACCACATTCCCGGTGGTGTGCACATCGTTTTTTTGTGTCTTTTTGCCTGAAGAATTCTTAAGCGGGAAAAGTTGAGGGGAGCCGTCCGGCTCCCCTCAGGGGCGGGTTTTTCTTCCTCCCGCGAAATGATCTGGGCGGTCATGCCATTTTCTTTTTCAGCGCCCCTTCCATCCTGTCCATGGCTTTTTTCAGCCCTTCAAGGGACAGAGTGCAGGCGATGCGGATGTGTCCTGCGCCGCTTGGACCGAAGGCCGCTCCAGGGATGACCGCAACCTTGGCTGTATCGAGAAGCCACCAGGCAAATTCTTCGTCGGTCATGCCCGTTCCCGAGATGTCGGGAAAGAGGTAAAAGGCGCCCTTCGGTTCGGGGCAGGTTACGCCGGGCATGGAGTTCAGCCGCCCGGCGCAGTAGCGCACCCTCTTCTCGTATTCCTCCGTGCGGGCCTCCACTTTTTCGTCCTGGGTTTCGAGGGCGAAGCAGGCTCCTCTCTGGGCGAGAGTATTGACACCATAGGTCTGGGCCACGGAGAGGGTGATCATTACCTTCAGCAGCTCCGCCGGCGCCATGGCGTAGCCGATCCGCCACCCGGTCATGCAGTGGCTCTTGGAGAATCCTCCGACGGTCATGGTCCGTTCTTTCATGCCCGGGAGAGATGCAAAGGGAACATGCTTTCCTGCGTAGATGAACGCCTCGTATATTTCGTCGGAGATGACGAAGAGATCGTGCTTTTCCGCCACTGCGACGATTTCAAGGGCCTGTTCCCTGGTTATCACTCCTCCGGTGGGGTTGCAGGGAGAGTTGATCACCAGGATTTTCGTCTTCTTTGTCACCGCTTTTTCGAAATCCTCCGCCGTGGGAAAAAAACCGTTCTCCGCCCGTGAAGGCACTGGTACCACCACGCCGCCGTTGTTCTCAATCTGCTGGAAATAGGCGGAAAAACAGGGCTCCGCCACGAGAACCTCGTCCCCGGGGTCGAGCATGGCCTGGAAGCAGAAATGGGCGGCCTGGAGGCCTCCCACGGTGAGCAGGATATTCTCCGGTGCCGCATCGATTTCGTGATGGCGCTTCCAGTAGGCTGAAATTTCCTTGCGGAGGTCCTGGAATCCCTGGAGAGGAGGGTAGTGGGTGCATCCTTCCCTGGCGGCTTTCGCTGCAGCGTCGACGATCTCCGGCTCCGTGTGGAAATCGGGCTCCCCGATGCTCAGGTTGCTCAGGTCCTCTACAGCCTCGGCAGCCTGGAATATTCTGATCATGGACGAGGGCTGGAGCGAGGCAAAACGGCGCGCAATTTTTACTGTTGACATGGAATGTCCTCCTTGCTGGTTATCTTTCGGCATCGCTTCTTTTCGCTGATATGATACATCACCGGGGAGCGGGCCACAACACCCGTCCTTTTCGCTCTGAAAGGCCGGGTGGGACGTCCGGCCGGGAGAGACTGTTCCAGGGGCGACTCCGTTCCGCCGGCGGAAGAAATGCGGGAATGGCAGGGTATAGGGGCAAAATGTATATATTGCGAAAAATAAATAAGTGCCGTATGATTCCCAAAAGTCAGACCCCTGTTTCAATGCGGAAGAATCACGGTCAGTCCCTTATCCTTTTTTCCTGGAGAGTGAGCAAGATGTTGAAGGAAGCGAAGCGGAACGTATTTCGGGCTGTTCCGGCGGCGATTCTTCTGTCCCTGTTTCTCGGAGAGCCCCTGTACGCTGTTCCTTTATGGGTGTCTCCCCCCGGTGGGGG
>CAZJAR010000073.1:0-12668 GCA_964543785.1 uncultured Synergistaceae bacterium | reverse complement strand
AGCCCGACAGGCCTATGGCGAAGGCCACGGGCATGCCGAGGAAGAGGAGCACGAGGAAGACGCCGACGAGAAGAAGCATTCCGTCCTCCCCCTTTCTACGCCACGTCCCGTCCGCCGCCGCGGAGGGTGGACGGGAAGTCGGTGACCTGCATATAGAGCCTCGCGCCGGTGGAGATGATCATCAGAAGAGCGCTCACCGGAAGGGATGCGGTGACGAAAGAGTAGCTCAGGGTGATGTTCTGGAACTGCCGTTTGAAGTTGGAAATGCAGAGGGGAATGCCGTAGACGATGAGCACCAGGAGGAAGAGAATGATGACCACGGACCACGTGATGGCGATAAACCTCTGCGTATTCAGAGGCAGCCTTGACGTCAGGAAGTCGACGTTGATCACCCTGTTTTTCCGGATTCCCACGTCAGCCCCCAGGAAGGATCCCCAGGCAAACAGGAGGAGTGAAATGTCCACTGCCCAGTTGATGGGACGGCCGACAAACCTTCCGATAGCCGAGATAAAAATCAGAACGGTTATGGAGCATAGTGTAAACGATATAAACCGCTCCTCGATTGTGCAGACGCAGCGGTATCCTTTTTTCAACGCTTCAAGCATGTCCGTGTGCAGCCTCCTTCCGGCGCCGTAAAAAGGGAAGGCAACCGCCCCGGGAAGGCGGCGGCTGCCGGAAATCGCCCTGGAGACGCAGGATATTTCTGACGGGAGTTTATTCCTTGCCGATTTCCTTGTAAATGGCCTTGCGCTGTTCGGCGAAGCCAAGTTCTTCGTATGCCGCTTCGGAGGCCTTCTTGAATGCGGCCATGTCAACTTCCACGACTTCCATGCCTTCCTTTACCATCATGCCTTCGAAGACATCGGACTTTTCGATGACTTCAGCGGCGGTAATCTTGCCCTGGTTCTCGAATTCCTCGAGGAGGAGCGCCTGGAAAGACGCGGGGAGGGTGCTGAACCACTTCTCGCCGACGATGAGACCATTGAGGAGCTGGAAGTGGGCGGTCTTGTTGATGTACTTCAGAACCTCGTACACTCTCAGGCCGTAGCTTGCTGAGTGCTGGGCCTCGCACCCGTCGATGGCCTTCTGCTGCACGGCGTTGTACACGTCGGTCCAGCCCATGGTGATGGGTGTGGCGCCGAGGGCGGCCACGGACCGGGACCATGCGGGAGCGCCGGGAGTGCGGATGCGGACGCCCTTAAGATCTTCGGGTTTTTTGACGGGCTTGTTGGTGAGGAAGTGGCGGGCGCCGTCGAACCAGTTGAAGGAAAGGACCCGGATGCCGTTCTCCTCGGCCAGTTTCTTAACGTTCTCTTTCCAGAAGTTCGTCTGCTGGACCTTCATGACCTCGTCGTAGTTGTCGGCGAAATAGGCCATGCCGACGATACCGATGTTCTTCACGTAGTTGGCCATACGTCCGGCGTCGGTGACCACCGCTACGTTGACGCCCTGGATCGCCTGCTCGATGACGTCCTCGTCGCTTCCAAGCTGGGCGCTGGGGAAAACCTTCACGGTCAGTTTTCCGCCGGTTCTTTCACTGACCCTCTTCGCGAGGGCGTAGAAACCCTGGCAGAAAGGATGGGAATCGGCAAGCTGGGTGGAAATCATGAGCTCGTAGGACTTTCCGTCCCCCTCAACCACGTCGGCTGCGAGTGCCGAAGCGCTGAATACAAGAACCATGAGGCATGCCAGCAGAAACAACGCTTTCTTCATAATTCATTCCTCCCTGAGTGTATTAATTACAGGCCGAAAGGCCGGTAATCCGGAGCTTCGGGCCGCCCGGAACGAAGATACGGCACGGGATGACCCATGGCAAAACCGGGACAGAAGAATAATTGCTCAATTCCCACTAGACCGAATGGATGATCTGATATGTTAGTATCTTAGATAAAGGGCGGATTTTTGTCAAGATATGTGCAGTCCGGTTCTGATGCCCTGCAGCGCCGTTGTAAAAAAAGTCCCTTTTCCGTTCCTGCAGCAATTCGCAAGCCCATGGATTCATGATCCTCCAGCCCGTGTTCCGGTCCGCCGCGACCTGCGGCTTTCCTGAGGGGCGACCGGGAAAGAATTTCCCCTGGACGGAGAATCCGGAGGATGTTGTGGCGGGATCGGCCCAGGAAAAAGGATGTGGAGGAAACAGCGCCGTCCTCTTTTCCCGGAAGCCGAAGGGAGACCGGATTTCAGAAAAAACTATTGACATTGAAAGGTTCTGCTGATATAAAGTGAGCAACTTTATTTTCGGGGAGCTGCCGCATATGAACTCTGTGTTTCTTTTCTGGAATCTTGGTACGGGGTCATCTTCCTCCTCCTCTTCCGGCTGGTCCGGAAGGGCTGGTCTTCCCGTGCCGGCGGGGAAGGCGCCGCAGCCTTAGACAAAGACACCGCGACAGAAACGCAGGATTCGATCGCAGGAAATACAGGCCGGAAGGGAAATCCCTTCCGGCTTTTTTTCATTTCGAAGGAGGGATACATCCATGCAGCCCCATCTTTTCACTCCCGGACCGGTTGCCATTCCGCATCGCATCAGGCAGAGGGGCGCCGAGCCGCTGATCAGCCATCGAAGCGAGCCCTTCTTCTCCCTTCTGGAGGAGATTTCGGCACGTCTCAGGCGGCTTCTGAAAACGAAAGAACCCCCGGTGCTGTTCCCCGGCTCGGGAACGGGAGCCCTCGAAGCCCTGGCCGCCAACCTCATCGCTCCGGGCGACCGGGTGATTTCCTTCTCCTGCGGCGCCTTCGGCGACCGGTTCCGGGAGATCGCATCCCGGCGGGGGGCCGTCGTCATTCCCGTGGACATTCCCTGGGGCCGGGGTGTCACCCCGGACGACGTGAAAGACGGCCTTTTCCGGTGTCCCGATCCAGCCGCCGTGCTCCTCACCCACAACGAGACCTCCACAGGCGCCGTCACTCCTCTCAGGGAGTGCATCGCCGCCCTTCCCCCCGACGGTCCCCTCGTGCTCGTGGACGGGGTCAGCTCTCTCGGCGCACTGCCCTGCTTCCCCGAAGAATGGGGCATCGACGGACTTGCCTCCTGCTCCCAGAAGGGGCTGCTCACGCCTCCGGGCATCGCCCTGGCGGCCCTGTCTCCCCGGGGCTGGGCGAGGGCGGGATCCCGCCCCTGCCCTTCCTACTATTTCGACCTCTCACTGCACCGGAGGTTCCTGGAGAAGAACCGGCCCCAGAACCCCTACACTCCTCCGGTCACCCTGCTCTGCAGTCTTGCCGAAGCCCTTCGGTTCCTTGAGGACTTCGGCTTCGGGAAATGGTTCCGGCTGAAGGCCAGAACGGCCGGAACCTTTGAGACAGCCTGCGAGGCCATGGGCCTTCCCCTCTTCGTGGAGGACCCTGCCTTCCGCTCCCCCGCCGTCACGGCGGTAAAGGTACCCGGCGGGAAGGGTAGGGAAATGAAGCATGCCCTGGAAACCCTCGGGGTGGAGGCCGCCGCCGGACAGGGAAAGGAACCCTCCCTGCTCCGGGTAGCCCATTACAGCCCGGGAGGATGGCCCGAACTCTCACTTATCGCCGGAAGCATCTACGGAGCCGGGAAGATGTGCGGCCTGGACCTTCGGCCCGATTTTTCGGAAGCTGCCTGGAACTGCTGGACAAGGGAAGGGGAATGACGGAAATGAAAGTGCTCGTGACGGATACCGTATCGGAAGCGGGGATCAGCCTGCTCCGGAAGGAGAAGGACCTCCAGGTGGAGGTGCGGCTCGGCCTCTCCAGGGAAGAACTGCTGGAGGCGGTGGCCGATGCGGACGGCATGCTGACCCGGAGCGGTACGCCCCTCGACGGGGAGGTGCTCGGAGCGGCGAAGAAGCTCCGGGCCGTGGCCAGGGCAGGTGTCGGCGTGGACAACATCGACCTGGCGGCGGCAAGCCGCCGGGGGATCGTGGTGATCAACGCCCCCACCGGAAACACCCTCGCGGCGACGGAGCACACTCTGGCCATGATGCTCTCCCTCGTGCGGAAGGTACCCCAGGCGTGGAACTCCGTGGCGTCGGGCGAATGGAAGCGGAGCCGGTTCATGGGCATGCAGCTCTCGGGAAAGCGGCTTCTGGTCATCGGCCTCGGGCGGATCGGAACCCAGGTGGCCCTGCGGTGCCGGGCCTTCGGCATGGAGGTTTCCGCCTACGACCCCTACATATCGAAGGAAAAGGCGGACCGCGCGGGGGTCCGGCTCCTGGATGACCTCGCCGGGGCTCTCTCCCTTGCCGACGCTGTCACGCTTCACGTCCCTCTCACCGCCGAGACCAGGCGGCTGCTCGACGCTCAGCTTCTCAAAGCCTGCAAACGGGGAGCCTTTCTGGTGAACTGCGCCCGGGGCGGCCTGGTAGACGAGGAAGCCGTCGCGGACGGCGTCCGCTCCGGTCTTCTCGCCGGGGCTGCCTTTGACGTGTTCGACGGCGAGCCGGTGCGAACAGACCATCCCCTCCTCGCACCGGACATCCGGGAGAAAGTCATCCTCACCCCCCACATCGGGGCCAACACGGAAGAGGCCCAGTCAGCTGTGGCGGTGATCGCCGCATCCAATCTCGCTGCCGCTCTCCTGGGCAGACCCTATGAGCACGCAGTGAACCTTCCCTTCTCCGAGCAGCTTCTCTCCGACGGGCGGAGGGCCTATCTCTCCCTCGCACGGAAGATGGGGTACCTCGCCGCCCACCTTCTCCGGGAGCCGGTGAAGGAGATCCGGGTCACCCTCCGGGGGCCCCTCTTCTCGAAAGGGGACGATCCCATCTGCTTCGAAGTGCCCTACCACTACTCTCCCTTCACCGTGGCGGGGCTCAAGGGCATGCTCGAAGTCTCCCACGGGCCGGAGGTGAACTACATGTCCGCACCCCTCCTGGCCACGGACAAGGGAATCGCCGTGGAGGAGAGCCGGGGGGAGGGAGGCACCTACAAGAACCTCCTGGAAGTGACCATCAGTGCCGAAGGCTCCCGTGAAGGGGTCACCGTGGCCGGTACGGTCACCGAGGAAGGCCGCCAGCGGGTGGTGAACCTCAACGGCTACTGGATCGAGTTCGTCCCCGAGGGAACGGTGCTCCTGTTCAGCAACCACGACCGTCCCGGAGTCATCGGGAAAGTGGGCACCATCCTCGGCGAGGCCGGGTCCAACATCGCCAACTTCGCCCTGGGCAGGAAGAACGGAAGCGGTCTCGCCGTGGGAGCCCTGCAGATCGACAACGACATTCCCCTGAAGGTCATCGAGACCTTCAAGGCCGACGCGGACCTTCTCTGGGCCGTGAAGGTGAACTTCTCCGAGGCCCTGTGATGAAGCGGGTCTTCCTCGTGCGGCACGGGGAAACGGACTGGAACAGGGAAGGACGGTTCCAGGGGCAGATGGACATCCCGCTGAACGGTACGGGGGTGGTCCAGGCCCTGTCTGTCGCGGAGGCGCTGAAAGACGTTTCCCTGGACAGGATCGTGGCCAGCCCCCTCTCCAGGGCCCGGGAGACCGCCCGCCCCCTTGCTGAACTGAAGGGACTGCGGGCGGAACTGTCCGAAGGGCTCATAGAAATAGGGCACGGCCTCTGGGAAGGCCGCACCGCCCCCGAGGTGGAGGCGGAATGGGCGGATGTGCTCGAAGCCTGGCATACCCGGCCCGCAACGGTTCTCATGCCCGAAGGGGAAAGCCTCGAGGACGTGCAGAACCGCGCCTGGCCCGCCCTGCTGCGGGTTGCGGAAGGAAAGGGCGAAAACATCGCCGTTTTCACCCACGACGCCGTGCTGAAAGTCCTGCTGATGAACGTGCTTGACTGTCCTCTCTCAAGCTTCTGGAAGTTCCAGCTCGCCAACGGCAGCATCACCCTGCTGGAGCAGAGCGAAAAGGGGTGGCGCATCCCCCTGATGGGCGAGGCGGGACACCTTGGCAGCACTTTCGGAATTCGGGCGGAACAGAAGGGGCTGTGAGGTGAGGAAAAGGACGGGGCAATCCACCTGTCCCGAGCCGCTGTCGGATTCGCTTCCGCCGTCGTCGTCCAGTTTGCCCCTGATACTGTCGAGCAGGCCGCAGATGGTTTCGCAGTCCTGTCCCGGAATACTGCTTTGTTTTTGCCAAAAATCCCAATACCCGTTGCTCTCATAGTTTTTACTATGCAAAAACTTGTGCGTACTGCATCGTTGCGTCTGGCCTGCACGATGAAGAGGCTCTCCTGCTCTGTTTTCAGTATAAACTGACGGTAAAAGCATATCATTCATGCATTGTGTCGTCCGGGCGGGGCTTTTAGGGAAAAGAAGAAGGGCAGCCCCCGGATTTCCGGGGGCTGCCCTTCTTCTTTTGGCTTAGTTCTTTTCCTTCAGTCGGCGGAGCATGTCCTCCGTCATCCGGTCCAGGCCGTATTCCGGGGCGAACCCCCACTCCTCCCGGGCGGCGCTGCAGTCCAGCGAGTCGGGCCAGGATTCGGCGATGCCCTGCCGGAGGGGATCCACGTCGTAATCCATGGTGAATTCCGGCATTACTTTGCGGATGGACGCGGAGATCTGCTCCGGCTCGAAGCTCATGGCGGAGATGTTGAAGGCGTTCCGGTGAACCAGCTTCGACGGGTCGGCCTCCATGAGCTTCACCACCGCGGCGAGGGCGTCGGGCATGTACATCATGTCCATGTAGGTTCCCTTCGCGATGAAGCTTGTGTAGCTCCCTTTCTTAATGGCGTCATAGTAGATGTGCACCGCGTAGTCCGTGGTGCCGCCGCCGGGAAGAGCCTCGTAGCTGATCAGCCCCGGGAAGCGGAGTCCCCGGGTGTCCATTCCGAATTTCTTGTGGTAGTAGTCGCAGAGCAGCTCCATGGTCACTTTGGCCACGCCGTAGATGGTGGTGGGCCGCTGGAGAGTGTCCTGGGGGGTGTCCTTCGCCGGGGTCGAGGGGCCGAAGGCTGCGATGGAGCTGGGGAAGAAGAAGGCCGCCCCCCGCTCCCGGGCCGCTTCCAGTGCGGTACAGGAGCCGCACACGTTAATGTCCCACGACGAAAGGGGGTCGCCCTCGCCCTTCGCGGACAGGACCCCGGCCAGGTGGATCACCGTGTCCGCCCGGAAAGAGTCCAGGAGATCCGAGAAGGCCTTTCCGTCCCTCACGTCGAGCAGCTCGAAGGGGCCGCCCTCGGAGACCGGGCCGGGGACAGTTCTCCGGGCCGTGGCCAGCACGTTCTCAGCACCGTAGATATTCCTCAGGTAGGGGGTCAGTTCGACGCCGATCTGGCCGCTCGCTCCCGTAATGATGATTCTCTTCATTTGAGAATCCCCATTTCCCTGCCCACGGCGGCGAACTTTTCCACGGCGAACCGGAGGTCGTCCTCGGAATGGGCCGCCGAGACCATGGCCCGGATGCGGGCGGTACCCCTGGGAACTGTGGGGAAGACGATGGCGGTGGCAAAGACGCCCCGCTCAAAGAGCTTCGCGCTGAAGGCCTTCGCGTCGGAGGCTTCGCCGATGATCACCGGGGTGATGGGCGTTTCGCTGCTGCCCGTGTCGAAGCCCATGGCTTTCAGTTCCTTCTTCAGGAAGTCCCCGTTGCTCCACAGCTTCTTCACCAGGGTCTCGCTCTCCTGGAGGATTTCCACGGAAGCGAGGTTGGCCGCCACGTCGGGAATGGTGAGGGCGCTGCTGAAGAGGTTCGGCCGGGCCTTCTGGCGGAGGTAGTCCACGAGCACGGCGCTTCCGGCGGCCATGCCGCCCATGACGCCGAAGGCCTTGGACATGGTGCCGATTTCCACGTCCACCCGGCCGTGGAGGCCGAAATGGTCCACGATGCCCCGGCCGCCCCGGCCCAGGACACCTTCGCCGTGGGCGTCGTCCACCGCCACGATCACGCCGTATTTCTCGCACAGCTCCACGATCTCGGGCAGCTTCGCCACGTCGCCGTCCATGGAGAACACGCCGTCGGTGATGAGGAGCTTCTTTCCTTTTCCGTCGCTGTTCTCTTCAAGTTTTTTCTTCAGGTCGGCCATGTCGGAGTGCTCGTACCGGATCACCTTCGCCTTCGACAGCCTGCAGGCGTCGATAATGGATGCGTGGTTCAGGGAATCGCTGAAGATCAGGTCGTCAGCGCCCCCCGCCAGGGTGGGGATCACCGTGAGATTGGCGCAGAAGCCTGACTGCACCACGATGGCGGCCTCCGCCCCCTTGAAGGCGGCGAGCTTCTTCTCCAGCTCGATGTGGGGCGACATGGTTCCCGCGATGGTTCTTACGGCTCCCGGTCCGACGCCGTACCTGTCGGCGTATTCCTTTACCTTGGCCACGAGCCGGGGATCGTTGCAGAGACCCAGATAGTTGTTGGAGCAGAGGTTGAGGTATTTTTTCCCGTCAATATGAACCCACGCCCCCTGGGGGCTTTCAAGAGTACGGATGGTCCCGTAGAGGCCGGCCTGCTTCATGGCATCGAGCTCTTCGGAGAGGAACTTCATGGGAACGGCCATGGAAATCACTCCTTTTCATTAGTTGGAAAGCATCGCCTCAAGTATGGTGACGAGCTGATGTTCCTGTCAATGGAGTATAATTTCCATGGCCTTCCTATAATCTTCGCCGAAAAAATATATTATTTTCCAGTACCGAGGAGGAACCCCCATGAACGAGGAAATGACCCTTGAAGCCCTGGCGGAACGGATGAGCGGCGACAGTTCCGCACCCTACTACATCGCCGGGGTGCTCCGGGAGGGCATTTACCGGGGAATTCTTCCCGAGGGAAAACCCCTTCACCAGGCCCAGCTTGCCCTTCGGCTCGGCGTGAGCCCCATTCCCCTCCGTGAAGCCCTCCGCCTGCTCGAGACCGAAGGGCTTGTTGCCTTCCAGGGATACCGCGGCGCCGTGGTCACCACCCTTTCGGTTGAAGAGGCGAGGGAACTCTACGAAATGGTGTCCGCCCTGGAAACAAACCTTCTGAGGATCGCCTTTCCGCGCATCACCAGGCGCATCGTGGACGACGCCGGGAGAATTCTCGATCTCATGGACAATGAACAGGACTGCATCCGGTGGCGTGATCTCAACCAGATGTTCCACAACCTGCTCTTTGAGCCGGCTGACCGCCCCCTTACCCTTGACATGCTCGCCAGGCTGCGCCAGAAGACCGACCGGAACATCCGAATCCACCTTGCCTCCATGCGGGACGAATCCCAGCGGCAGCACCGGGCCATCCTCGCCGCCGTGGCAGGACGGAACCTGGCCGGGGCACTGGAGGCCCTTGCCGATCACCTGGCCTACACCTCCAACGATCTTCAGTCGTGCATGAGGATCGAACAGGGAAAAAAGAAAAGATAGCGAAGCCGAAAACGGCGCATTGGCGCCCCTACCGGAAAATCCCTGCGGCGTCTTCACCCGGAGAAAAACCTGCCGTTTCTTCTGCGCTGAAAGTCCCCATGCTCTCTGACTGTGCTGTTTCCCTCAGGATCGTGTAAAATAGAACGTATTCGTTCCTGAGGTCAGAATTGTCCGACCTTTTTTTGTGTCCTGTGTCTGGAATCGATGTTCTTGAGTGTGGGATTCATCCCCGGAGGTACCAGTGATGTCTTTTCTTTACAACATACTTGCAATACTTTTGCTGATTCTTGTCAGCGCCTTCTTTGCCGTATCGGAGATTTCCCTCGCCGCGTCCCGTAAAATCAAGCTCAGGCTCCTGCTGAAGAAAGGAGACCACCGGGCACAGAGGGTCCTCGACCTGCAGGAGAACCCGGGCCACTATTTCACGGTCATCCAGATCGGCCTGAACGCGGTGGCCATCCTCGGAGGCGTCATGGGCGAGTCTGCTCTCTCCCCCTACATCTCCTCCTGGCTGCGCCTCTTCTACGACGGTCCCGCGCTCCAGACGGTCTCCTTCGCCGTTTCCTTCTCTCTTGTGACGGGGGCTTTTGTCCTTTTTGCCGACCTCATCCCGAAAAGAACCGGGATGATCGAGCCCGAACGCCTGGCCCTGGCCGTTGCGGCACCCATGACTGTCCTCATGAAGCTTTTCGCTCCCCTGGTGTGGTTTTTCAACGGCCTGGCGGACATAATACTCAGGCTCTTTCGCGTTCCCGTCGTCAGGCTTGACAACATCACGTCGGACGACGTCATGGCCATGGCCGACGCGGGAGCCCAGGCGGGGGTGTTCCTCAACAAGGAGCAGCACCTGATCGCCAACGTCTTCGATCTGGACACGAGAGGAGTGGCCTCGGCCATGTCCTCGAGGAGCGACATCGTCTTCCTCACCCTGGGCGAGTCCGAAGAAAGCCTCTACGTCAAGATCACCGAGAAGCCCCACGGAAAGTACCCGGTGTGCGAACGGGACTCCATCGACACTGTCATGGGGTACGTGGATTCGAAGGACCTCCTCCCGCAGATCGCAAAGGGGAACAAGATCTCCCTGCGGACCGACCCCATTGTCCGGAAGATACTCCTCCTGCCCGATACCCTGACCCTCTTCGAGGCCCTCGAGCGGTTCCGCGACGCCAGGGAGGACATGGCCGTCATCGTGAACGAATACGCCCTGGTCGTCGGTCTTCTGACCCTGCAGGACGTCATGAGCACCGTCATGGGCGAGCTGATCAGCCCCTTCCAGGAAGAGCTCATCGTGCAGAGGGACGAGAATTCCTGGCTGGTGGACGGAACGACCCCCATAGAGGACGTGATGCAGGCCCTGGAAATCGACGAATTCGAGGGGTGGGAGCATTACGAGACCATCGCCGGATTTCTCATGTACATGCTCAGGCGGGTCCCCAAGCGGACAGACTCGGTAGAATACGGGAACCATAAGTTTGAAGTGGTGGATATCGACAATTACAGGATTGACCAGGTGCTGGTCACGCGCATCGGCGGGGAAGGAAAGACCGCGTAATTCCGCAGGCGTACAGTTCGGAAGAAAATGATATCCCCGGGGACGCAGCGCCTCCGGGGATATTTTTACGGTCGGTGCCCGGCTTCACGCCTCTCTGTGGAGAAAGATGATCTCCGCCCCGGGCGGAAGGAGGCTGTCCTTGGGCGGGTTCAGCATGACCGTTGAGCCGAGGCGCCTCAGTCCTCCCCCGTCGGCATTCCTCTTGTCTTCGCTTCCGGAAGGCGGGACGACCCAGCCAATGGGAATGGAGCCGTTCCGGGGCATGCGGAGAAGATCCCCGAAGGAAAGGGGCGCTCCATCCGGGCTTCCGGAAAGGGCGGCTCCAGCGGGGCAGCAGACGATGTCGATGTCACCGAACTGGATGAGGGACCGGAAGACCGGCTCGAATTCGGGCTGAAGGGCGAAGGTGGTCAGCAGCCTGCCGATGGTCAGGGGGCCGATCACGTTGGAACAGTTGCGGATGTTCCGCACCACCACCTCGGAATCCACCGTCAGGGTCTCCACGATCAGGCGGATGTCTTCCCGCCCCTCCTGCCCGATCAGCCTGCTGAGCATCAGGAGCTTCGACACGGTTTCCGCGTCGATCCGGTCCGGCGTGGCCGCGTTCAGCAGGTGTCCGTCCGCCAGGAGAATGATCCTGTCCGTTTCGCCGATGTCGATCGCCCGGCGGACCTCCTCCTCGGACCGGAAGCGGCATTCCCGGAAGATCACGCCGTGGGGAAGGGGCGTCCTGGAATATTCGGCGTACCACGCCGCGAACTCCTCTTCCGTCTGGTTGTCCGCGACGGTGATCTTCATGGCGAGCCGCTCCAGCCCTTCGATGATGAAGGGAAGCTTCGGGTTCACCCCCACGATGACCAGGCTACCGGAAGGAAGGCTGCCCATGGGGCAGAACAGGGCGAGATCCCCCTTCTCCTGGCGTTCCCCCGGCGCGGGAGGATCGAAAAGGACGCTGTCCCAGCCGTTCTCGCTCAGGACCACTATGCCGGCATCTTCAGGAAGAGATTCGCCGGGGAAGGGAACCATGCGCAGTTTCCCGTTCCCGTCCCGGTACCCCACCGGGACGGACTTCGGGAAGGCCCCGGCGATGTCCCTCCAGACCATCCCCGGGCCGATGGACGGCCGGACGTAATGAAACTCGTTCCCCTCCGCCGTCAGAAGTTCGTTGAAAATGTCCTCCGCGTGGGGGTTGAGGCACATGGACGAGATCAGTCTGCCGGTGAAAAAGAGGGGGTTGAAGAAGATCCTCCTGTTCTCCGTGCCGAAGGGGCGGAGAAAGTCGGTCACGTGAAGGCTGTTCCCCAGGTCGAGATAATTCAGGATAATCACCGGCGGCCTGTCGGACTTCCATCCCCGGGTCCATCCCCCCTTTCGCCTGTCGCCAAGGAGCGTTTCCAGGGAGAGAAGGGTCCGGGTGACAATGGGGTCGTTCAGCCTCTCGGAGAGCTTCCGGTCGGAAGAGCTCTCCCCGAGAACGATCACCGCCGAAGCCCGGTGGGCCGAAATGCGTTCCAGGGCATCCTCGTTCTGGAAGCTGCCCGTCCTGGTGATCACCCTGACGTGGGGTTTCGGCCCCACGGGCCAGCCGGAGGGCGAAGGGGGGGTCTCCCCCATCACCACCACCTTCACCGGGGGCTTCCGCTCGGAAGCGCAGAAGGATTCAAGCTCGTCAAGGATATGGGGAATGCACTCGCTCCAGCCGAGAAGGAGGATATGCCCCCGCTCCCGGACCTCACCGGCATCCTTCATCTTTGCAAGCCGTTCCATGAGCTTGCCGATGATGATGGCGATGAGAATGCCGTTGAACAGGACGATTCCGATAAAGGAAAGGAGCAGCACCAGTCCCTTGACCACCGAATCCTGCCCCTGCATC